>JBEDCE010000001.1:0-51082 GCA_041176905.1 Pseudomonadota bacterium
TCATCAATTTCACCTTGATTGGCCTGTCTTCGGGCATGGTGCTGGCGTGTGCGCTGGCGGCCTTGGCTGGCGAGCAAGCGGTGTTGCAAACCTTTGGTGGGGTCACCTTGGCGATGGTGTTGTTGGCGTGGCTCATGCGATTCATGGCGGTGCGTCGCAACACCGCGCTGGCTCCCCGTTCCACGCTGCAAAGCGCCACCGGCATCAAGGCGGGCAAGCTGGTGCAAAAATCCATGGGTATGTCGGCTGGTGCGTTCAACACGCGCGAGTTTTTCCACGGCGCCAGCGCTCTCGCCGTGCGCAACGTGAAGCTGGGTTTCCAGGTGTTTGGTTTTGCACTGCCGGCGCTGTGTTTGTTGTGGGGCTTGACGCAAACAGACGCTGGGGCGCTGCCATGGGTGCTCGCGTTGCTGTTGCAGGCGCCCGGTGTGCTGGCTGAGCGTTGGTACTTCTTTGCTCAGGCCCAGCACCCGCAAAACCTGTACTACCAGACGGTGTCTTGAAAACCGGGCACCCACCCTCAAGCCCGTGAACGCATTTTTCAACACCGAGCGCCTGCGGGCCTGGTTGCCGTTTTTGTCTTGGCGTTCGCGGGTGACGCCACAAACCCTGCGCGCCGATATAGGTGCGGGACTCACCGGCAGCATGATCCTGGTGCCCCAAGGTGTGGCCTTTGCCACCATCGCTGGCATGCCGCCCGAGTTTGGCCTGTATGCCGCCATGGTGCCCGTCATCATTGCCGCGCTGTTTGGTTCGTCGTGGCACATGGTGTCCGGTCCCACCACCGCCATCTCCATCGTGGTGTTTGCCTCGCTGAGCCCCATGGCCGAGCCGGGCAGCGCACAGTACGTGCAACTCGCATTGAGCCTGTCCTTCATGTCGGGGGTGTGCATGCTGGCGCTGGGCTGGCTGCGTCTGGGCTCTTTGATGAATTTTGTCTCCCACACGGTGGTGGTCGGCTTCACGGCTGGGGCGGCGGTGCTGATTGCCGCCAGCCAGTTCAAAAACTTTTTCGGCCTACCGATCGCGCGCGGCGCCACGTTTTCCGAGGTGGTGTGGGCCTTTTTTAGCCAGCTCGATCACATCAACCCGTGGGTCACGCTGGTGGCCGTCACCACTTTGTTGGTCAGCGTGCTGGCGCGCAAGCTGACGCCGCGCGTACCCCACATGATCGTGGCCTTGCTGGTGGGCAGCGTGCTGGCGGTGCTGCTCAACCGATGGCTGGGATCGGCACGCACGGGCATTGAAACGCTGGCCGCGCTCCCGCTGGGTCTGCCGCCGCTGTCGGCGCCCGACCTGTCGATGGCCTCGTTGCGCGAGCTGTTGCCCATTGCGATCGCACTGGCCATGCTGTCGCTGACGGAGGCCTTGTCGATCGCGCGGGCGCTGGCGCTCAAGTCCGGTCAGCGCATCGACAGCAACCAAGAGTTTGTGGGCCAAGGTCTGTCCAACGTGCTGGGCTCGTTTTTCAGCGCCTATCCGTCCAGTGGCTCCTTCAACCGCAGCGGCCTGAATCTGCAGGCTGGCGCGTTTACGCCGCTGGCAGCGGTGTTCTCAGCGGTTTTGCTGGCCGTCATCCTGCAATTTGTGGCCCCGCTGGCGGTCTATTTGCCGCTGCCGGCCATGGCGGGGGTGCTGTTTCTCGTGGCTTGGGGTTTGATCGATTTTCACCACATCCGCACCATTCTGAGCAGCAGCCGCCAAGAGACGCTGGTGCTGGTGACCACTTTCTTGGCCACACTGTTTCTGCACCTTGAGTTTGCCATTTACGCAGGCGTGATGCTGTCGCTGGTGATGTACCTCAACCGCACCTCACACCCACCGATGGAAGATGTCAAACCTGTTCTTGAAGGCGGCCATTGGCGCCTGTCAAACCAAAGCGGACTGCCAGACTGCCCACAATTAAAAATTCTGCGCGTTGACGGTTCGCTGTTTTTTGGCGCGATCGACCACGTGCAGCAGGCCATGCTGGCGGCTGACCACAAGACGCCGGGGCAGAAACACCTGTTGCTGAACTGCCCTGGTGTGAACTTCATCGATATGGCGGGTGCCCACATGCTGGCGCAAGAGGCCGAACGCCGAGCGCGCTTGGGTGGCTCACTGGTTTTGTGTGGCCTCAAGGACGGGCCCATGAGCAGCCTGAGCGATTCCCACCTGGGTGGCGCTTTCAGCGCAAACGATTTGTTGCCGATGGGCGCTCCAGATCCGGTGGGACACAGCTTTCAGCGGCTCGATCCGAACGTGTGCGCCACTTGCACACGGCGCATTTTTAAGCAATGCGCCTCTGCCCCCAAGCCAGCAGGTTGGCAGCCCAGCGAAGAAGACAACGCAGACGGCCGTCGGTTATGACCAGTGGGCACGGCTTTCATGGTCAACATCACAGATAAAATTCAAGTATGACCTCCTCAGCGCACGTTTCGGACATGAACCACCCCCACCTCAAATCCTTGGTGGTGGCGGCGCAAGCCTTGGGCCCCATTCGGGTGGCCATTGCTTACCCCTGCGATGCATCGTCGCTGGGCGCGGCCATCGAAGCGGCCCGTGAGGGCTTGATCGTGCCGCTGTTGGTGGGGCCCGAGGCGCGCATGCGCGCCGTGGCCAAAGCCCACGGCCTGGACCTGTCTGCGTGCGAGTGCATCGACACGCCCGATGCCCCCAAAGCGGCGGCGGTCAAGGCCGCCAGCCTGTGCCGCGATGGCTCAGCGGCGGCCATGATGAAGGGCAGCCTGCACACCGATGAGCTCTTGGGCGCAGCGGTGGCGCGCGAGGCGGGTTTGCGCGGCAACACCCGTGCCAGCCACGCGTTTGTGATGGATGTGCCTGGGCTCAACCGACCCTTGGTGCTGACCGACTGTGTGGTCAACATCGCCCCCGGCTTGATGGACAAGCGCGATATCGTGCAAAACGCCATCGACTTCGCCAAGGCCATCGGCATTGCGGTGCCCCACGTGGCGATTTTGTCGGCCGTGGAGACCATCAACCCCGCGATCGAAAGCACCTTGGATGCGGCTGCCTTGTGCAAGATGGCCGATCGCGGACAGATCACGGGTGCTGTGTTGGACGGCCCCTTGGCTTACGACAACGCGGTGAGCGCTGCGTCGGCCGCCAACAAGGGCATTGTTTCGGCGGTGGCCGGACGGCCCGATGTGTTGCTGCTGCCCAATTTGGAGGCGGGCAACATGGTTTACAAACAGCTGGTATACATGGCGGGCGCCGAATGTGCGGGCTTGGTCTTGGGTATGCAAGTGCCCATCATCTTGACCAGCCGCTCCGACTCCATCAAGGCCCGCATCACTTCTTGTGCATTGGCGGTGCTCATGGCTGGGCGCGCCTGATACCCCTCTGGGCACCAGTCCTGGCTGGGTGTGACCGCGTCGCAGCGCTTCAACTCACCACGACGTCGCCGCGCAAGGTGTAGGCCAGTGCCTTCGTGATGCGCACGTCGATCATTTGACCGATCAAGCGATCGGCCAAGGGCCCACCTTCAAAGTTCACCACCCGGTTGCATTCGGTGCGGCCCATGAGTTCGGGCGATTCGCCGGTGGACTTGCGCGAAGCGCCTTCGACCAAGATGCGCTGCACCGTGCCCACGCGGCTCTCGCTGATGTGCTTGACGTTGTCGTTGATCACGGCTTGCAGCGTGTGCAAGCGCTTGAGCTTCACGTCGCCCGGCGTGTCGTCGGGCAGGTTGGCCGCAGGGGTGCCGGGCCGCGGGCTGAACACAAAGGAGAACGAGTTGTCAAAGCCCACGTCATCGATCAGCTTCATCATCTTGTTGAAGTCGGCTTCGGACTCGCCGGGGAAACCCACGATGAAATCGCTGCTCATGGCCATGTTGGGTCGAATGGCGCGCAGCTTGCGCACCGTGCTCTTGTATTCCAGGGCGGTGTAGCCGCGCTTCATGGCCATCAAGATGGTGTCGCTGCCGTGTTGCACCGGCAGGTGCAGGTGGTTCACGAGTTGCGGGATCTTGGCGTAGGCCTCGATCAGGCGCGGCGTGAATTCATTGGGGTGGCTGGTCACGTAGCGGATGCGCTCAATACCGGGGATGTCGGCCACGTACTCCAGCAGCAAGGCAAAGTCGGCCACGTCGGCCGTTTGGCCCATGACGCCACGGTAGGCATTGACGTTTTGGCCGAGCAAGGTGACTTCCTTGACGCCTTGGTCGGCCAAGCCGGCCACTTCAATCAAGACCTCTTCGAAGGGGCGGCTGAATTCTTCCCCGCGGGTGTAGGGCACCACGCAGTAGCTGCAGTATTTGCTGCAGCCTTCCATGATCGAGACAAAGGCCGAAGCCCCATCGACACGCGCCGGGGGCAGGTGGTCGAATTTTTCGATTTCGGGGAAACTGATGTCGACCTGCGGTTTCTGCAACGCTTGGCGCTGGCGCAGCAACTCGGGCAAGCGGTGCAAGGTTTGTGGGCCAAAGACCACGTCCACATAGGGTGCGCGCTTGATGATCTCGGCCCCTTCTTGGCTGGCCACGCAGCCGCCCACGCCAATGAGCACGCCTTTTTCCTTGAGGTGCTTGACGCGGCCCAAATCGGAGAACACCTTTTCTTGGGCTTTTTCGCGCACCGAGCAGGTGTTGAAGAGGATGAGGTCGGCCTCTTCAACGTCGAGGGTGGGCTCATAGCCTTGGGCGGCGCCCAGCACATCGGCCATCTTGTCCGAGTCGTACTCGTTCATTTGGCAGCCGAAGGTCTTGATGAAAACTTTTTTGCTCATGGTGCTCTCAGCGAGGTCTGGTGTGTATCCAGGGGCTGTGAAAAAGCCCTTGAGCCGAGGGCGCAAGGGCTTGAAGGTGGTGGTGATAGGTGGATTTGAACCACCGACATCAGCATTATGAATGCTGCGCTCTAACCAACTGAGCTATATCACCAGCAGGCGAAATTATAGCCAGTTTTTGGGGACCCTTGGCAGGGTGGCGCCGGGTTTCAGCGGTGTTTGAAGACCGCTGGGCGTTTGTTCACGAAGGCGTCCATGCCTTCTTTTTGGTCTTCGGTGGCAAAGAGCGCGTGGAACAGGCGGCGCTCGAACATCACACCGTCGGACAAGCCGCCCTCAAAGGCGCGGTTCACGGCTTCTTTGGCCGCCATCACGCTGGGCAGGCCCAAGGCGGCAATCGTGAGTGCCGCCCCCAAGGCCTCGTCCATCAGCTTGTCCAGCGGCACCACGCGGCTGACCAAGCCAGCACGTTCGGCCTCTTGGGCGTCCATCATGCGACCGGTGAGCACCAGGTCCATGGCCTTGGCCTTGCCCACCGCGCGCGGCAAGCGTTGGGTACCACCCGCGCCGGGGATGATGCCCAGTTTGATCTCGGGCTGGCCAAACTTGGCGTTGTCGGCGGCGATGATGAAGTCGCACATCATGGCCAGTTCACAGCCGCCGCCCAGAGCAAAGCCGCTGACCGCGGCGATGATGGGTTTGCGCACGCTGCGAATGGTCTCCCAGTTGCGCGTGATGTAGTCCTGCCCGTAGACATCGGCGAAGGTGAGCTGGGCCATGTCGCCAATGTCGGCACCCGCCGCAAAGGCTTTTTCGCTGCCGGTGATGACCATACAGCCAATCTCGGGGTTGGCGTCAAAGGCTTGCAGCGCTGAACCGAGTTCGTCCATCAGTTGGCCGTTGAGCGCGTTGAGCGCTTTGGGGCGGTTGAGCGTGACGATGCCCACGCGGCCTTCGGTGCGCACCAAAATGGTCTCTGGAGTGGTGGTCATGGGGTCTCCTGGGTGGTTGAATGATTGAGCCAATCGCTCGTGTGGGGGGCGGGTGCCGCGGTCAAGCGCAGCACGCGTTCGACGCTGCGCAGTCGCACGGGACAACGCAGCAAGCGCTGATCGCGGCTGATGAGGGCGGTGAAATCGGTGCGCAAACCCAGCCAGCGCGGCAAGGTATCGAGGTTATTCAAACGCCAAGCCTCGGCGGGCTGTGTGCCGTCGGCGGCCCATTCCACGCCCAGCCATTCGTCGCCAGCGGCCATGCCGGCTTGCTCGGCCGCACCGCCACGCAAGACGGTTTTGATGCGCACCGTGCCGCCGCTGTCGTTCACGCGCACACCCAACTGCTGGGCGATGGGCGCGGGGTCGTGGGCCACCGTCACGCCTTGGCGCTCCAAGCACGCCACGACGGGCAAGTCGTCGGTGCCGTGCACCCAAGCTTGCAGCTCGGCTTGCCAAGAGCGGCCCGAGAGCGTGAGCAAGGTTTGCTGGATATCGGCTTCGGTGATGGGGCCGCCTTGGCTGCTGCGCCACAGCGACTGCACCACCGCGTCGAGTGTGGTGCGGCCCTCCGTGCGCAAGCTCAGGTCCAGGCACAGGGCCACCAGCGCGCCCTTGGTGTAGTAACTCACCGTGGCGTTGGGGGTGTTCTCGCCCATGCGGTAGTACTTGGTCCAAGCGTCAAAACTGGCTTGGGCCACGCTTTGCAGGTGACGCCCCGGGGTTTGCAAGACCTGGTTGTGGTGCTTGGCCACGAGTTGCAAATACACCTCATCGCTGATCAGCCCGGCGCGGCGCAGGATCAGGTCGTCGTAATAGCTGGTGAAGCCTTCGAACCACCACAAGAGCTCGCTGTGGTTCTCGCGGTCGTAGTCGATCGTGGTGAGATCACTCGGGCGCAAGCGCTTGACGTTCCAAGTGTGGAAGTACTCGTGGCTGATGAGGCCGAGCAGGGTGGTGTAACCGTCGCTGGCCTTGAGCGCGGCTGGGGCCGATGCGCTGATGGCGGGCAAGTCCTTGCGTTGTGCAATCAGAGCAGTGGAGTTGCGGTGCTCCAAGCCGCCGTAGCCGTCGGCCGTGGCGTTGAGTATGAACACGTAGCGCTCGAACGGCGCGCTGCGCGGCGGAGCATCGGCACCGTGCCAAAAGTCGATCTCGGTCTCGCAGATGCGCTGCGTGTCGGCCAGCAAGCGTGCGCCATCGAAGGCGCCCGCGCCGCTGACCACAAAGCTGTGCGGCACTCCGCGCGCCACGAAGTCGCCACGCCAAAACGTGCCCATCTCCACTGGGCAGTCGACCAGCTCGTCGTAACCCTGCGCCAAGTATGTGCCCCAGCCACGCTCGTTGGTTTGCTCGGCGCGCAGGCCGGTGATGGCCGACCAATGCGCGGTGTGTTCGTTGTCTACCAATCGCAATTGGTGGGGCGCATCGGTTTGGCCAATCACGCGCAGGCACAGGCTGGTGCCGTTGAAAAAACCGCGCTGCGCATCGAGCCATGCCATGCGCACCGAGGCGTCAAGCGCATAGACCTCGTGCCGCACCACCAAGGGCTGTGTGGTGTCGCACTGCACCTGCCACTGGTGTTTGTTGAGTTGGCGCACCGCACAGGCTTGGCCGCCTTGCTCGGCGCGCAAGCCCTGCAGGTGTTGAGAAAACTCGCGCACCATGTAGCTGCCCGGAATCCACACCGGCAAGCTCAGCACCTGTTCGGTGGCGGGCTGCGCCACGCGCAGCGTGACGGCAAACAGGTGGCTGTGTGGGTGCAGCACCGCCACGTCATAAGCGACGGCGGCGGTCATTTTTGGGCGGCCAAGCCGCGTTCAATGGCTTTGAAGTCGGCGCCCGCGATGCGGGTGCCATCACCCAAAAAACTGGTGGGCGTGCCGTTGATGCGGTGTTTTTGCGCGAAGGCTAGGTTGCGTGTCAAGGCAGCGGTGTCGCAGGTTTGGTTGGGCGGATTTTGTCCGTCGATCATCCAGTCGTTGTAGGCCTCGGCGGGTTTGGCCGCGCACCAAATGTTGCGTGCCTTGGTTTGTGAATCGGGCCCCAACATGGCCACCACAAAGGTGTAGACGGTCACGTCGTTGAGCTTGAGCAGGTCGCGCTCCAAGCGTTTGCAAAAACCGCAATTGGGGTCGCTGAAGACGGCGATCTTGCGCGAACCGTTGCCGCGCACCGTCACCACCGCGTCTTTGAGCGGCAGGTCTTTGAAGGCGATGGCGGTGAGTTGGTTCATGCGCGCCTCCGTCAGGTTCACGCGCTGACGGGTGTCGAACAACTCGCCTTGCAGCAGCACGAAGTCGCCGTTGGCGTCGCTGTACAGCAGCTCGGTGCCGTTGACGCGCACCTCGAACAAACCCTTCATCGGTGTGGGCGTGACGCTGTCGATGGGTGGCAAGGTGGGCAGGCGCTGCGGCAGGTTTTTGCGGATGGTGGCTTCTTGGGCCACGGCAGTGCCGAAGCACACGGTGAAAGCTGCCAAGAGGAGGGTGCGCCAGATCGGTTTGTGCATGGTGGGTTGGAAGTGAGGTGAATCAAAGAGAGGATCGGCCCATGGCGTGTTGCGCCATCCATTGTTTGATGGGTCCGCTGCGGTCGAATTGGTTCAATCCCCAGTTGCGCAGCGTTTGAATGCGCCCGTCGGTGTGGTCGAACAGGCCAAACAGGCCGTCCGTGACCCAGGCCATGGCGCTGACGTCGGCGGCGCGCGCGCGCTCGTAACGGCGCAACAAACGCATATCGCCCAAAGGCCGCCAGTACTCGCGCTCGCGCAGCACCCGGGCGAGCTCGGCCACGTCGGCCAAGCCCAGGTTCAAGCCCTGACCGGCCAAGGGGTGCATGGCGTGGGCGGCATCACCGGCCAAAGCCACGGTGCCTTCGGGGGTCTGGGCCAGCCAACGGTCGGCGGTGGACAGCTCCAGCGGCCAGGCTTGCGCCGCGCCGCTCACGCTCAATTCGCCCAGCACGGATTGGCTGCGACTTTGCACCTCGGCCAACCAGTCGCCCGAGGCGATGCGCGCATCGGTGCGTTCGATGGGGGCCGACCACACCAAAGCCATGGTGCGTCCGTCGGGGCCGCCCATCGGTAACAAGGCCATGATCTCGCTGTTGGCAAACCACTGGTGCGCTACGCCGCCGTGCGGTCGTTCGCACAACAGCCGCGCCGCCAAGGCTTTGTGGGCGTAAGGTTTGACCAAAAAGTCCAAACCGCGGGAGGCGCGCGTGGCGCTGCGCTTGCCTTCGCAGACCACCGTCAAGGGCGCGCTGGGGGCTTGCGCTAAACGCTCAATTCCACTTTGGTAAGACACCGCTTGCGCCAGTTGCTCTTCCAGCAGCGGCACATCGACGATCCAGCCCAGCGCATCCGCCCCTTGGTCGTGGGCATCAAACCCCAAGCGACCACCCGCATCGGCGTGCACCCGCATGGCGCTGATGGGCGTGGTGCTCTGGGCGTCGCTGGGCCAAGCGCGAAGGGACTCCAGCAAGCGGCGCGAAGCGGCGTTGAGGGCGTAGGCGCGCACATCGGGTGTGCGGTCGATGGGCGCGGGCTCGCCAACCAAGGCGACACGCAAACGGTCTTGCGCCAACAACAAGGCCAAGCTTTGGCCCACGATGCCGCCGCCGCGAACGACCACGTCGAAACGTCGACCGCTGGGCAAAGGTTGGGAAGAGGGGTTCATGGCCCCATTCTAGGGAATCGGGTGAGAATCCCCCCATGACCATGAACGACCGTTTCGAAGCCACCATCGCCCAACTCTGGGTCTACCCCATCAAGTCCTGTGCGGGGGTGTCGCTGACACAGTCCGAACTCACCGAGGACGGGCTCTTGTTCGACCGCAATTGGATGGTGGTCGACGAGCACGGCGACTTTCTCAGCCAGCGCGAATGCCCGCGCATGGCCTTGGTTCAACCCACGGTCACACCCACGCGCCAACTCGTGGTCCGCGCACCCAGCATGCGGGACTTGAGCGTGGAGGGGGCATCGCTGGCCCTGCCGCTGCGCGTGCGCGTGTGGGACGACGAAGTGGTGGCGCTCGACATGGGCGAGGCGGCTTCGATCTGGTTCACCCAATGCCTCAACCCCGAAGGCGACCCGGCGCTGGGGCGTTTGCGTTTGGTCCGTTTTGACCCGCGGGTGCGCCGCGTGAGCGACCGCCGCTGGACCAGTGAGCGCGAGGCCACGACCCAATTCGCCGATGGCTTTGCCGTGCTCGTGACCAGCGAAGCGTCCTTGGACGGGCTCAACACCCGCTTGACCCAAGCCGGTCACGCGCCGGTGGACCAGCGCCGCTTTCGCCCCAACATCGTCTTGGCTGGGGTCGAGGCCCACGACGAAGACCGGGTGGGCGCGCTCACGGTGGACACCGGCGCGGGTGGGGCGACCTTGGAAGCCGTCAAGCCTTGCGGCCGCTGCCCCATGCCCAACATCGACCCCGACACCGCGCAGGCCAGCCCGGTGGTGGGCGACACCTTGCAGACCTACCGGGCCGATGCGCGCTTGAAGGGCGAGATCACCTTCGGCATGAACGCGGTGGTGCGCGCCGGCGCAGGCGAGGTCTTGCGCGTGGGGCAGCCGCTGCACGGGGACTGGCGCTTCGACTGAAGCGCACGACCCGACTGTGATAAAAATTTGTTATAAAATTGTCTTTTTTTGGAGAAAAAATTGATTTACGCAAAAATTATGCTCGGTTTGTTGGCTGGTGTGGGCTTGGTTTCCTGTGGGTCGATCCCCAACGTCAGCCAGCAAAGCCAACCCACGGGTGCGCTCGCGCAGTCAGAGCGCGGCGCGGCGACCAAGACCTTGGTTTGTGTCTTGCAGCCCAACGATGCGGTCAACGGACAAGAAAAATACCCAGGCAGTGGCGCTGATTTGGGGGCACGTGTTCTCCAATCGGTTAAGCAGGCTGGGTTGCCTGCCGCCTTGGTCAAAGGCGATGCTTCAACGGCTTGTCAGGGCAGCGGTGCAACCCACGTGCTGCAGACCGTTGTGGGGCGTTACGAGGACAACTACACCGGTTATTCGGGTAAGCCAGATCGGATCGAACTTCAATTGCGCCTGAGCTTGCTCGGTCAACCGGCATCGGTCAAAGAGGTGAGCTACGCGGCGTCTTCGAATTTGGTGGCCAGCGCGTTTTTGGAGTGGGGTAACGCCAAGCCATTGAGCCTGTTGAAAACAGACTTTGACGATCGGGTGAAAAGCCTTTTGCTCGGTATTCGCTGACAGAAGACGCTGGGCTTGGTTTTGATGTGCCATTGAGGCCAATGGCATTGGGACCGTTGGGATATCAAGAGGGTCCGAGCCGTGTTGGGGGAGGGTGGGATCGGTGGGTTTGCCGATCAGTACAATCCCTCTGGTCCATTCCAATGCAAAAGCAGGGCCAAAAACGCACGTGCTGTGCGGGTTTTGGCATCACACCTGCCCTTTGGCCTCCACGCATCTGATCGATCAGGGCACTTGACCAACGTGGTGTTGGGCTCGGTCGTGCATTTGGCGTTCTGATTCACAAGGAAAACACCCATGAGCCTCCAATGCGGCATCGTGGGCTTGCCCAACGTCGGCAAGTCCACCCTCTTCAACGCCCTGACCAAAGCCGGTATCGCGGCCGAAAACTACCCCTTTTGCACGATCGAGCCCAACACCGGCGTGGTCGAAGTGCCCGACACGCGCTTGGCGCAGCTCGCCGAGATCGTGCAGCCCGAGCGTGTGGTGCCCGCGATTGTGGAATTTGTGGATATCGCGGGATTGGTGGCCGGTGCGAGCACGGGCGAAGGCTTGGGCAACAAGTTCTTGGCCCACATCCGCGAAACCGACGCCATCGTCAATGTGGTGCGCTGCTTTGAAGACGACAACGTGATCCACGTGGCCAACAAGGTCGACCCGATCGCCGACATCGAAGTCATCCAGACCGAGCTGTGCTTGGCCGACTTGGCCGCGGTGGAAAAAGCCATTCACCGCGTGAGCAAAATCGCGCGCTCGGGCGACAAGGAAGCCGTCAAACAAATGGCCATTCTGGAGAAGTGCCAAGCCGCGCTCAACGACACCAAGCCAGTGCGCACCATCGACTTCAGCAAAGAAGAGCAAGCGCAGCTCAAACAGTTTTTCTTGATCACCGCCAAGCCCGCGATGTTCGTGGCCAACGTGTCCGAAGACGGCTTTGTAAACAACCCCTTCTTGGACCGATTAAAGGCCTTTGCCCAAGCGCAAAACGCGCCCGTGGTGGCCATTTGCGCCAAGATCGAAGCCGAGTTGTCCGAGATGGACGACGCCGACCGTTTGGAGTTCTTGAAAGAACTCGGCCAAGACGAGCCGGGCCTCAACCGCTTGATCCGCGCGGCCTACACGCTCTTGGGCTTGCAAACCTACTTCACTGCGGGTGTCAAAGAAGTGCGCGCCTGGACCATCCATGTGGGCGACACCGGCCCCCAAGCCGCGGGTGTGATCCACACCGATTTCGAAAAAGGCTACATCCGCGCCCAAACCATCGCGTTTGACGACTTCATCGCCTTCAAAGGCGAGCAGGGCGCCAAAGACGCCGGCAAGATGCGCGCCGAAGGCAAGGACTACGTGGTCAAAGACGGCGACGTCATGAACTTCTTGTTCAGCTCCTGAGCATGGCCGATTCACCAGGGCAAGAGCCGATCCGCTTGGCCAAACGCGTGGCCGCGCAACTGGCTTGCTCGCGCAGCGACGCTGAGAACTACATCACCGGCGGTTGGGTGCGTGTCAACGGCGAGTTGCAAGAAGCGCCCCAGAGCCGTGTCCATGACCGCGATGTGGTCGAGGTTGACCCGAAAGCCCGATTGGAATCTTTGGCCTCCATGACTTTGCTTTGGCACAAACCCGCGGGTTTGGCCATGCCCGATGGCGAAGTGCCACTGCCTTGGGCCTTGCAACACCTGGGGGCGCCGCAGCGTTGGTCGGGCGACCGCTCGGGCGTGCGTTTGCTCAAAGCGCATGCGCAGCAACTGCAGATCGCCGCGGGCCTGGCCGCCAAGGCCAGCGGTTTGGTGGTGCTCACGCAAAACCCCGGTGTGGCGCGCAAGCTCAGCGACGCCAGCGATGCGGTCGAACACGAATGGCTGGCCGAAGTCGCCCAAGACCCGGCCTTGCAAGACGCCGAGCGCCGCGAGGCGGTGCTGCAGTCCTTGGGCAAGGTGGTGTTTGTCGACGGCACGGCCGTGTCCAAGGCGCGGGCGAGTTGGCAAAGCGAATGGCGCGTGCGCTTGGCCATCAAAGGCTACCTCGATGGACAAGTCGCTCACTTGGCCGAGCGCGCGGGTCTCTCGCTCATGGGCTTGCGCCGCTTGCGTGTGGGCCGCTTGAGCCTCACACCTTTGCCCGAAGGCCAGTGGCGTTTCTTGCTGCTGCACGAACGCTTTTAAAGCGTTTCAGGGCAACCAATCGGTGGGCACCGCCCACACCAAGGCGCTGGTCATGATCACGTAGCGGGCGAATTTGCCCACTGCCATGAACGCCACACACGGCCAAAACGGCAACTTCATCCAACCCGCCGCCACACACAGCGGGTCACCCACCACCGGTAACCAGCTCAGCAAACAGGCTTTGGGCCCCCAGCGGCGCAGCCAATGCAGGGCTTGGGTCTCGCTGCGCTGGCCACGCACCTTGTCCACCGCTAGGTGCGCACCCCAGCCCATCCACCAGCTCACGGCCCCGCCCAAGGTGTTGCCCGCCGTGGCCACCAGCACCGTGACCCAAAACCAATCGGGCTGCAGCGTGACCATGCCGAACACCACCGCTTCGGAGCCCATGGGCAAGAGGGTGGCCGAGATGAAGGCCACCACGAACACCGTGGACAGCCCCACCTCGGGCAAGGCCAAGACGTTGAGCCAACTCATGAGGGTTTCTTGCATCGGGGTGAGAGGTTTTGTGGGTTTGCTGAAAAAGTAGGCAGGTACAATGCCCCTCCCACTTCCAAGACCCATTCTCCCACTCCCATGCACATCGGGCCCTATTCCTTGCCCAATCGGACCTTCGTCGCGCCCATGGCCGGCGTGACCGATCGGCCGTTTCGCACCCTGTGCAAACGCCTGGGTGCTGGCTATGCCGTGAGCGAGATGGTCACGTCGCGCCCGGACTTGCAAAAAAGCCTCAAAACCTCGCGCCGCGCCAACCACGATGGCGAAACCGCCCCGATCGCGGTGCAGATCGCGGGTACCGATGCGCAGATGATGGCCGACGCGGCGCGTTACAACATCGACCGCGGCGCACAAATCATCGACATCAACATGGGTTGCCCGGCCAAAAAGGTCTGCAACAAATGGGCTGGCTCGGCCCTGATGCAAAACGAAACCTTGGCCCTGCAGATCGTGGAGGCGGTGGTTCAGGCCGCTGCGCCCCACGGCGTGCCCGTGACCTTGAAGATGCGAACCGGCTGGTGTGCCTCAGCGCGCAACGCGCCGGTTTTGGCCGTGGCCGCACAAGAAGCCGGCATTGCCATGCTCACGGTGCACGGACGCACCCGCGAACAAGGTTACCAAGGCCAAGCCGAACACGAGACCGTCGCCCACATCAAGTCCCTGCTGCGCATACCGGTGGTGGCCAACGGCGACATCAACAGCCCCGAAGCGGCCCGCGATGTGCTGGCGCGCACTGGCGTTGACGCCGTCATGGTCGGCCGCGCCGCGCAAGGCCGGCCGTGGATTTTTCGCGAAATCACGCATTTCATCGACACCGGCGATCATTTGGCAGCACCCACGTTGGCCGAGATCCGCGGTTGGCTTATTGAGCACCTGCACGAGCACTACGATCTGTACGGCGAGTACACCGGCGTGCGCAGCGCGCGCAAACACCTCGGTTGGTACGTCGACGCCTTGCCCTTGCCCGAGGGTTTGGTGTTCGACGCCACTGAGCGTTTTCGCCAACACATCAACACCTTGGACACGTGCGAAGCCCAACTGCGCAGCGTGATCGAGAGTTTTGACGCTTGGCAAGCGGGGCTGGACGCCCCCAGCGCCCAAGGCGATCCCCTTGAAAATTTGAACTGGAAGTTGGCCGCATGAGCACCCAATATTTGCACGACAGCGTGCGCAACAGCCTTGAAACGTATTTTGAAGTCTTGGGTGAAAGTGAACCCACCAACCTACACGACATGCTCATCAAAGCCGTTGAAGCACCTTTGCTGGAAGTCGTGATGGCCAAAGCCGATCAGAACCAATCGCGCGCAGCACAGTGGTTGGGCTTGAACCGCAACACCTTGCGCAAAAAACTGCTTGAGCACGGACTCATCAGCTGACCATCCCTTTCTTTTTTTGACCGACCACCCCACCATGCGCGCACTCATCTCCGTCTCTGACAAAACCGGCATCGTCGAACTCGCTCAGCAGCTCCACGCCTTGGGCGTGGGCCTGATCTCCACCGGCGGCACCGCCAAGCTCTTGGCCGATCAAGGTTTGCCCGTGACCGAAGTGGCCGAAGTCACCGGCTTCCCCGAAATGCTCGATGGCCGCGTCAAGACCCTGCACCCCAAGGTGCACGGCGGTCTGCTGGCCCGGCGCGACACGCCCGAGCACATGGCGGCTTTGAAGGCACACCAGATCGACACCATCGACCTGCTCATCGTCAACCTCTACCCCTTTGAAGCCACCGTGGCCAAGCCCGGCTGCACCTTGGCCGACGCGATCGAGAACATCGACATCGGCGGCCCAGCCATGGTGCGCTCGGCTGCCAAGAACTGGAAAGACGTGGGCGTGGTGACCGACGCCAGCCAATACGCCGACGTGATCGCCGAACTCAAAACCAACGGCCAACTCAGCGACCGTCTGCGCTTTGCTTTGTCTGTGGCCGCTTTTAACCGCATCAGCCAATACGACGGCGCGATCAGCAACTACCTCTCCAGCGTGAATTTCGAAGCCGAAAAGCTCAGCGAAACCTACGTGCCTGAGCGCGCGCAGTTCAGCGGCCAGTTCAACGAGCAATACATCAAAGTGCAAGACCTGCGCTATGGCGAAAACAGCCACCAGCAAGCCGCGTGGTACCGCGACCTCGCGCCCGCGGCTGGGTCGCTCGCCACCGGTGTGCAGATCCAAGGCAAAGAGCTGAGCTACAACAACATCGCCGACGCCGACGCCGCGTGGGAATGTGTGAAGAGCTTCGAGACCTCTGCCTGTGTCATCGTCAAACACGCCAACCCCTGCGGCGTGGCGGTGGGCACCAGCGCACTCGAGGCCTACAGCAAAGCCTTCCAAACCGACCCCACCAGCGCGTTCGGCGGCATCATCGCCTTCAACCGCCCGGTGGACAAAGCCGCAGCCGAGGCTGTGAGCCAACAGTTCGTCGAGGTGTTGATGGCCCCCGACTTCAGCGCCGAAGCGCTCGAAGTCTTCAAGGGCAAAGCCAATGTGCGCTTGATGAAAATCGCCTTGCCTGCCCAATATGGCCAAGTGCGCAACGCCTTGGAGACCAAGCGCGTGGGCTCGGGCCTCTTGCTGCAAAGCGCGGACAACCATGAGTTGGCCTTGGCCGACATGCAAATCGTCACCGTCAAACAACCCTCACCCCAAGAGTTGAGCGATTTGTTGTTCGCCTGGAAAGTGGCCAAGTTCGTCAAATCCAACGCCATCGTGTTCTGCAAAAACGGCATGACCATGGGCGTGGGCGCTGGCCAAATGAGCCGCCTCGACTCCGCCCGCATCGCCAGCATCAAGGCCGAAGCGGCCCAGCTGAGCCTGCAAAACACCGTGGTCGCCAGCGACGCTTTCTTCCCCTTCCGCGACGGCCTCGACGTGGTGGTGGACGCGGGTGCCACCTGCGTCGCCCAACCCGGTGGCTCCATGCGCGACCCAGAAGTCATCGACGCCGCCAACGAGCGGGGGGTGGCGATGGTCTTCACGGGCGTGCGTCACTTCCGCCATTGATGAATTTCGCCGATCTGGGCTTGGCCCCTGCGCTGATCAACGCTTTGAACGAACAGGGCTTGAGCAGCCCCACGCCCATCCAGCAACAGGCCATCCCCGCTGTGCTGCAAGGCCGCGATGTCATGGGCCAAGCGCAAACCGGTTCGGGCAAAACCTTGGCCTATGCGCTGCCGGTGTTGCAGCGGATCATGGCCTTGGCCCCGGCGCGCGAAGACGCGCCCCGACAACGCCGCACGCTAGTGTTGGTGTTGGTGCCCACGCGTGAGCTGGCCACACAGGTCAGCGATGTGTTGCGCGACTTGGCGAGGCCGCTGTCGCAGTCGATCAAAGTGGGCACGCTCTTTGGTGGCGTGTCGATCAACCCTCAAATGATGAGCCTTCGCAGCGGCGCCGATGTGGTGGTGGCCACGCCCGGGCGCTTGCTCGACATCGTGGCCCACAACGCCTTGAGCCTGGACGCTGTGCAGCAACTGGTCTTGGACGAGGCCGACCGTTTGCTTGACCTGGGTTTTGCCGAGGAATTGCAGCGCGTGCTCGCGCTGTTGCCCGCCCAGCGGCAAAACCTCTTGTTCAGCGCGACCTTTTTGCCCGCAGTGCAGGGCTTGGCCGAGGCTGGGTTGCGCGATTCGGTGCGCATCACCATCGAGAGTACCGAGGCGCAAGCGCCCCACATCACCCAACGCGCCATCGCCGTGGACGACAAAAAGCGCACCGCCTTGCTGCGTCAACTCATCACCGAGCACCCGCAGCAGCGAATGTTGGTGTTCGTGGCCACACGCTACGCCTGTGAGCACGTGGCCAACAAGCTCTACCTCGCTGGCATCTTTGCCACCGCCTTTCACGGCGAGATGAGCCAAGGCGCGCGCCAAACCGTGCTCGACGAATTCAAGGCGGGCCGCTGGGACGTGGTGGTCACCACCGATTTGGCCTCGCGCGGCATCGACATCGCGCTCTTGCCCATCGTCGTCAACTACGACCTGCCGCGCTCCGCCAACGATCACACCCACCGCATCGGGCGAACCGCACGCGCCGGCGCCAGCGGCTTGGCCCTGAGCTTCGTGACCGCCGAGTCGCAAGCGCATTGGCGCCTGATCTGCAAACGCGAACAGCTTGACCTGCCACTGGAGGTCGTACCCGGCTTTGAGCCCACCGACACCCCGCCCGAACCGCAGGGCAACGGCGGCGTCAAGGGCAAGCGCCCCAGCAAAAAAGACAAATTGCGGGCGGCCGGTTTGCGCTGACGTTTGACAAAGCAGATCCAAAACACCAGAATGTAGACACTGTCAACATTCTGGGTTTGAGATGTCTTTGATTGTGAATTTGTTTCAGCGTGAGCGTTTTTTGATGCGCTACACCGTGTTGATGTTCGCCTTGTTGTTGGTCGCTGGGCTGCTGTGGACGGTGGATGGCCGCGTGGTGCGCGAGGTGAATGTGTGGGCCAAACCCATGAAATTCATGGCCGCCACAGGATGGATGGCGCTGACCACGGCGGTGTTCTTGACCTTGTTGCCCGCACATGCGCGGGCGCAGCGCTCGGTGCAAGTCATGGTGTGGGTGTTGGTGCTGACGTCAGCGTTTGAGGTGGGCTATATCACCCTGCAAGGGGCGATGGGCAACGGTTCGCATTACAACGTGAGCCACCCGCTCTTGGCGTTGATGTTTGGTTTGATGGCCACGGCCGCCGTGGGTTTGACAGCCACCCAAGGGTATTTGGCATGGGTGGTGAACAAGAACGGATTGACCTGGGGCCAACCCGTTTTTGTTCAATCGGTGGTCTGGGGTTTGGCTTTGACCTTTGTGCTGGCCACCATCAGCGGGTTCGCGTTGGGCGGCCTGCAGCCGCCAGCGGGCCAAGGTTTGCCCGTGGTGGGTTGGCACCTGTCTGGCGACGATGTACGGCCGGCGCATTTTTTGGGGGTGCACGCCAACCAGCTTTTGCCCCTGTGGGGTTTGGTACTGATGCGCTTGAGTGGCGTGCAGCCCCGAGTGGCCATGGTGCTCTTGTACACCGGTGTGGCGCTCTATGTGTTGGCGTGGGCTTGGCTGAGTGTCTCTGCCTTAGCAGGTCGGGTTGCTTAAACCTCGACCGATCAAGCCCATCACATGGGCTACGGCTTGTTTGTGTACGGTGGCCGATAGCGTGAGGTGGGTGGTGCAGTTGGCCCCCAAGATGCCTGCCAAGCCATGCATGGTCGACCACACAAACAAGGCGTCGAGGTCCACCGCTTGGGTGGGCGACTTCACCCCGTGCACCCGCGCCATGACGCTGCGCAGGGTGTCAAACGCTTGGTTGGCATCGGCTATCAATTCGGCTTGCTCAGCCGCTTGGGGCCAAGGCGTGCTGAACATCAAACGGTATTCCAAGGGGTGCGACAGCGCAAAGTCCAAATACCGTTCACCGAGTTCGTGCAAATCCGCGTGCGGGTCGGATGGGCTGGGCCGATCTTGCAAGTGCTCAGCAAATTGTGCGTAGCAGCGGCGCATGACCTCGGCGAGTAGGTGCTCGCGGGTGGGGAAGTGGCGGTAAGGCGCTTGGTGAGAAACCCCCAAACGCCGAGCCACATCACGTAGGCTGAGGTGTTCGATGCCTTCTTGCGCAATCACTTCACGCGCAGCATCCACGCAAGCGTCGCGCAAGTTCATTCACGGTCTCTCGTCGGTCCCGTCCAAACCCAAGGCCGCCGGTGGTGGGGTGTCGCGCACCGGTGCGGGCACCCAAGTGCCGGGCTTGCACAAGATTTCCACATAAACGCTGGCCGCACCATCTTGAGCCAAAGCGCCCACGGTGTCGACCACCGCGCCGACTTTGCAGACCTCGGCGCTGGCGGCGTCCAAACCGACTTGGCAGTCGAAGTCCCAGAAATCTACCCCCTTGGGCAAGACCCGGCTGCGCTCGCGCTTGAAGTATTTGCGGATGTCGTGTTTGACCGCTTCAAGCACGCGCTCAGGGTGTTTGCCCTCAACGCTCAGGGGGTAGGTTTTTTTCATGTCAGAAGGTTCGGAAAATCTCGGCCGCGGCTTGCACGGTGTGTGCAATGTCGGCGTCGGTGTGGGCCGCGCTCACAAAGCCCGCTTCGTAAAGCGCGGGGGCGATGTACACCCCGCGGTCGAGCAAGCCGTGAAAGAGTCGGTTGAAACGCGCGCCGTCGGTGGTCATGACAGTGCCGTAGTTTTGGGGCAGTTCGTTCATCAAGAAGAAGCCGAACATGCCGCCTTGGCTGTCCACGCTGAAGGGCACACCCGCGGCGTCCGCTGAGGCTTTGAGGCCGAGCGTGAGCGCTTGGGTTTTGCCGGAGAGCGCTTCGAAGAATCCGGGTTTTTGGATTTCGCGCAACGTGGCCAAACCGCACGCGGTGGCCACGGGGTTGCCGCTCAAGGTGCCGGCTTGGTACACGCCACCCAAGGGGGCGAGTTGCTCCATGACGGCGCGTTTGGCACCGAACGCGGCCAGCGGCATGCCGCCGCCAATGACCTTGCCCATGACCGTCATGTCGGGTTCAAAGCCGGGGATGAGCGAGGCGAAGTGGCCTTGGGCGCTGCCCAAACCCACGCGGAAACCGGTCATCACTTCGTCAAACGCGAACAGCGCGCCGTGCTGGGTGCACAACTCGCGGATGCGCTTCACAAAGGGCACGCTGGCGCGCACGAAGTTCATGTTGCCCGCGATCGGCTCGATCATCACGCAAGCCACTTCGGAGCCGTGCTCGGCAAAGGCGGCTTCAATTTGTTCGACGTTGTTGTACTCGAGCACCAAGGTGTGTTGCACCACTTCGGGCGGCACACCAGCGCTGGTGGGGTTGCCAAAGGTGGCCAAGCCCGAGCCGGCTTTGACCAAGAGCGCGTCGGCGTGGCCGTGGTAGCAGCCTTCGAACTTGATGATTTTTTTGCGGCCGGTGGCGCCGCGCGCCAAGCGGATGGCGCTCATCCCGGCTTCGGTGCCCGAGCTGACCAGTCGCACCATCTCGATGCTGGGCACGAGCTTGATGATTTCTTCGGCCAGTTCCACTTCGCGCTCGGTGGGCGCGCCGAAGCTGAAGCCGTCCAGGGCGGCTTTTTGCACGGCTTCCAACACGGCGGGGTGGCCGTGGCCCAGGATCATCGGGCCCCAAGAGCCGATGAAGTCGATGTATTTCTGGTTGTTGGCATCCCAGAAGTAAGCGCCTTGTGCGCGCTTGACAAAACGTGGCGTGCCACCCACGGCCTTGAAGGCGCGCACAGGGGAGTTCACGCCACCGGGGATGACTTGTTTGGCGCGTTCAAAGAGTTGTTCGTTGCGGTCGTTGGAGCTCATAAACAGATCACTCGCGAAAGTTAAAAAAGACGCGGCATCAGTGCCGCGTGGTGTCCAAGGGAAAGTCGGGGACCATGTCACCGTTGTCGGCGGCATCGGCGTCTTCATCATCGTCGTGCGCCCAGAATAAACGGTCGGGCACGGCGTGGCCCATGCCGGGTTGAAAGCCCGCGTCCAAACACTGGTCGAGGTAGGTCATGGCCTCGGCGCAGGCGTTTTGCAAATCGGTGCCCCCGGCGATCAGCGCGGTGAGCGCCGCGCTCAGGGTGTCGCCCGCGCCGTTGAAGGTGGCGTCAAAGCGCTCATAGCGGGCGGTGGCCATCACGGTCTCGGGCGAAGCAAGGTGGGTTTCCAAGTACTGGTCGGCGGCCACAAAACCGGTCACCAAGGTGTAGGGCACACCGTGCACAGCCGCGGCACGTGCCACTTCGCGGGGGCCGGGGGCTTTGTCGCTGTCCCAGTCGGGCATGAGCCAGCGGCACAGGGTGCTGTGGTTGCCCACCAGCACGGTGGTTTGGGGCAGCAGCAGCTCGGTGCAGGCGTCCAGGTAGGTGTCGATCTCGACCTCGTCCCACCACGAGAGGTCGGGCATGTACAAGACGACCGGGATTTCGGCGTAGTCGGTGGTGATGGCGGCAATGGTGCTGAGGTTTTCTGGGTTGCCCACAAAACCCACTTTGAAGGCTTGCACCGGCATGTCTTCCAAGGCGCAGCGGGCTTGCTCGTTGACGGCGTCCTCGTCCATGGCGAAGTGTTCGCGGATGGCGCTGGTGTCGCGCACGTAGGTGCCGGTGACCACGGGCAAGACGTGGGCCGAAGCGCTGGCCATGGCGGTGGCGTCGGCGGCCAAACCGCCCGCACCGCTGGGGTCGTTGGCGTTGAAGACCATCACACAAGGCAAGGTGGCTTCACCGAGCTCGTCGGGTGTATCGATGGAGGGGATTTCAGACATGGCAAGGGGCTCGATACAATCGCCCCATTCTAGATGACACGGAACTGTTGACCATGAGCGATTCAAAGACCTGGATGTGCCTGATTTGTGGCTGGATTTACGACGAAGCCGCGGGCGCGCCCGATGAAGGCATTGCCCCCGGCACCAAGTGGGAAGACGTGCCCATGAACTGGACCTGCCCCGAGTGCGGTGCGCGCAAAGACGACTTTGAAATGGTCGCGCTCTGACATTCAAGCCGCGGCGGCTTTGACCACCGCGTAGCGTGCCAAGGTGGCCGCCCGCGCAGCGGCGTGGTCCACCACCGGCATCGGGTAGTTCTCCCCCAAACGCACATCGGCCGCGGCCAACTCCAGTGGACTAGCCAGCCACGGCGCGTGGATGGCCTTGTCGCTCAAGCCCGCGAGCTGCGGCACGTAGCGGCGAATGAACTTGCCTTGTGGGTCGAACTTCTCACTCTGAGAGGTGGGGTTGAAGATCCGAAAGTACGGTTGTGCATCACAACCGCTGGAGCTCGCCCATTGCCAGCCGCCGTTGTTGGCAGCCAAGTCGAAGTCCATCAGCTTTTCGGCAAAGTAACGCTCGCCCCACGACCAATGCAAGCCCAGGTCCTTGACCAAGAAACTCGCCACCACCATGCGCAAGCGGTTGTGCATGTAGCCGCTTTGGTTGATTTGGGCCATGGCCGCGTCCACCAGCGGGTAGCCGGTGCGCCCTTCGCACCAAGCGGCGAACAGGGCTTTGGCGGCTTTGCCGTGCTCAAAAGCGATGCGGTCGTAGGCGGGTTTGAAGGCGCGCTCCACCACGTGAGGGTGGTTGGCCATGATCTGGTGGTAGAAATCGCGCCAAATCAACTCTGAGAGCCAGGTGCTCGCGCCCGCGTTGCCCGCCAGGTGCAGCGGGTAGGCCAACCGCAGGGCTTGGCGCACCGACAGCGTGCCAAAGCGCAGGTGAACTCCCAAATAGCTCGGGCCTTTGACGGCGGGAAAGTTGCGCGCCTCGTCGTAGTGCTCGATGCGGTGGACAAAATCTGCCAGCAGGGTTTGTGCGCCGCTGGCGCCTGCGGGCAGGTGCAGCTCGCTGCCGGGGCCTTCTTCAAAGCCGATCTCGGCCAAGCTGGGCACGCCCCGGTCGAGGTCTGGGGGCACGCTGGCCAAGTGAGCACCGAAAGCGCTGGCGTCGTGGTCGACCATCTGGGCCGGGCCCACTTGTTTGAGCCAAGCATTCTTGAATGGCGTGAAAACACCAAAGGGTTGGCCGGTTTGGGTCAAGACCTCACGCCGCTCAAACACCACATGGTCTTTGTGTGTGTGCAGCATGGTGCCGTGGTGCGCCAAATGGCCCAAGACCTGCGCGTCGCGCTGGCGGGCGGCGGGTTCGTCGTCGTGGTTGGCGAACACGGCTTGCACGCCCAAGCGCTCAGCCAAGCCGCCGATGCTGGCCACGGCTGGGCCGTTGAGCACGATCAGGCCAGTCTGGGCATGGCCGTGTTCGGCGCCCAAGGCGCGCAGCCGCGCATCGAGCTCCACCAAGCTCTCGCGCAAGAAGCGCACACGCCGGTCCACCCGGGGCAAGGCGTCCAGGATGTCGGTGTCAAAGACAAAGACGCACCACACCTGGCGACAGGCCTTGAGGGCGTGGTGCAGGGCGGTGTTGTCTTCCCAGCGCAGATCGCGTCTGAACCACATCAGGCCTTTGTCGTAGGTGTTCATGGGGCGGCTTAAAATCTGTGAATGTCCGCTGATTTTGCCCCCATCAACCTGACCAACCATTTCTTGATTGCGATGCCCGGTCTCAGCGACGCGTTATTTGGCCGCAGCGTGGTTTTTATGTGCGAGCACAGCGAGCGTGGGGCCTTGGGTTTGGTCATCAACAAGCCCAGCGACATTCGCCTGCCAAGGTTGTTCGAAAAAATCGACCTTCCCATGGGGCGTGTCGATTTGCAAGACACCCCGGTCTTTCAAGGCGGCCCGGTGCAAGCCGAGCGCGGCTTTGTGTTGCACGAGGCCATCGACAGCGCTGAGGGCGAATCGATTTACGCCTCCACCTTGGCCATTCCCGGTGGTTTGGAGATGACCACCTCCAAAGACGTGCTCGAAGCCATGTCCTCGGGCGCGGGCCCACGCCGGGTGTTGGTGACTTTGGGCTACGCCTCGTGGGCGCAGGGTCAGCTGGAGTCGGAAATCACCGAAAACAGCTGGCTCACCGTGGCCGCCGACCCGGCCGTGATTTTTGACGCCCCAGTCAACGAGCGCTACGAACGCGCCATGGCCTTGCTCGGCTTGCAGCCTTGGATGCTATCCCCGGACGCCGGTCATGCCTGAGAGCGCACCGGTGCTGCCCCCCCATTGCCAGCAGCTGCTGGCCTTTGACTTTGGCACCCAACGCACCGGCGTGGCCAGTGGCAACCTGATCACCCGCAGCGCCACGCCCCAACTCACCATCGCCGCTGCGGGCGACGCCCGTTTTGTGCAAATCGCCCAACGCATCCGCGAGTGGACGCCGCAGGCCTTGGTCGTGGGCGTGCCTTTCCACCCCGATGGCGCCCCGCACGAGAACACCTTGCTGGCCCAAAAATTCGCACGCCAATTGCGCGGGCGTTTTGGCTTGCCGGTGTTCGAGGTCGATGAGCGCTACAGCACCACCGAGGCCTTGGCCAGCGGCGCCAAAGACGCCGACGCTGCCTCGGCGTGCATCATCTTGGAACAGTTCATGAGGAGCCTGCCGTGAGTCAGCCACCGTTGTCCCCCGCCCCAGCCTTGCAGGCCGAGGCTTTGTATTTGACGCTGCTGGAGGGCGTGCGCGCCATGGTGGCCAACAGCCCCGGCCCTGTCGTGCTGGCCGGCATCCCCTCGGGTGGTGCTTGGTTGGCCGAGCGTTTGCAGCGCGACCTGGGCCTCGCTGGTGCCTCGGGCGTGGTGTCCTCGAGCATGCACCGCGACGACTTTTCCCAGCGCGGCTTGTCCATCAGTGCCCACACCACCTTGCCCTTTGACGTCAACGGCGCCCACGTGCTGCTCATCGATGATGTGCTCTACACCGGGCGCACCTTGCGTGCGGTGCTCAACGAGTTGTTTGACCATGGCCGCCCGGCCAGCGTGCGCTTGGCGGTCTTGGTGGACCGCGGTGGGCGCGAGCTGCCGATCGAGGCGCAGTTCGTGGCCGCCCGCGTGCAGATGGGCGCCGATGAATCCCTGTCTTTGGCCCGCGACGCCGCGAGCCAATTGAGCTTTGTTGTGGAGCGAGCCCGCTGATGTACAAACGAAACCCCCAACTCAACAAAAACGGCGAGCTCATCCACCTGCTGAGCACCGAGGGCCTGTCCAAGGACATGCTGACACACATCTTGGACACCGCTTCGAGCTTTGTCAGTGTGAGCGACCGCGAGGTCAAGAAGGTGCCTCTCTTGCGCGGCAAGAGCGTCTTCAACCTGTTTTTTGAAAACAGCACCCGCACCCGCACCACCTTTGACATCGCGGCCACGCGCTTGTCGGCCGACGTCTACACGCTCGACATCGCGCGCTCCTCGGCCAGCAAGGGCGAGTCGCTCTTGGACACGATCGCCAACCTGTCGGCGATGGCGGCCGATATTTTTGTGGTGCGCCACAGCGAGTCGGGTGCGCCGTATTTGATCGCGCAACACGTGGCACCCCATGTGCACGTGGTCAACGCTGGTGACGGTCGCCACGCGCACCCCACACAAGCGCTGTTGGACATGTACACCATCCGCCACTTCAAAAAGGACTTCACCCAGTTGTCCGTGGCCATCGTGGGCGATGTGTTGCACTCGCGTGTGGCGCGCTCCAACATCCACGCCTTGACCACCTTGGGCTGTCCCGATGTGCGTGTGGTCGGCCCGCGCACCTTGGTGCCCAGCGACATGGCCCAAATGGGTGTGCGTGTGTGCCACTCGCTCGAAGAAGGCATCAAAGGCTGTGACGTGGTGATCACCCTGCGTTTGCAAAACGAGCGCATGAACGGGGCCTTGTTGCCCTCGAGTCAAGAGTTCTTCAAGAGCTTTGGTTTGACCACCGAACGGCTGCGCTGGGCCAAGCCCGACGCCATCGTCATGCACCCCGGCCCGATCAACCGCGGTGTGGAAATCGAGTCGGCGGTGGCCGATGGGCCACAAAGTGTGATCTTGCCGCAGGTGACGTTTGGCATTGCGGTGCGCATGGCGGTCTTGGGCATTGTGGCGGGGAACGAAGCATGAAAATCTTGATTCAAAACGGTCGGGTCGTGGACCCCGCGAGCGGGCGCGACGAACGCGCCGATGTGGCCATCGCGGCCGGTCGCATCATCGCCATTGGTGCGGTCGCCAGCGACTTCGCCCCCAACCGCACCATCGACGCCAGCGGCTGCATCGTCGCCCCGGGTTTGGTGGATTTGTCGGTTCGCTTGCGCGAGCCGGGCCAAGAGCACGCCCGCATGCTCGAGAGTGAAATGGCCGCGGCCGTGGCCGGTGGTGTGACCAGTTTGGTCTGCCCACCCAACACCGAACCGGTCCTCGACGAACCTGGTTTGGTCGACATGCTCAAGTTTCGCGCCGAGAAACTTCACTTGGCGCGTGTGTTCCCGCTGGGTGCACTCACCCGTGGATTGAAGGGCGAGGTGCTCACCGACATGGCCGAACTCACCGAGTCGGGCTGCATCGGTTTTGGTCAAGCCGAAACCCCGATCGTCAACACCCAAGTGCTGCAACGCGCGTTGCAGTACGCCGCCACTTTTGGGTACACGGTGTGGCTGCACCCCTTGGATGCTTGGCTGGGCAAGGGCGTGGCCGCCAGCGGCCCCTTGGCCACGCGCATGGGTTTGTCGGGCGTGCCCGCGGCCGCCGAGACGATCGCGCTGCACACCTTGTTTGAGCTCATGCGCTCGGTGGTGGGCAAGGGCACGGCCGCCCGTGTGCACATCTGCCGCATCAGCAGCGCCGCCGGTTTGGCCTTGGTGCGCCAAGCCAAAGCCGAGGGCTTGCCCGTGAGCTGTGACGTGAGCGTGCACAACCTGCACCTGACCGATGTCGACATGGGGTTTTACGACAGCCGTTTTCGCCTGCAGCCGCCGCTGCGCCAGCAACGCGACCGCGATGCGCTGCGCCAAGGTTTGGCCGACGGCACCATCGATGCGCTGGTCTCCGATCACAACCCGGTGGACAGCGACGCCAAAACGTTGCCGTTTGCCGAAGCCGAACCCGGCGCCACCGCGGTGGAGTTGCTGCTGGGCTTGGCCTGCCGCTGGGCCGAACAAGACGGCTTGCCGATGAGCCAAGCCTTGCGCGTGGTCACCGCTGGGGCGCAGTCGGTGTTGGGCCAGCCGCTGGGCACCTTGCAAGACAGCGTGGGTCGTTTGAGCGTGGGCGGCCAAGCCGACATCTGCGTCTTCCACCCCGATGCCCCGTGGACCGTGCAACCCAGCGACTTGCGCAGCCAAGGCAAACACACGCCGTTTGAAGGGCACACCCTGAGCGCCGCCGTGCGCGCGACCTTGGTCGGCGGTCACGTGGCGTTTGAAGCTTCCGCGGCATGAGCCCTGTCCGCCCTCGAACGGTTGCGGTCTGGCGCATGTTGCGCGCCACCGCGCACGTGTTGCATGGCCTGTGGATCATCCGCACGCGCTTTGAGCGCCAGAGCCCCGAGCAAACCGAAGCCACGGTGGCGCAGTGGTCGCGCGACATGCTGCACATCATGGGTGTGCAGATCGAGGTGCGGGGCCAAGCCCCCGCCGCTGGACCGTGTTTGGTGGTGGCCAACCACATCTCTTGGTTGGACATTTTGGTGATCAACGCCGCCCAGCCGGTGCGCTTTGTCTCCAAGGCCGATGTGTTGCGTTGGCCTTTGTTGGGCCGTTTGGTGGCCGGTGCCGGGACTTTGTTCATCGAGCGAGAATCGCGGCGCGATGCGCTGCGCATGGTCCAGCACATGGCCGAGCGTTTGCAAGCCGGTGACCGTGTGGCCGTTTTCCCAGAAGGCACCACCGGCGACGGCCGCGGCCTCTTGCCGTTTCACCCCAATTTGCTGCAAGCGGCCATCGCCGCCGATGCGCCGGTCATGCCGTTGGCCTTGCGCTACGTCAAAGCCGGCAGCCAAGAGCGCCACGACGCGCCGGTCTTTATCGGCGAGACCACCTTGGTGGCGTCGATCTGGACCACGCTGCGCGCGCGCGAGCTCACCGCCGTGGTGCACTACACCGAGCTGCAAACCGCCAATGGCCGCGACCGCCGCGATTGGGCTCAGGACCTGCACAGCCGACTCGCTCGCGTTCTGTGAGCTCGAAGCCCCCACTGGGGTGTGCTAACTTACAGTCATGATTCCTGCACAAGAATTCCTGACGCTGCCCCTGTTGGCCGCCGCATTGCTGGTGCTCATCAGCGTGGTGGCCGGTGTCTTGTCGGCGCGCGCAGGGTTCTCTTTTTTGTTGGTGTTTTTGCTGGCCGGCTCTTTGGCGGGTGAAGATGGTCCGGGCGGCTTTGTCTTTAATGATTTCAAGCTGAGCTTTTGGGTCGGCAACTTGGCCTTGGCGGTGATTTTGCTGGACGGGGGCTTGCGCACCGAGTTCAAAACTTTTCGCACCGGCTTGAAGCCTGCGATCACCTTGGCCACATGGGGCGTGTTGGTCACTGCGGGGTTGACGGGCGTGGCGGCGCATTTCCTTTTGGGCTTGGACTGGTACTTGGCCATGTTGTTGGGTGCCATCGTGGGCTCAACCGATGCTGCTGCCGTGTTCTCTTTGTTGCAATCATCGGGTGTTCGGCTCAACGAGCGGGTGGCTGCGACGCTGGAAATTGAGTCGGGTTTGAACGACCCCATGGCCGTGTTCTTGACCATTGCGTTCATCACACTGGCTTTGGCCCAAGTCTCTGGCGAGGTCGTGGGGGCGGGCGATTTGTTCATTGCGTTTGTGTTGCAAATGGGTTGGGGCGCTGCTTTGGGGTTGCTCAGTGGATGGGGTCTGGCCAATCTGCTGCGTTTCTTGGCGCGCTGGCGAGACACCGGCGGCGGTGTTCGCGCGCTCTTGGTGGTGTCGGCGGGTTTGGCCGTGTTTGCCGCCACCTCGGCCTTGCACGGATCGGGTTTTTTGGCGGTTTACCTGATGGGCGTGATCACCGCCAACCGCGCGCGTTTGTTGGTCTCGCGCTCCTTGTCGGCCATGGATGGTTACGCTTGGTTGTCACAAGCGGGCATGTTCTTGTTGCTCGGCCTGTTGGTCACGCCCTCTGACGTGCTCGCCACCTTGTGGCCTGCCTTGGGGGTGGCGGTGGTGTTGATGATGGTGGCCCGACCCGTGGCGGTGTGGTTGTGTCTCAAACCGTTCAAATTTGAGTCGCACGAAATCAAGTTCATTTCCTGGGTGGGTTTGCGCGGCGCGGTGCCGATTGTGTTGGCGGTGTTTCCGGTGATGGCCGGCGTGCCGGGCGCACAAACCTTTTTTAACGTGGCCTTTGTGGTGGTCTTGGCGTCTTTGATTTTGCAAGGCGCGACCATTCCGTGGGCCTCCAAACGTTGGCACGTGGCCTTGCCCGACCTGGACGATACGCAAGAGGCGCGACAAGTGTTTGGCGACTTTGTGATGAGCGCCGATGCGTCCATGGGTGACTTTTGTCTCTTCTACGGTTTGCCCACGCCCGATGAACCCGAGCAAGCTGTGGGCGATTGGCTGTTTGCTGCCTTGGGCAAACCACCAGTGGAAGGCGACATGGCCTTGTGTGGTGCGGTGGAGGTTCACGTGCGAACCATGAAAGACGGACGCATCGAACAAGTGGGCATCAAACTGGCATGACCCCGACGGCTGCTTTACCCACCTTGTTCGTTTCTCATGGATCGCCCATGTTTGCCGTCGAGCCCGGCACCACGGGTCCGGCTCTGCACGCTTATGCAAAAAACCAGCTCAGCGGCGAGGGTTTGCGCGGCGTGTTGGTGATGTCGCCGCACTGGATGGCGCCTGAGCTCGCGATCATGGGACACCCCGCGCCCGACACTTGGCACGACTTTGGCGGTTTCCCCGAGGTCCTGTACACACTGGATTACCCCGCGCCCGGCGCACCCGCGTTGGCCCAACGCGTACAGGCCTTGTTGGCGGATGCGGGCCACACGGCACCGATCGACCCGCAGCGCCCGCGCGACCACGGGGCTTGGGTGCCGATGATGCACCTCCTGCCCGAGGCACGTGTGCCGGTCATCCAGATCGCTTTGCCCAGCCACGCCTCACCCACGGCGCTGTACGCCATGGGGCAAGCCTTGCGCTCGCTCAAACACGAGGGCGTGTTGGTGGTGGGCTCTGGCAGCCTGACGCACAACCTGCGCGAGTTTTTCACCGAACCAGCCGAGCAGAATAGCCCGCCCGAGCCCTACGTGAGGGCCTTTGCGCGCTGGGTCGAGCGGGCCTTGGAAACGCAAGACCGAGACAGCCTGTTCGATTACCGCCAGCGCGCTCCGCAAGCCGCGCGGGCCCACCCCACCGACGAACATTGGCGCACCCTGTACTTCGCCCTCGGGGCGGCCGAATGGGGCACTGGGGTTACCCCGAGCGTGCACTACCTCAGCCGCGAGGTCATGCACCGCTGGCTGGCCATGGACGCGGTGGCCTTTCATGTCCCGGTCTGAGCGCTGTTAAACTGTTGCCATGTCTTTAGTCCGGATTCATCGCCGTTTCACCACTTGGCTGGCCATGCTCGCCTTGGTGATGAGCGCCTTGGCACCCACGGTGTCGCAGGCGGTGGTGATGTCGTCGGAGCGCGGCGATTGGCTCGAGGTCTGTACCACCACGGGTGTGATGTGGGTCAAGGCCGATTCGGCCACCACGGACGACGGCACCATGCCCATGGTCGGACACGAGCAGGGTTGCGACATCTGCACCCACACCGTCACCGGTGCGCCGCCGGTGCTCACCGGCATCACGGCGCCCGTCATGGGTCAGCCTTCTCTGCGGTTTGACTCGCTGGCTTCATCGGTACACACCGCTGTGCCTTGGGCTGCGGCCCAATCCCGAGCCCCCCCTCGCTTCGCCTGATTCCAGGCCCATTGGCGCTGACCCCTTGCGGTGGCGTTGATCGGGTCAACCCTGTCGTGCCCTTGGCCGCGCAGGCGTTCATTTCACCCCCGTTGTTTTTCGTTTCACTCAGGAGCATTCCATGAAAAAACTCATCATCACCGGCCTCTTGGCCATCACCAGCACCGCTTGGGCGCAGAACACCGTCAAGGTGGAAGACGCTTGGGTGCGTGGCACCGTGGCTTCGCAAAAAGCCACCGGCGCTTTCATGCGCTTGACCTCTTCGGCCAACGCCCGTTTGGTCGCGGCCCAGTCGCCCGCCGCCGGTGTGGTGGAAATCCATGAAATGGCCATGGAAAAAGACGTCATGAAAATGCGCGCGGTGCCTGGCTTGGAACTCTCGGCCGGCAAAGCGGTTGAGCTCAAGCCCGGCGGCTACCACGTCATGTTGATGGACCTCAAGCAACCCTTGAAGGCGGGTGAGCGTGTGGCCATCACCTTGGTGTTTGAAGACGCTGCCAAGAAGCGTTTCACCCAAGAGATTCAAGCCCCTGTGAATGCGCTGGGCGCAGCTCCTGGCCAAATGAAGCACGACGCTGGCCAAGGCATGCACAAACACTGACCCACGGGACCTTGCCTTGATCCGGTTTTCTGCTGCTTTTTTGCGTGCTGGGGTGCGCGGCCTGTTGGCCGTGATGCTCTTGGCCGTGCTCGCACCCATGGTGTCGCGCACGCTGGCCAGCACGCGGGTGGCGGGCGACTGGGTCGAGGTCTGCACGGTCCAAGGCAGTCAATGGGTGCAGTTGGGCGAGTCGTCCACTTGGCCCGTGAGCGAAGACCCTGCGCACGAACAGCACGCTTGCGGTTACTGCGTGTTGGCAAATGAACGTTTTGCGCCGCTCCTGCCCCAAGTAACCGCTTGGTCCACCACCCAGCCCCAACACGTTGAACCCAGGCACCGCCGCTGGGTCTCGTTGGATCGCGCCTCGCCCACGCCCGGCGCTCGGGGGCCCCCGCTGCTGAGTTGAACCCTTCGTGGAAGTCCCTTGTTGGGCTTCAGGTTCTTCGGTTGTGCGCGAGCACGGCCTTTCTCAGGAGCGATCCATGTCGATTCAATCTTCCCCCGTTGAGCTGGTGTGTGCCAGCCAACAGTCGGTGTTTTTGGCCGGTGAATCCGGCCCCGTGTGGCGCGTCGTCGAGGGCATCGTGCGCATCGACCGTGTCAGCGGTCAGTCGCACCAACCCGTTCAACTGGCCTTGCCGGGTGACCTGATTGGCACCGAGGCCCTGTGTGGTCAGGCTTACCAGTTCAGCGCCGTGGCTTTCACCCCCTGCAAGCTCGAAGCCGTTCGCCCCGAGCCCAAAGCCAGTGCCGCCGGTCTTTTACAACAAGCGTTGTTGCAGCAGATGACACGCAGCCTGGACATGGCCCACCTGCGCAGCGGCACGGTGGTCCAGCGCTTGGGCCATTTGTTGTCGCTCATGCCCCGTGAGGTCAACGCCCCTCAGCCCAGCTTGCCCGCCTTGCGCGAAGTGGCCTTGCTCGTGGATGCCAAAACCGAAACCGTGTGCCGTGTCTTGGGCCAACTCTTGCCCGGTCGAGGACGACCCATGTCGAGCCCAAGCCCTTTGGCTTGGGCGAAATCCCCCCCGCTCAGCAACGCCTGGGCGGCCAACCATGCGCCGATCGGCGTAGCCGCTTGAGGACGAGACCATGAACCGAAAGATGTATCTCCCATGGTTCGGCGTCGGTCTGTTGGCTTTGGCCTCATGGACGGCGCAGGCCCACGGCACCCACGCCGGTGACATCCGCATCGACCACCCCTACGCCACGCCCACTCGCCCGGGCTTGAGCACGGGCGCGGTGTATTTCCGCAGCCTGCGCAACACCGGCAAGGGCGAGGACCGACTGGTCTCGGCCAGCACGCCGGTGGCCGTGCGCGTGGAATTGCACCGCATGCAGATGCAGGGCGATGTCATGCGCATGGCTGCGGTGCCAGCCGTGGCGTTGCCCGTCGGCGTGACCGTGCCCATGAAACACGGCAGCCACGATGGCCACCACCTGATGTTGTTCGACCTCAAAGCCCCGCTCAAAGACGGCGACCGGTTCCCCGTCTCCTTGACGTTCGAGAAAGCCGGCACGGTCCAGGTTCAGGTGTGGGTGCAAACGCCCAGGTCTGGCAGCGGTGCGGCCCATCAACACCCTTGATTTTTTAACCAGGAGATAACGATGAAATTGACATTCAAAACCATTGCAACCTTGTCCCTCACCAGCCTCATGACGCTGACGGCACAAGCCCACGTCACGATTCAAGAGCGCACCGCTGTCCAAGGTACCTATCACCGTGCTGCATTCAAAGTGGGTCATGGTTGTGAGGGTAGTCCGACTGTCAAGGTGGTGATCGATTTGCCCGAAGGTTTGGTGGGGGCTAAACCCATGCCCAAAGCCGGCTGGCAGATCAGCACGGAAACCCGACCCTTGGCCAAACCCTACGATTCGCATGGCAAAGCGGTGACCGAGCGCGTGGCCCGTGTGACCTGGAGTGGCGGCTCGTTGCCCGACGCACATTACGACGAATTCGTGATGCAGTTCCAAGTCAAAGCGGACGCGGGTGTGTTGTGGATTCCCGTGGACCAGATTTGCGAAAAAGGCAGAAACCCTTGGATGGAAGTTCCTCAAACGGGGACTGAAACCCGTGGACTGAAGTTCCCGGCCGCTCGTTTCGATGTGCTGGCTCCAGCGAAATCAGAACACAAACACCATTGAGGACAGCTGTCATGAACCGACGCCAATCATTTTTCTTGGTTTTCTGTACCTTGGCTTTTTCGAGTCACGCACACCAAGCCCATGGCACCGATGATGCCCAAGCTATCACGCACGTGATGAAACGCCAATTCGACCGCCCAGAAGCACCACTGACGGTGCATCCCGTCACCATCTTGGGTGATGCCGCAGTCGCCGGTTGGACCCAAGACGGCAAGGGTGGCCGCGCCTTGTTGCGCAAGGAAAAAGCGGGTTGGTCCATCCACGTGTGCGCAGGTAAAGGACTGACCCAAAGCGATGTGCTGGCGATGACCGGCTTGTCCAAAAACGTGGCCACTGAACTCGCTCAGCGCGTGGTCAAAGCCGAAGCCAACTTGACGGCTCAGCAGCGGGCCTTGTTTGATTCCTTTGAAGGCATGTTGAACGTGGGAGGGCCTGGTGCGCCTGCCCATGGTGCTCATGGCAGCCATGCGCCGCATGGGCACCCTGCGCCCAAGTCACACAAAACCCATTGATTTTTTAACCAGGAGACTTCCATGAAAGTTCATTTGCTTGTTTTGTCCATGGTCGCTGCGCTCACCGCCTGCGGCACCACCCAGACCACGGCGATGCAGCCGGTCAAGCTGAATTTCGCGGCCGAGGTCAACGGCCAAGCTTTTGCTTGTGGCCAACAGTACCCGGCGATCGGCACCACGCAGTCGAGCATCACACCCGCCGACTTCCGTTACTACGTGAGCGAAGTGCACCTGCTCAGCGCCGATGGCAAAGCCGTGCCGGTTCGTTTGGAGCAAGACGGTGTGTGGCAGCTGGACAATATCGCCTTGCTCGACTTTGAAAACGCCAGTGGCCCATGCCGCAACGGCACCGCAGCGATGAACTCGGCGGTGCGTGGCCAAGTGCCCGCCGGCACCTACACCGGCGTGCGCTTCACCTTGGGCGTGCCTTTCGCGCGCAACCACGGCGACCCAACGGTATCGCCCGCGCCGTTGAACAACACGGCCATGTTTTGGAACTGGCAAGGCGGCTACAAGTTCTTGAAGTTCGACACCACTTCCAGCGGCATCAACGCCGACAAGCCCGCCGGTGTCACGCCGCAAGGCCCGGTCACGCGGTATTCGGTGCACTTGGGCAGTACGGTGTGTGCGGGTGAGAGCAAAACCCAAGCGCCCAGCGCCTGCCAAAACCCCAACCGCGTCACCGTCACGTTCGATGCGTTTGACCCCGCACGCCACACCATCGTGGCCGATATCGGCCGCATCTTGACCAGCGCCAATGTGGACGTGAACGCCGACAAAACCTCGCCCGGTTGCATGAGCTTCCCCAAAGACGGTGATTGCCCACCGGTGATGGGTGCGCTGGGCTTGGCTTACGACGGTGTGGCCGCTGCGGCGCCACAGCGTTTGTTCTCTCAACGCTGAGCGCGACGATGAAACGGGTGTGGATGGCCGTGGCCGCCTGGCTCTTGCTGGGGGGCAGCGCGCTCAGCGGTTTCGACTGGGGCTTGCCCGAGTGGGTGCCGCCGCCGCGCGTGCCCGCCGACAACCCCATGAGCGCTGCCAAGGTCGATTTGGGTCGGCACCTGTTTTACGACCCACGCCTCTCGGCCAACGGCCAAATGGCGTGTGCGACGTGCCACCACCAAGACAAAGCCTTCACCGATGGCTTGGCGCTGTCGCCAGGCGTCACGGGTGAGATGAGCCCACGCAGCAGCATGGCTTTGGCCAATGTGGCGTATTGGCCCACCTTGACTTGGGCCAACCCTTTGCTCACGAGCTTGGAGGTGCAGTCGCTCATCCCCCTGTTCGGCGAGCACCCGGTGGAGATGGGGCTGGCCGGGCGCGAAGCCGAGTTGTTCGAGCGCATCCAAGCCGACCCGGTCTACACACGCTTGTTCGCGCAGGCCTTCCCCGCCGAGGCGCGGCAAGGCGATGCGGCGCTGTATTCGCTCGGCACGCTGACCAAGGCTTTGGCGGCGTTTCAGCGCAGCTTGCTGTCGTTTGACAGCCCCTACGACCGCTACCAATACGGCCAACAACCCCAAGCCATCAGCGCCGCCGCCAAGCGGGGTGAAGCGCTGTTCTTTGGCGAAAAAATGGAGTGTTACCACTGCCACGGTGGTTTCACCTTCAACGACAACGTGCAACACCTGCGCTTGCCGTTTGCTGAATCGGGCTTTCACAACACGGGTCTGTACAACGTCGACGGACGGGGCAGTTACCCCGCCGACAACCCCGGCATCGTGGAATTCACTGGCGAAGACAGCGACCGCGGCCGCTTTCGCACACCGAGCCTGCGCAACGTGGCCGTGACCGCTCCTTATATGCACGATGGCTCGATCTCCACCTTGCAAGCCGTCATCCGCGAGCACTACGCCTTGGCCGGTCGATCGACGGCAGTCACGGGTCAGCCCAGCCCCATGCGCAGCGAATTGCTGGTGGGCTTTGAGGTGAGCGATGAAGAAGTGGACGACTTGGTGGCGTTTTTGGCGTCGCTCACCGACGAGACGTTTTTGAAGAACCCGCGCCACGGCAACCCGTGGGCGCAGGCCAGGCGCTGATCAAACGGTCTCGGCGTGAACCGCCACACCTGGGGCGGGCGTGGATTCGTCGTTGCCCCCGCGCGCAAAAGTGACCACGTGATCCACCTCGGCGCGGATGCCGATCCATTCGCCCACGGCGTGGTTGTGGTGCGAGGGGACGTGGGTCATCACGGTTTCGCCGCTGGCGAGTTGCAAGGTGTACAAAAACTCCGAGCCACGAAACGCTTTGCGCACGATTTGCGCCTTGACCGGGGCGTCGTCGTCGTGAACGATGTCGTCGGCGCGCAGCAACACGTCGCACAGCCCCGACTCGTAAGCGGTGGGCAGCGGACATTCGTCCATGTCTTGCAAGGCGCCGAGCGCGGTGTGCACCGACACCTCGTTGTTCACCACGGCAATGGTGGCGGGCGCGAACACGCCGTGCCCAATGAACTCGGCCACAAAGCGCGTGGCGGGGCGGTGGTAGAGCGCGTAGGCGTCGTTCCACTGGTGCAAATGGCCTTCGTGCATGACGCCGATCACGTCACCGATGGCAAAGGCTTCGAGCTGGTCGTGCGTCACCAGCAGAGCGGTGGCGCCCGCGGCTTTCAAAATGCCGCGCACCTCGTGGGCCAAGCGTTCGCGCAGGTCCACGTCCAAGTTGGAGAACGGCTCGTCGAGCAGCAAGAGGCGCGGTTCAGGCGCCAAGGCGCGGGCCAAGGCCACGCGCTGTTGTTGCCCGCCGGAGAGTTCGTGGGGGTAGCGGTTTTCCATGCCCTCGAGGCCCACCAAGGCCAAGACCTCGGCCACCCGTGCGACGCGAGCGGCGTTTGGCAGGTGTTCAATGCCAAAACCCACGTTGCGACCGATGTTGAGGTGGGGGAAGAGGGCGTAGTCTTGGAAGACCATGCCGATGCGACGCTTCTCAGCCGCGACATGGTGGTTTGCGCTGCTGACCACCTCTTTGTTCAGCACCACCTGTCCGCTGCTGGCGCGCTCCAAGCCCGCCACCGCACGCAACAAGGTGGTTTTGCCGCAGCCCGATGGGCCGATGAGCACACCGATGTCGCCAGCTTCTAAACCCAAACTCACGCCATCGACGGCCGGGCGCTCGGCACCGGGGTAACGCACAGTGAGGTGGGACAGGTTCAAGAACATGGCGTTATTGTAGATAAGTACAATTCGCATTTGGCTTGACCTCGGTCAACAACCCTTCACCCACTCCCCCCATGCCCCTGTTGCGCTGGCTCTTTATCTTGTTGCTGGTCGCCTTGGCGCTCATGCTCACCGTGCCTGTTTTGGCCTTGGCGGGCTCTTGGCTGGCCTGGGACGCCGCAGCGCAAGACGTGCTGGTGCAAATGGCCCGCACCGTCTTGCCCGAGTACGCCTGGACCACGGTGATCTTGTGTGTGGCGGTGGCGCTGGGTGTGGCCAGCGTGGGCTTGGTCAGCGCCACGGCCGTGACCTTGTTTGATTTCCCCGGCCGGCGTTGGTTGGAGTGGGCCTTGCTCTTGCCGCTGGCCATGCCGGCCTACGTGGTGGCTTACGCCTACACCGATTTCTTGCAGTTCAGCGGTCCTTTGCAAACGGGGTTGCGCGACAGCTTCAGCTTGACCGGGCGCGTGTTCCCCGAGGTGCGCAACACCGCGGGCGCGGTTTGGGTGTTCACCTTCACCTTGTATCCCTATGTGTATTTGCTCGCCCGCACGGCTTTGTCGGAGCGCGCCGCGCAGCTCATGGAGGCCGCACGTTTGTTGGGCGCGCCACTCATGCGCCGCATCCGCCAAGTGGCCTTGCCCTTGGCCCGTCCGGCGGTGGCCGCGGGCGTGGCGCTGGCCTTGATGGAAACCTTGGCCGACTTCGGGGTGGCGAGCTACTTCGGCATCCAAACCTTCACCGCGGGCATTTACAAAGCGTGGTTGGCCATGGACAACGCCGCCGCGGCGGCACAGTTGGCCACCATGCTTTTGTTCACCGTGGGCCTTCTGTTGTGGGTGGAGCGGCGATCGCAGCAGCGCTTGCGCTTTGCGTCCTTGCGGGGTCAACGCGCGGGCAGCCAAGAAGCGCAGCCGGTGCGCTTGTACGGGGGTGCTGCGGGCTTGGCTTGGTTGTTGTGTGTGTTGCCGGTGCTGTTCGGTTTTGTGCTGCCGGTCTTGTTCATGTTGCGGCCCTTGATCGGCGGCTGGGACGAGTTGCCGTGGGGCATGTTCGTTCAGTGGTCGCGCAACAGTTTGTGGCTCGCCGGTTTGACGGCCGTCTTGGCCACCAGTGTGGCCTTGGCCTTGGGTTTTGCGCTTCGCACCCAGCCCAGCCCCGCCACCCGCGCCGTGGTGCAGCTCACCGGTTTGGGCTACGCCGTGCCGGGCGCGGTGATCGTGGTGGGTTTGTTGTTGCCGGTCGCTTGGTTGCAGCAGGTCTGGCCGGCCAGCGGTGTGGGCTACTGGATCACCGCCACCGCGCTGGGCATTGTGTGGGCCTACTTGGTGCGCTTCACTTCGGTGGCCTTGCAGTCGGTGCAAAGCGGCTACGCCCGACTGCCCGCGAGTTTGGATGAGTCGGCCCGCATGTTGGGCACCACCGGTTGGGGCTTGGCCAGCCGCGTGCACGCGCCGCTGCTGCGCCGCTCGGTCGTGGCCGCGGCCTTGTTGGTGTTCGTGGACGTGATGAAAGAACTGCCCGCCACGCTGGTGCTGCGGCCCTTCAACAGCGACACCTTGGCGGTGGTGACCTACCAATTGGCGCGCGACGAGCGCTTGGGCGAAGCCGCCTTGCCCGCGCTGACCTTGGTCTTGGTGGGCTTGGTCCCGGTGATTCTGCTCAGCCGAACTTTGCGCTCGCGTTGATCGATCTGTGCGCATACAATGCGCATGAAGGAAAGAGCCATGCCCAACCCTGAGATCAACACCAAAAAAGCCGTCAACCTCTCGCTGAACGAAGCGCTGGTACAAGAGTCCCGCGCCTATTGCGGCAACTTGTCGGCCAAGGTTGAAGAGATGCTCCAGGCCTATGTCGTCTCTGAGCGGCAGTCACGCCAGCTCCATCACCAGCAGGCGCAACAAGCGGTGGCTGGATGGAACGCCTTGCACGACGCGGTAGGGTCTTACGCCGATGGGCATTCCACCCTGTAAGGCCTGTTCATGGCGCAATTCGATGTGCACCTGAATCCCGGACCGATGCGGGCCACGGTGCCTATGGTCGTTGTGGTGCAGTCTTCCCTGTTTGACGATTACCGCCGCCGTTTGGTGGTGCCATTGGTTTTGCGTTCCGCATTGCCTGCAGGGGCCAAAGTGGCGGGCACGCGCATGAACCCGGTGTTCAAGATCAAAGGTCAAACGTTGGTGTTGCACCCGCTGGACATGGTGTCGGTGGCCATGGATCAGCTGGGCCCGTGCGTGGCATCTTTGGCTGACCAAGGGCCGCTGATGGCCGATGCTCTGGATGAACTGCTGACCCGAAGCTGGGGTTGATCTTTGGTACCACCAACAGGAATCGAACCTGTATCTAGCGCTTAGGAGGCACTCGTTCTATCCATTGAACTATGGCGGCGGGCGTTTGATTTTATGCGCTGCAGCTACCTTCACTTGCTGAGCAAGCGCATGGTGTCTTCCAAGCCTTTGAGTGTGAGCGGGAACATGCGCTGACCCATGAGTTGCTGAATGATGCCGATGCTTTGCCGGTATTCCCATAGGCCTTGGGGTTCTGGGTTGATCCACGCGAAATGTGGGAAGGCATGGGTCAGGCGCTGCAACCACTCGGCACCAGCCTCTTCGTTGCTGTACTCCACGCTGCCGCCCGGTTGCAAAATCTCAAACGGACTCATGGTCGCGTCGCCCACAAAGATGAGTTTGTGGTCTTTGTTGTATTTGCGGATGATGTCCCAGGTCGAGAATTTTTCGGCGTAGCGGCGCTGGTTGTGCTTCCACACGAAGTCGTAGACGCAGTTGTGGAAGTAATAAAACTCCAGGTGCTTGAACTCGCTTTTGACAGCGCTGAACAACGTTTCGATGCGTTGGACGTGGTCGTCCATGGTGCCGCCCACGTCCATGAGCAAGAGCACCTTCACGTGGTTGTGCCGCTCGGGCACCATCTTGATGTCGAGGTAACCCGCGTTGGCCGCTGTGGCGCGGATGGTGTGGCCCAAGTCAAGTTCCAACTCGTTGCCCTCGCGGGCAAATTTGCGCAAGCGGCGCAGCGCCACTTGGATGTTGCGCGTGCCCAGTTCTTGGGTGTCGTCGTAGTCGCGGTAAGCACGTTGGTCCCAGACCTTGACCGCGCTTTTGTTCCCACCTTGGCCGCCGATGCGAATGCCCTGAGTGTTGTGACCGCCGTGGCCAAAGGGCGACGTGCCACCTGTGCCGATCCATTTGTTGCCCCCGGCGTGCCGCTCTTTCTGTTCTTCTAGGCGCTTCTTGAGCGTCTCCATCAGCTCGTCCCAATCGAGCTTGGGCGCCTTGGCCTTTTGTTCCTCGCTCAACAAACGTTCAAGCTCTTGGCGCAGCCAATCTGCAGGAATGGGTTGGGTGAAGTCGGCGATCGAATCCGCGCCCTTGAAGTAAGCGGCAAAGGCACGGTCGAACTTGTCGAAGTGCTTTTCGTCTTTCACCAAGGCCGTGCGCGCCAAATAGTAAAAGTCGTCCATGCTGCACGCGTCCGGGTTGCTCGGACCCACCACGTTGGCTTTGAGCGCGTCGAGCAGCATCAAAAATTCCTTGACCGACACCGGCAACTTGGCCGCGCGCAGGGTATAGAAGAAGTCGATCAGCATGGGCTGTTTCAGTCGCTCACGTGGCGACTGAGCTGGTGCGTGAGGTGCGCCCGCACCGTGGGCCATTCGCTGGCCACGATGCTGTAGACGCAGGTGTCGCGCAAGGTTTCGGGGGCTTTGGGGTGGCGGTTGATTTGGTGGCTGCGCAGCACGCCGTCGAGTTGGGCGCCTAGGCGTTCGATGCCGCGGCGGCTGGCGTGGTTGAAAAAGTGCGTGCGAAATTCCACCGCGATGCAGTCCAGCGCCTCAAAGGCGTGGGTGAGCAACAAGCGCTTGCACTCGGTGTTCAGGGCGGTGCGTTGCACCGCGCGGCGGTACCAGGTGGAGCCGATCTCCACGCGCCGGTGGCCCGCGTCGATGTTCATGTAGGTTGTCATACCCACCGGGATGCCATGGACGTCGAGCACACAAAAGGGGTTCATGCTGCCCGCGCGCTGCAGGCCCAACCGTCGCTCAATCTCGGCGGCCATGCCTTCTGGCGTGGGGATGGCGGTGAACCAGAGTTGCCAAAGCGCGCCGTCGCGCACGGCCTCACACAAGGCGTCGTGGTGGGCCATGGACAAGGGCACCAAGCTGGTGTGGGTGCCGCTGAGTGTGAGCGGCGCAGAGAAGGGGGATGTCATCGGTTGCGTTGGTTCATGAACACCAGCTTTTCAAACAGCGCGGTGTCTTGCTCGTTTTTCAGCAACGCGCCCACCATGGGCGGCACAGCGATTTGTTGCTCGGCGGTTTGCAGGGTGGACGCGGCGATGTCTTCGGCCATCAAGAGCTTGAGCCAGTCGATCAGCTCGGAGGTGCTGGGCTTTTTCTTCAGGCCGGGCAACTGCCGAATGTCGTAGAAGGTTTTCATGGCCGCACGCATCAGATCGTCTTTGAGCTGAGGAAAATGAACTTCCACGATGCGCTGCAGGGTGGCCGGATCGGGGAACTGGATGTAGTGGAAAAAGCAGCGGCGCAAAAAGGCGTCGGGCAACTCTTTTTCGTTGTTCGAGGTGATGAACACCAGCGGGCGGTGCTTGGCTTTGATGAGCTCGCGCGTTTCGTAGCAATAAAACTCCATGCGGTCGAGTTCGCGCAGCAAGTCGTTGGGGAACTCGATGTCGGCCTTGTCGATTTCGTCGATCAGCAGCGCCACCGGCTGCTCGGCCGTGAAGGCCTGCCACAACACGCCGGGGACGATGTAGTTGCGGATGTCTTTGACACGTTCGGCGCTGTCGGCGGTGTTGAGCTGGCTGTCGCGCAAACGGTTGACCGCGTCGTACTCGTACAGTCCTTGCTGCGCCTTGGTGGTGGACTTGATGTGCCACTGCAGCAAAGGCAAACCCAAGGATTGCGCCACCTCTTCGGCCAACAGGGTTTTGCCCGTGCCGGGCTCGCCTTTGACCAAGAGCGGTCGTTGTAAGGCCACGGCGGCGTTGACCGATAGCAGCAGGTCTGGGGTAGCGACGTAATTTGGGGTGCCTTGAAACTTCATGTTCGCGCCTCTTGAGGGAGTCTATATAATCGAACGTTGATTTTTATCAATCGTCCACAGGATTGTGCTGCCAAATGAAACACCTTTTGTCTTCTTCTCTTCGCAATGTATTGGCAACGGCTTCGCTGATGGCGGTGGCCTTCGCAGCCCACGCCCAAGGTGATGTTCAAGCCGGTGAGAAAAAAGCCGCGATGTGCATCGGGTGCCACGGTATCACCGGTTATCAAAACAGCTTCCCCGAAATTCACAAAGTGCCCAAAATTTCAGGCCAGTCGGGCGCTTACATCGTCTCTTCGCTCAAGGCCTACAAAAAGGGCGAACGAAAGCACCCGTCCATGCGCGGCATCGCTGGCTCTTTGAGTGACCAAGACATGGCCGATTTGGGCGCTTTTTACGCATCCCACGCCAGCAAGCCCGCCCCCGAGGCGATCAAAGCCCCCAGCGCGGCCGTTGCTGCCTTGCTGGACAAAGGTGCTTGTGTGTCTTGTCACGGTGCCAACCTGAGCAAGCCTCTTGACCCCAGCTACCCCAAACTCGGTGGCCAACACGCCGATTACCTCTATGTGGCCTTGAAGGCTTACACCGTTGAAGGTAACGCATTGGTTGGTCGCGCCAACGGCATCATGGGCGGTATTGCCAAGCAATACACCCCGGCTGAAATGCGCGCCTTGACCAAGTACATCGCATCGGTCCAGGGTGAATTGTCGGTGGTGCCCCAGTCGCGCTTCCGTTGATTCAACGGGCTTAGCCCCAGCGAAAAGGCCGCTCCATGAGCGGCCTTTTTTTCGCCCAAGGGCCCAGCTTCAGTCTTGGGTGGCGCGCTGGCGCACGTGTTCGATGTAGGCCTGCCCATCCGGGGGGCGCCCGGCGCGTTGGCTTTCCCAAATCATGCGGCCCAAGCATTCCATCACCTCGTGGTGCGCTTCGTGCAAGTCGCCGCGCCGTGCCGTGAGCAGCTCCACCGCTTGGCGGATACCCGGTGGCTGGTCGATGCTGCACTGCTCGCTGATCGACAGATGCATGGACAGGTGCAAAAACGGGTTGTCTTGGGCTTGGCTGGCTTGGCCCATATCGGCCAAGGCTTGGTCCACATCGGCAAACGTTGCGTGGTATTCGGTGTGTTCGGCCATCCACTGGGCGGCGAGCTGCTCCAAGGCTTCCATGGCTTGGCCGCTTTGGCTTTTGGCGTAGACGCTGCAGAAAAAGCGGCGCACATCGGCTTGTGAGGGGTTGAACATTCAGGTGGCCTCGGGTGTGGCAAAGCCCTGTTGACGCCAAGCTTCAAAGGTGATGACGGCCACGGCGTTGGACAGGTTCAGGCTGCGTTGACCGGCCCGCATGGGCAAGCGCAGGCGCTGGCTTTCGGGGAATTGTTCGCGCATTTCGGGCTTCAGGCCTTGCGTTTCCGAACCAAACACCAGCCAGTCGCCGGGCGCGAAGGCGGTTTCAAAAGCGTTGTGGCTGCCGCGCGTGGTCATGGCGAACATCCGGTCCAAGGGTGGGTCGTGAGCTTGGATCAAGGCTGACCAGTTGGCGTGTCGCTGCACGTGCGTGTATTCGTGGTAGTCCAAACCCGCGCGGCGCATGTGTTTGTCGTCCATGGAAAAACCCAGCGGTTCGACCAAATGCAGGGTGCAGCCGGTGTTGGCACACAGGCGGATCACGTTACCGGTGTTGGGGGGGATTTCGGGTTCGACCAAGACGATGTGGAACATGGGGGCGGTCAGCAAGGTGGGGCTGGCATCATAACGGGCCAAGCCCACGGTGCGGCGGTGTGCGAGCCAATACCCAGGCGCTGACCTTGGCCGCGCCCGCCTGTTTGAGGGCGCGTGCGGCGGCTTGCAGACTGGCCCCGGTGGTGCACACATCGTCTATGAGCATGACGTGTGACCCCAACCAACGTGATGCGTGTCGGGGGTGGGCCACGCAGGCCAAACCAGGGTTCACCAAGCGCTGCGCCCTGGGCAAGTCGTGTTGGTGTTCGCCTTCGCTCAAACGCACCAAACCGTCCGCCAGTGCGGGGGGTCTGTGCTCCAGCGGAACCTTGTCCAACAGCGCTTGGGCCATCAGCCATGCGGGGTGGTAGCCCCTGTCAGACAAGCGCTGCGGCGTCATGGGCATGGGCACCACCCAATCGACGCCCGACCAACGTTGAGGTGCACCCGGGGCATCCCACATGGCTTGGGCAAACCAGTCGGCCCATGCGACTTCGTCGCGAAACTTGAAGCGCGCCATCAAACCGCTCCACGGGTAGGCATAGTCAACGGCGGCCCATGTGGCGTCCAAGGCCGAGTCTTCGGGCCAACAGTCTTCGCAGCGCTGACCCGACACCCAAGCCCGGCTGGCACAACGTGGGCAGCGAGGCCGATCGGAACACGCAAAAGACCAACAAGCCTCACACACCGTGGCGGTCGGCCAGCGGCCGCAGAGTGCGCACACGCTGGGTGTGGACAAGGCCTTTGGGGCGGGGCGGTGCTCGGGCATGGCCCCTATACTGACGGTCCTTTGGCGCTTTGTGGGCGCCGCAGCCCCCTTGGCCTCTGGCCTTTGACAACTTGTGCACACCGTGACGACCGAAGAACAACCCGTTCCTGGCTTGGATCCCGTGGCCAGCGCGCGCTGGTGGCGGCGCGCCCGTACTCACAGCCCTTGGCTGCACGACACCATTGCCCAACGCATGGTGGAGCGGGTCGATTGTTTTCGAGAGCGTCCCCGCTCGTGGTTGCACGTGGAGCCCTTGCTGAGCGGTTTGGCGGGTCACCGTTTGCTGCGCCAGCGCTTGCCCCAAGCCCGTGTGAATGTGGTGGCCCACAACATGGACGAGGCTTTGCGCGCCACGCAAGAGCCGCTGACCCGCTGGCACCAGCCTTGGACCTGGGGACGGCGCTTCACGCCCGAACCGGCCCAGGCACAAAGCACGGTGGACCTGGTTTGGGCGAACATGCTGCTGCACCTCACACCCCACCCGCAAGCGCTGATGCGCCAGTGGTTGCAGCACCTCCACCCGCAGGGCTTTGTGTTGTTTTCGTGCCTCGGCCCCGACAGTTTGCGCGAACTGCGCGATGTGCACGCCCGCCTGGGCTGGCCCAGCCCCAGCCACGACTTCACCGACATGCACGATTGGGGTGACATGCTGGTGCAAGTGGGTTTTGCCGAGCCCGTCATGGACATGGAACGCATCACCTTGACCTACAGCGGCGCCGAGGCCTTGCTGGACGATTTGCGCGACATGGGTCGCAACTTCAACTCCCAGCGCGCGTCGCACCTGGGTGGGCGCGCGGGCCGTGAGCGTTGGTTGGACGCCATGGAGGCCCACTGGCCCCGCGACGCGCAGGGGCGTCTGACCCTGAGCCTGGAAGTCATTCACGGTCATGCGGCCAAAGCGCCCCCCAAGGTGTCGATCAAGCCCACGACCACGGTGTCGGTCGAGACCATGCGGGCCATGTTGCGGCCCAGTCGAGCCGAAGATTGAATGCGGATGTCAGGAATAACCCTGTCCTGAGGCGTTTACAATTGACATATGTCAAACTGGCCAAGGACACCCGATTCGTGTCTGGGCCGCGGCGTTTGACCCGGGTTATTCCCTAGAGGAATGTGCCCATGAAGTTTGTTCTAATCCGTGTTGATATAAATCAATGCTTATATTTGGGGCTTAAAAGTGAGTATGACAATTCCAACCGTTGACGCGGTGCGCAAGCAACTGACCTCTTGGCGCAACGCTGCCGCTTCGCTGGTCCTGTTGGCCGGTGTTTGGGCCGGCAATGCCGTGGCACAGGTCAACGACCTGCCTGGGGGCCCAGCGGTCAACCAACTGAACTTCGCTCCACCGGTCACCAAGATCGCTGAGGCCCAACACTGGCTGCACTGGTTCATGATGATCATCTGCGTGGTGATCTTCGTGTTGGTCTTCGGTGTGATGTTTTATTCCATCCTGAAGCACCGCAAATCGGTGGGTCACAAGTCCCAAGAATTGCCTGAGCCCATCTGGGTCGAGTTGGGTTGGACCATCGTCCCCTTGCTGATCGTCATCGGCATGGCCTTGCCCGCCACCAAAGTCTTGGTTGCGCAAAAAGACACCACCAATGCCGACATCACCGTCAAAGCCACCGGCATGCAGTGGAAATGGGGCTACGACTACATCAAGGGCGAAGGTGAGGGCATTGGCTTCTTGTCCACCTTGGACAACTCGCACCGTGAAATGTCCAACAGTGGCAACCCGCCTCCCACCGACAACTACCTGCTCAAAGTCGACAACCCCATGGTGGTGCCCGTCGGCAAAAAAGTGCGCGTGATCACCACCGCCAACGACGTGATCCACGCTTGGATGGTCCCCGCCTTTGGCGTCAAACAAGATGCGATCCCCGGTTTTGTGCGCGACACCTGGTTCCGCGCAGAGAAGATCGGCGACTACTACGGCCAGTGCGCCGAGTTGTGCGGCAAAGAACACGCCTACATGCCCATCCACGTCAAGGTCGTGAGCGCTGAGGACTACACCGTGTGGGTCAACAACCAGAAAAAGGCCATGGCCGCCTTGGCCGATGATCCTGCCAAAGTCTGGACGCAAGCCGACTTGGTCAAGCGTGGTGCCACCGTTTATGCCAATTGCGCGGCTTGCCACCAAGCCAACGGTAAGGGTGGCGGCGCCATCAAAGCCTTGGACGGTTCGGCTTTGGTGCTGGCAGCCGACAACAAAGACTTCATCAACATCATGCTCAACGGCAAAGGTGCCATGCCGGCTTGGAAACAGCTGTCTGACACGGAAATTGCCGCTGTGATGACCTATGCCCAGAACACCTGGTCCAACCAGACCGGCCGACTGGTGCAGCCCGCCGACGTCAAGGCCGCTCGCTGAGTGCCGAGTATCCAAACATCTGAATTTCAAAGGAAACGACCATGAGTGCAGTACTGGACCACCACGACGCGCATGACCACCACGACCACCACGCCCCCACGGGCTGGCGCCGTTGGGTGTATGCCACCAACCACAAAGACATCGGTACCCTGTACCTGTTGTTTGCTTTTGCCATGTTGATGGTCGGCGGCGTCTTGGCGCTGGGCATCCGTGCTGAGTTGTTCCAACCAGGTTTGCAATTGGTGAACCCCGGCTTGTTCAACCAGCTCACCACCATGCACGGTTTGATCATGGTGTTCGGCGCCATCATGCCGGCCTTTGTGGGCTTTGCGAACTGGATGCTGCCGCTGCAAATCGGCGCCGCCGACATGGCCTTTGCCCGCATGAATAACTTCAGTTTCTGGCTGATGATTCCTGCGGCGATCATGCTGTCCGCGAGCTTCTTCATGCCCGGTGGAGCACCCGCTGCAGGCTGGACTCTCTACGCTCCCCTGACCCTGCAAATGGGTCCTTCGATGGACGTGGCGATTTTTGCACTGCACATCTTGGGTGCATCGTCCATCATGGGTTCGATCAACATCATCGTCACCATCTTGAACATGCGCGCGCCTGGCATGACCTTGATGAAGATGCCCATGTTCGCTTGGACATGGCTCATCACCGCTTACCTGTTGATCGCCGTCATGCCTGTGTTGGCTGGCGCCATCACCATGACCTTGACCGACCGTCACTTCGGCACCAGCTTCTTCAACCCCGCTGGTGGCGGTGACCCGGTCATGTACCAGCACATCTTCTGGTTCTTCGGTCACCCCGAGGTCTACATCATGATCTTGCCGGCCTTCGGCATCATCAGCCAAGTGGTGCCTGCGTTTTCCCGCAAGAAGCTGTTCGGTTACGCCTCCATGGTGTACGCCACCGGATCCATCGCCATCTTGTCTTTTGTTGTGTGGGCTCACCACATGTTCACCACGGGCATGCCCGTGACCGGTCAGCTGTTCTTCATGTACTCGACCATGTTGATCGCCGTGCCCACGGGCGTGAAGATCTTCAACTGGATCGCCACCATGTGGAAGGGCTCGATGACCTTCGAGACGCCCATGCTGTGGGCGGTGGGATTCATCTTTGTGTTCACCTTGGGTGGCTTTACTGGCCTGATCCTGTCGGTGGCCCCGATTGACATCAACTTCCAAGATACCTACTACGTCGTGGCGCACTTCCACTACGTGTTGGTGGCGGGTTCCTTGTTCGCCATGTTCGCCGGCGTCTACTACTGGTTGCCCAAGTGGACCGGTGTGATGTACAACGAAACCCGCGGCAAGATCCACTTCTGGTGGTCGATGATTTCCTTCAACATCACCTTCTTCCCCATGCACTTCTTGGGTCTGGCCGGTATGCCCCGTCGCTACGCCGATTACCCCATGCAGTTCGCCGACTTCAACGCCATCGCTTCGGTGGGCGCGTTTGCTTTCGGTATTGCCCAGGTCTATTTCTTTGTGGCCGTGGTCATTCCCGCCATGCGCGGCCAAGGCGAAAAAGCCTCGCAAAAACCATGGGATGGCGCTGAAGGTTTGGAGTGGGAAGTGCCTTCGCCTGCACCTTTCCACACCTTTGAAACGCCACCGAAGTTGGACGCCACCGCGACCAAAATCGTGGCTTGATTCACCGTTAGACCATGAACTCCAACGAACAAAAACAGCGCAACCGCCGCTTGGGCCTGACCCTGGCGTCGGTGGCCTTGGTGTTTTTCGCGGGTTTTGTGGCCAAGATGGTCATGTTCGGCGCTTAAGCCCGACTCACTGAGCAACAACCCCATGGCACTTCGACGCGAAAACTTCAAGATGGTGGGCAAGCTCGGCGTCATCACGCTGGGCATGTTCGCCTTCGGTTACGCCTTGGTGCCGATTTACCGCGCCATTTGCGAAGTCACGGGCATCAACATTCTGGCGATGTCCGAACAAACCATTCCCGGTACCAAGTACAACTTGCCGGCCAATACCCAAGTCGATACCAGCCGCCTCATCACGGTTGAATTCGATGTGAACACGCGCGGCCCTTGGGACTTCAAGCCCGAGCGTCGCTCGATGCAGGTTCACCCTGGCGCTTTGAACACCGTCATGTACGAGTTCAAGAACATCCAAAACCGCACCATGGCTGCTCAAGCGATCCCGAGTTATGCACCGTCTCAATCGGCGGCGCACTTCAACAAGCTCGAGTGTTTTTGCTTCACGCAATACACCCTGCAGCCTGGCGAAGCGAAATCTTGGCCCGTGGCTTTTGTCATTGATCCCCGCATATCCAAAGACGTGACCACCATCACCCTGTCCTACACCTTCTTTGAGGTGGGTGGGCGTGTGCCAGCAGCCCCTGCAGGCTCGGCTGCGTTGTCGGCGCCAAAAGCTGCGGGAGCGGTGTGATGGATGAGCCTGTGCACCAGCGCAAAGGTTCGTGGTGGGCCACCGTCAACGCGGTCTTGTGGGGGTTCTTGGGGGTTCGTCGCCAGTCCGACTACCAGTCCGACATCGCCAAGCTCAATCCCTTGCACATCGTGGCGGTGGGCATTGTGATGGCTTTTTTGTTTGTTTTTGGTTTGATTGTCCTTGTCAACTGGGTAGCCGGTTGATTTTTTGATTTTTTCTTTACACGTACACAACAAGCGCAACAGGAGTGAGCATGTCTTCAGCAACACACGGCACGACGCCTTACTATTTCATCCCTGGTCCTTCACGGCACCCAGTGATGTCGGCTATCGGCCTGTTTTTTGTGATCCTTGGTGCGGGTCAGTGGGTCAACGGGGCTTCTTGGGGCGCTTATGCCTTGGCCTTTGGCTTGGTTTTCTGGCTCACCGTGCTGTTTCAATGGTTCCGCCAAGCGGCCATGGAAAGCGAGTCGGGTTTGTACGGTCACAAGGTTGACCTGTCGTACCGCTGGAGCATGAGCTGGTTCATCTTTTCGGAAGTGATGTTCTTCGGTGCTTTCTTCACCGCCCTTTGGTGGGCGCGCATGCATTCCTTGCCCGCGCTCGGCGGCATTGAAAACAGCTTGCTCTGGCCCGACTTCACGGCCGTGTGGCCCAGCGTCCAAGCCGGTGCCACTGCATCGCCTGGCGGTATCGTAGAGCCCTTTCAAACCATGGGTCCCTTCTGGTTGCCCACCATCAACACCGCTTTGCTGTTGACCTCAGGCGTGACCTTGACCATCGCCCACCACGCCTTGCAAGAAGGCAACCGCAGCAAGACCATCACATTTATGTGGTTGACGGTGATCTTGGGTATCATTTTCTTGTGCGTGCAGGGCTACGAATACTTCCACGCCTATACCGACCTCAACCTGAAGCTTTCCTCCGGCATTTTTGGGTCTACCTTCTTCATGCTCACAGGCTTCCACGGCTTTCACGTGTTCGTCGGCATGTTGATGCTCTTGTTCATCACCCTGCGTTTGCAAAAAGGCCATTTCACCGCCAAGAGCCACTTTGGCTTTGAAGGTGCGGCTTGGTATTGGCACTTCGTGGACGTGGTCTGGTTGGGCCTCTACATCTTGGTGTACTGGCTCTGAGCACAGCGCATCACCCAACAAAAAAGCGCCGTGAGGCGCTTTTTTGTTGATGGGGTGCCTGTTCACATGGGCACACCGGTGGGCTGGATCCAGCCCATGAAGTAGGCGAACAGCACGACCAAAAAGAGCAGAACCGAGAAACCGACCCGGAACGCCAAGGCTTTGGCCATGGGTTTGCTGCGTGAAACCTCTTGGGGGTTATCGGGGTCTAAAGGTCCAGAGCCGCGCATCATGAAGAAGAGGGCAGCGGCCAAGCTGCCCAGGATGGCCACAAAGGCGACAATCGCAAGGTAAGTCATGCCGTTAATTATCGGCGTCTTTTTCAACAGGGGTGTTC
>JBEDCE010000002.1:0-37223 GCA_041176905.1 Pseudomonadota bacterium
CACCGAGCGCCTGAGCATGGCCTGGGGTGCGGTCAGCCACCTCAACAGCGTAGCCGACACACCCGAGTGGCGCGCCGCTTACAACGCGGCCTTGCCCACAGTCACCGAGTTCTGGACGCGCTTGGGCGCCGATGAGCGCTTGTACGCCAAGTACAAAGCCATGGACCCAGCGAGCCTGAACACCGAACAAGCCCGCGCACACTTCAACTCGATGCGCGGCTTTGTGCTGGGCGGCGCTGATTTGCAGGGTGCCGAGAAAGAACGCTTTGCGGCCATTCAAGAACGCCAAGCCGAGCTGTCGCAAAAATTCAGCGAAAACGCACTGGACGCGACCGACCGTTTTGCGCTGTACGTGGAGCGCGATCAACTCGACGGCGTACCCGACGACGTGATCGCTGCCACGGCCGCGGCAGCACAAGCCGAAGGCAAAACCAGTCACAAGCTCAACCTGAAAATGCCGTGCTACCTGCCCGTGATGCAGTTCGCGCACAGCAGCGCCTTGCGCGAGCAGCTCTACCGCGCCTATGTCACCCGCGCCTCCGACCAAGGCGTTGACGCGAGTTTGGACAACAGCGCCTTGATCGCGGAGATATTGGCGCTGCGCCAAGAAGAGGCCCAACTTTTGGGCTACAACAACTTCGCCCAAGTCTCCTTGGCCACCAAGATGGCGCAGTCCCCCGACGAGGTGATGGGCTTTTTGCGCGATTTGGCCCAACGCGCCCGTCCCTACGCCGAGCGCGACCTGGCTGAGATGCGCGCCTTTGCCGCCGAACAACTCTCGCTGCGCGACCCGAAGGCTTGGGACTGGCCTTACGTGGGCGAGAAGCTCAAAGAAGCGCGTTACGCCTTCAGCGACCAAGAGGTCAAACCCTATTTCCCCGCGCCCAAAGTCTTGGCCGGTTTGTTCAAGATCGTCGAGACCTTGTTTGAGGTGAGCATTCGCCGCGACAGCGCCGCGGTGTGGCACCCCACGGTGGAGTTCTACCGCATCGAGCGCCAAGGCAGCTTGGTGGGTCAGTTCTACCTCGACCCCAGCGCCCGCGCGGGCAAACGCGGCGGCGCTTGGATGGACGATGTGCGCGCCCGTTGGCTGCGTCCCGACAGCGCCCAGTTGCAAACCCCGGTGGCGCACCTGGTGTGCAACTTCGGCGAGAGCATCAACGGCAAGCCCCCGCTGCTCACGCACGACGACGTGATCACCCTCTTCCACGAATGCGGCCACGGCTTGCACCACATGCTCACGCAGGTCAACGAGCGCGACGTTTCGGGCATCAGCGGCGTGGAATGGGACGCGGTGGAACTGCCCAGCCAGTTCATGGAAAACTTCTGCTGGGAGTGGAGCGTGCTGCGCCACATGACCGCCCACGTGGACACGGGCGAGCCCTTGCCGCGCGCGCTGTTCGACAAGATGTTGGCGGCCAAAAACTTCCAAAGCGGTTTGCAAACTTTGCGCCAAATCGAGTTCTCGCTCTTCGACATGCGCTTGCACGCCGAGCCCGCACGCGCAGGCGATTTCATGGGTGTGTTGCAAGAGGTGCGCAACGAGGTCTCGGTCCTGCAACCCCCGAGCTTCAGCCGCACGCCCCACACCTTCAGCCACATCTTCGCGGGCGGTTACGCTGCGGGTTATTACAGCTACAAGTGGGCCGAGGTGCTGAGCGCCGACGCTTACGCGGCGTTCGAAGAAACCGCCAGTGCGGATGGGGAGCCGAGTGTGGAGACGGGTCGTCGTTACCGCGAAGCGATCCTAGAAGCCGGCGGTAGCCGACCCGCCATGGAATCTTTTAAAGCCTTCCGCGGTCGCGAGCCGAAGCTGGACGCTTTGTTGCGGCACCAGGGCATGGCCTGATTTCAGGCGCTTGGAGTCTCTGAGACTTCTTTCGCTTCGTCCGCGCATCAGTCCTTGCGCCGCTCGTGTCCCCCGCCTCAACGCTGCTGCGTTGAGGCTCCTCCTTTACCTCGCTTTGCAAGGCCTGCCGCGCGTCCGAACGACAAGACCTGTGAGAACACGTCCCCGGAGCACGGACTGCTGAGTCCTGCAAAGCGAGGTAAAGGAGGAGGCTTCGGCCAAGCCGAAGCCGGGGGACACGAGCGTCGCAGGACTCAGCAGTCTGGGCGGGCGAATGCACAAACCGTCGAGCGCCACACACTCAGAACGTCAAAGTCCGAACCCCAGAAGCCGTGCCCAGCAAACACACCGAGGCTTTTTGGTGGGCAAACACACCCACGGTCACCACACCAGGCCAGTTGTTGACCTCGCTCTCAAACGCCAAGGGATCCGTGATCTTCAGGCCCGTGACGTCCACGATGTGCTGTCCGTTGTCGGTCACCAAAGGCTGCCCCTCTTTGAGGCGCACCGCGGCGCTCGCGCCCAGGGCTTGGAACTGGCGCACGATGCGCGCCGTGGCCATCGGAATGACTTCGACAGGCAAGGGAAAGGCGCCCAAGGCGCTTACCAGCTTGCTTTCATCGGCGATGCACACGAATTGTGCGGACTGTGCGGCGACGATTTTTTCGCGCGTCAACGCGGCCCCGCCGCCCTTGACCATGTGGCCTTGGTGGTCGATTTCGTCGGCACCATCGATGTACACCGCCAAACGCTCCACCTCGTTGCTGTCGAACACGGCAATGCCCAAGGCTTTCAAGCGCAGCGTCGAGGCTTCGGAGCTGGAGACGGCGCCCTTGATCTGGTCCTTCATGGTGGCCAGCGCATCGATGAATTTGTTCACGGTCGATCCGGTGCCCACACCGACGATCTCGCCAGGCACAACGTATTGAAGGGCGGCTTGGCCCACCAGGGCTTTGAGTTCGTCTTGGGTCATGGGGACTTTCGGGTCTGAGAGAATCGAGGAATTGAAACGGAATTATCCAATGTCCTTGATCCCCTACGCCCTCGCCCGCTCCGTGCTCTTCCAAATGGACCCCGAAAAGGCCCACGACTTGACGATGGACAGCATCGCCCGCACGCAAAACACGCCGCTCGATCGCCTCTACCGCCAATGCCGCGTGGACGACCCGATCACCTTGGCGGGCCTGTACTTTCCCAACCGCGTGGGCTTGGCCGCCGGGCTGGACAAGAACGCGCGTTGTATCGATGGCCTAGGCGCCATGGGTTTTGGTTTTGTGGAGGTCGGCACGGTCACGCCCAAAGCGCAGCCGGGCAACCCCCAGCCGCGCATGTTCCGCCTGCCACAAGCCAACGCGCTGATCAACCGCTTGGGCTTCAACAACCAAGGCTTGGACGCCTTCGTGGCCAACGTGCGGCGCGCGCATTGCCGACAAGCCCCACGCAGCAACCCCATGCTGCTGGGCCTGAACATCGGCAAAAACGCTGCCACACCGATCGAGAACGCCACCGAAGATTACCTGCTGGCGCTGAGCGGCGTCTACGCCCATGCCGATTACGTGACGGTGAACATCTCCAGCCCCAACACCAAGAACCTGCGCGCGCTGCAGAGCGACGAAGCGCTGGACGGCTTGCTCGGCGCGTTGGTAGCAAGGCGCGAGACCTTGGCCACCGAACACGGCCGCCGTGTGCCCATGTTCTTGAAAATCGCCCCCGATTTGGACGAAGCCCAAGTGGGCGTCATCGCCGCCACGCTGCGCCAGCACGGCATGGACGGTGTGATCGCCACCAACACCACCTTGTCGCGCGAAGCCGTCCAAGGCATGGCGCACGCCGAGGAAACCGGCGGCCTGTCCGGCGCGCCAGTGTTGCAGTCAAGTAACCGCGTGATCGCCCAATTGCGCGCTTCACTCGGGCTCGACTTCCCCATCATCGGGGTCGGTGGGGTGATGTCGGGCGCCGATGCCGTGGCGAAGATCCAAGCCGGTGCCGATGTGGTGCAGATCTACACCGGCTTGATCTACCAAGGCCCGGCCTTGGTGAGCGAAGTGGCGCGGGCGTTGAAACAACACCGACGCTGAGACTCAACGCTGCGCGGGGCTCAGCAGCCGCTCAACGCAGTGCGCGATCGCGAGCGAGCTCGTCAAACCGGGCGACTCGATGCCCAGCAGGTTCACCAAACCGGGCACACCGTGATCGGCGGGGCCTTGGATGAGGAAGTCGGACGCAGTCTCACCCGGGCCGCTGATCTTGGGCCGAATGCCGGCGTAACCGGCTCGCAAAGCACCGTTGGGCAGCTCGGGCCAATAGCGGCGAACCTCGCTGTAAAACGCTTCGCCGCGTCGCGGGTCCACGGTCAAGTCGGACGGGTCAGTGACCCACTGCACATCGGGGCCGAACTTGGCTTGGCCACCCAAATCCAAGGTCAGGTGCACCCCCAAACCGGCCGCTTCGGGCACGGGGTAAATCAGGCGAGAAAACGGGGCCTTGCCCGCCAAGGTGAAGTAATTGCCTTTGGCGAAATGGGCCTGCGGCAAGGTCGTGGTGTCCAGACCTTGCATGACGCGCGCCAAGGCCACGGCGTTCAGTCCTGCGGCGTTGACCAGTTCTCGGCAAGCCAGTTCGGTGCCGTCCTCGGTACGCAGCACGATGGGGTGGCTGGGTGGGCCTTGCGTCAAATGAATGGACTTAACGGGCGAGACCAGCGCCAACAAACCACCCGCGTTTTCGAGGTCGCCTTGCAAGGCGAGCATCAGGCCGTGGCTGTCGACCACACCCGTGCTCGGCGAGAACAGCGCGGCTTCACAACGCAAGGCGGACTCCAGGCCCTGGGCCTGTTCCGCGCTGAGGGTTTGCAGGTCGTGCACGCCATTGGCTCGGGCTTTGGCCACGATGCCCTCGAGTGTCCCTACCTGATCAGGCGAGGTGGCGACGATGAGTTTGCCCAAACGCTGGTGCGCCACCCCACGCTCGGCGCAATAGGCGTACAGCTGTTCTTTGCCTTGCACACACAGGCGCGCTTTGAGCGAACCCGCTGCGTAGTAAATACCGGCGTGAATCACCTCGCTGTTGCGCGAACTGGTGCCGGTGCCGATGGCGTTTTCGGACTCCAGCACCAACACCTCGCGGCCGCTGAGCGCCAGGGCCCGGCCCACGGCCAAGCCCACCACACCAGCGCCCACGATCACGGTCTCAACGCGGTCCATGGCCCAGCCCTCAGTTCAAACGCAGCACGTCCGTTAAGTCAGAAAGCCGCTCGATGCTGGCATCGGCGCCCCAAGCCTCGGGCTGGGCTTGTGGGCCCAAATAACCGTACAAAGCCGCCACGGTGCGCATGCCCGCGGCTCGGCCAGCCACGATGTCGCGCTCATCGTCGCCCACGTAAACACAGTCGCTGGGCGCCAGGCCCAAACGACGAGCGGCTTCGAACAAAGGCTCGGGGTGGGGTTTGGCGTGGGGCGTGGTGTCACCACAGACCACCGCCGCGGCCGAGGCCAACAAGGGCGAACTGCCGATCAAAGGCAAGGCAAAACGCTCGGCCTTGTTGGTGACGATGCCCCATGGCAGTCCAGCTTGGCTGATCTGGCTCAACAAGGTTGCCACCTCGGCAAACGCCATGGTGTTGAACAGCACGGCTTCGTAGGCCGTTAACAGGTCGGCTTTGTGGCGCTCGTAATCGGCATGGTCTGGGCCGATGTCCAAAGCCACACGCAACATGCCCCGCGCACCCGACCCGGCATAGGCCCGGTAATCGGCGATGGGCCTGACGGGCAAACCCCGGCTCATCAGCAAGGCGTTGGCCGCAGCGCCCAACTCCGGTGCGCTGTCGAGCAAAGTCCCGTCCAGGTCAAACAACACGGCCTTCACAGGCCGGTCCAAGCCGCTCATGGTTTGCGCGTGGACATCATGTAGTTCACGCTGGTGTCACCGTCAAGCCAATAGCGGCGGGTCAAGGGGTTGTACTGCAGGCCTTTGGAGGCTTGATGGGACAAACCCGCTTCGCGGATGTACTGACCCAACTCGCTGGGACGGATGAACTTGGCAAACTCGTGTGTGCCTTTGGGCAGCAGGTTGAGCACGTATTCCGCACCGACAATGGCGAACAGAAACGATTTGGCGTTGCGGTTGAGGGTGGAGAAAAACACCCAGCCACCGGGCTTGACCAGCAGAGCACACGCACGCACAACCGAAGCGGGGTCCGGCACATGCTCGAGCATTTCCATGCATGTCACCACGTCAAAGGTCTCAGGGCTTTCGGCCGCCAAAGCTTCGGTGCTGATCTCGCGGTAGCTGATGTTGGGCGTTTGTGCCTCCAGCGCGTGGAGTTGCGCGACCTTCAAGGCTTTGGTTGAGAGGTCAATACCGGTGACGTTCGCCCCTGCGCGCGCCATGGAGTCGGCCAATATACCGCCGCCACAACCCACATCGAGCACCCGTTTACCCGACAAGCCCACGGCTTGGTCGATCCACTGCAAACGCAGGGGGTTGATCTGGTGCAAAGGGCGGAATTCGCTGTTGGGGTCCCACCAGCGGTGCGCGAGTTCGGAAAACTTGGCCAATTCGGCCGGGTCAGCGTTCACGGTAGGGGATTTATCGTTCATGGTGCGATTATGGCGAAGGCAAAAAAAACCGCGCCGAGGCGCGGTTTTGTGAGGGGGTTGACCCGTTACTTGGCGGTCCCCACCACTTCCACCTCGACACGGCGGTTCTGTGCGCGGCCTGCGGCGGTCGCGTTGTCCGCAGTGGGTGCGGTCTCCCCTTGACCACTGGCTTGGATGGCCGCGGCGGGCAAGCCCTGGCCCACCAAGTAGGATTTGACCGAATTGGCGCGACGCTCGGACAAACCTTGGTTGTAGGCCGCAGGTCCGGTGCTGTCGGTGTGCCCCACCACCGTCATGGCGGTCCAATTCAAGGATTTGAGCTTGGTCAACAAGCCATCGAGCTGATTTTTGCCTTGGGCCTTGAGTTGGGCTTTATCGAAATCAAACAAAGCTTCGGCCTCAAAAGTCAACTTGGTGGGCGCAGCTGGAGCAACCACGGCTGGCGGTACGGCAACAACAGCTGGCGCGGCGACCACAGCTGGAGCTGGAGCTAGAGCTGGAGCTGCTGGTGCAACGGGCGCGACTTTTTTGGCGCCACCACAATCGGGGTGAGCGGTTTCGGGCGTCCAAGCGGTGGTGCGCCAGCATTCATTGAAACCACTGCGAACCACCTGGCCATCGGACGACACCCAGTTGTTGTAAGGCTGCGCCATGGCGGCGCTGGAAGTCAAAACCAACAAAACGGCGAGGAGATTTTTCATATTGATTAACCAAAAGTAAATGAGAAAGGGAACATGGTCAAAAGACCCCGGACTATAAGGAGATCAAACCATGCCATGAATTCAAGCAAGAGCTGGCCATGCCTGAATTTTGGATTTGCAAAATAACCAACAAGTTCATTGTATTCGCACAACAATTTGATCTTGGAAATCACACCTAACTTAGCGACTAAAATGACAGGTTAACCATCAGCCACTGGGCTGCTGTCAATTTACCTGCACATGCCATGACTCAGTTCGCCAAAGAGACCTTGCCCATCAGCCTCGAAGAGGAAATGCGCCGAAGCTACCTGGACTACGCCATGAGCGTGATCGTAGGACGTGCATTGCCCGACGCTCGAGACGGTCTCAAGCCTGTTCACCGTCGTGTTTTGTTCGCCATGCACGAACTCAACAACGACTGGAACCGCCCCTACAAAAAGTCGGCCCGTATCGTGGGTGACGTCATCGGTAAGTACCACCCCCACGGCGACAGCGCGGTGTACGACACCATCGTTCGCATGGCACAAGACTTCTCGCTGCGCCACATGTTGGTGGACGGTCAAGGCAACTTCGGCTCGGTCGACGGCGACAACGCCGCGGCCATGCGATACACCGAAATCCGTTTGTCGAAAATCGCCCACGAGATGCTGGCCGACATCGACAAAGAAACCGTCGACTACGGCCCCAACTACGACGGCTCAGAAAAAGAACCGCTGGTGCTGCCCAGCCGCATCCCCAATTTGCTGGTCAACGGCTCCTCTGGCATTGCCGTGGGCATGGCCACCAACATCCCGCCTCACAACCTCAACGAGGTGGTGGACGCTTGCCTGCACATGCTGCAAAACCCGGACGCCACCGTGGACGACCTGATGGAGATCGTCCCTGCGCCGGACTTTCCCACCGCCGGCATCATCTACGGGATGACCGGGGTCAAAGAGGGTTACCGCACTGGCCGCGGCCGTGTGGTCATGCGCGCCAAGTGCCACTTTGAAGACATCGACAAAGGCCAGCGCCAGTCCATCATCGTGGATGAGCTGCCCTACCAGGTCAACAAAAAGACCCTGCAAGAGCGCATCGCCGAGCTGGTCCACGAGAAAAAAATCGAGGGCATCAGCCACATCCAAGACGAGTCCGACAAATCCGGCATGCGCTTGGTCATTGAACTCAAGCGCGGTGAAGTGCCCGAGGTGGTGCTCAACAACCTCTACAAACAAACCCAGCTGCAAGACACCTTCGGCATGAACATGGTCGCCTTGATCGACGGCCAGCCCAAGTTGTGCAACCTCAAAGACCTGGTGCAGGTGTTTTTGGAGCACCGCCGCGAAGTCGTCACGCGCCGCACGGTCTTCAACCTGCGCAAAGCGCGCGAACGCGGTCACGTGCTCGAGGGCTTGGCCATTGCCTTGGCCAACATCGACGAGTTCATCCGCATCATCCGCGAGTCGCCCACGCCCCCGGTGGCCAAGGCCGAATTGATGACCCGCCAATGGGACAGCGCTTTGGTGCGCGAGATGCTCACGCGCGCGCGCGTCGATGGCGGCGTGATCAACGCCGACGACTACCGCCCTGAAGGTTTGGAACGCGAGTTCGGCATGCAAGGCGACGGCCTCTACCGACTGTCCGAGACCCAAGCGCAAGAAATTTTGCAAATGCGTTTGCAACGTTTGACCGGCTTGGAACAAGACAAGATCGTGGCGGAGTACAAAGAAGTCATGGGCGAGATCGACGACTTGCTCGACATTTTGTCCAAACCCCAGCGCGTCTCCACCATCATCAGCGACGAGTTGATCGAGGTCAAACAAGAGTTCGGCCAAACCAAACTTGGCGCCCGCCGCAGCGAAATCGAGCACAGCGCGCAAGACCTCTCCACCGAAGACCTGATCACGCCCACCGACATGGTGGTCACGCTCAGCCACAGCGGCTACATCAAGAGCCAGCCCCTGTCCGAGTACCGCGCCCAAAAACGCGGCGGTCGCGGCAAACTGGCCACGGCCACCAAAGAAGACGACTGGATCGACCAGCTCTTCATCGCCAACACCCACGACTACCTGCTGTGCTTCTCCAACCGCGGCCGCTTGTATTGGCTCAAAGTCTGGGAAGTGCCCGCCGGCTCGCGCGGCTCGCGTGGCCGCCCCATCGTCAACATGTTCCCGCTGCAAGAAGGCGAAAAGATCAACGTGGTCTTGGCCCTGACGGGCGAGGCGCGCACCTTCCCCGACAACCAATACGTCTTCATGGCCACCTCCATGGGCACGGTCAAGAAGACCTCGCTCGACGAGTTCTCCAACCCCCGCAAGGGCGGCATCATCGCCGTCAACTTGGACGACGGTGACTTCCTGATCGGCGCGGCGCTGACCGACGGCCAACACGACGTGATGCTCTTCAGCGACGGCGGCAAGGCCGTGCGTTTCGACGAAAACGATGTGCGCCCGCTGGGCCGCAGCGCGCGCGGTGTGCGCGGCATGATGATCGAAGACCACCAAAGCGTCATCGCCATGCTGGTCTCGCAGCAAGAAGGTGCGCCCGATGGTGAACAGGCAGCTCGCACCAGCGTGTTGACAGCCACCGAAAACGGCTTCGGCAAACGCACCGCGATCACCGAATACACGCGCCACGGTCGTGGCACCAAGGGCATGATCGCCATCCAACAGACCGAGCGCAACGGCAAAGTGGTGGCCGCCACCTTGGTGGGCGCCGACGACGAGATCATGCTCATCACCGACACCGGCGTCTTGGTTCGCACGCGGGTGGGCGAGATCCGCGAACTCGGCCGCGCCACCCAAGGCGTGACCCTGATCAGCCTGGACGACGGGGCCAAGCTCTCGGGCTTGCAACGCATCGTCGAGAACGACGCCAACGCCCGTGACGACGAAGACAGCGCCAGCGAGGGCAGCGACGACGGGACCACCGCGGCATGACGCGTCCTTGGAATTTTTCTGCAGGCCCGGCGGCGATGCCGCTGGAGGTCTTGGAGCAAGCCGCCGAGGAAATGAGCAACTGGAACGGCAGCGGCATGGGCGTCATGGAAATGAGCCACCGCGGCAAAGCGTTCATCGGTATCTGTGACCAAGCCGAATCCGACCTGCGTGAGCTCTTGGCCATTCCCTTGAATTTCAAGGTTTTGTTCATGCAAGGCGGCGGTTTGGCCGAGAACGCCATCGTGCCGATGAACCTCGCCCAAGGCGGCCCGGTCGACGTGGTGGTCACCGGCAGCTGGAGCGAAAAGTCCTTGAAAGAAGCCGCCAAGTACGCGCAAGCGAACCAGGCCGCCAGCAGCGCCGACAGCGGGTTCACCAGCCTGCCCGATCCTGCACAGTGGCGCATCAGCCCCCTAGCGAGCTACCTGCACATTTGCAGCAATGAAACCATCCACGGCGTGGAGTTTCACGAGCTGCCCGACCTCCAGGCCTTGGGTTCTTCGGCCCCGCTGGTCATGGACTTTTCCTCCAACGTGCTTTCTCGCAGTGTGGATTGGTCGCGCGTGGGCTTGGCCTTTGGTGGCGCACAAAAAAACATCGGCCCGGCCGGCGTGACGCTGGTGGTGGTGCGAGAAGACCTCTTGGGCCATGCGCTGCCCATTTGCCCCAGTGCCTTCAACTACCAAACCGTGGCCGACAACGGCTCGATGTACAACACGCCGCCGACCTACAGCATCTACATGGCGGGCCTGACCTTCCAGTGGCTCAAGCGCCAAGGCGGTGTCAAGGCCATGGAGCAGCGCAACATTGCCAAAGCCAAGTTGCTTTACGGCTATTTGGACAGCTCCAGCTTCTACCGCAACACCGTTGCAGCCCACTGCCGCTCGCGCATGAATGTGCCGTTTTTCTTGACCGATGAGTCGCGCAACGACGCTTTCTTGGCCGGCGCCAAGGCCGAGGGCTTGCTGCAACTCAAGGGCCACAAGTCCGTGGGCGGTATGCGCGCGAGCCTGTACAACGCCATGCCGATCGAGGGCGTGAGCGCCTTGGTCGAGTACCTGCGAGAATTCGAACGCACCCACGCCTGAACATCGAAACACCCATGGCCAAAACCCTTGCCGAGCTGCGCGTTCAAATCGACGCGGTGGACCGCGACCTCTTGCAACTGCTCAACCAACGCGCGGCCTTGGCCAACGAGGTGGGCGAGATCAAACGCGCCGAAGGCTCGCCGGTGTTTCGCCCTGAGCGAGAAGCTCAGGTCATCCACGGCTTGCAATCGGCCAACCCCGGCCCCCTGAAGAACACCAGTGTGGGCTGGGTCTGGCGCGAAATCATGTCGGCCTGTCGCGCCTTGGAGGCTCCTCAGCGCGTGGCATTTTTGGGCCCCAAAGGCACCTTCAGCGAACAAGCCGCCTTGGGCTTTTTTGGCTCGAGCATCGAAGCCATACCCTGCGCCAGCATCGACGAGGTCTTCCGCGCCACCGCCGCGGGCTCGGCCCAGTTCGGTGTGGTGCCGGTAGAGAACTCCACCGAAGGCGCGGTCTCGCGCTCACTGGACCTGTTCTTGCAGTCGCCGGTGCACATCGTGGGCGAAACCAGCCTGCTGATTCGCCACAACCTGCTGCGCCAACAGAACGACCTGAGCGGTATTGAAGCCGTTTTGGCCCACCCCCAAGCTTTGGCCCAGTGCCAAGGCTGGCTCAACACCCATTTGCCCAACGCAGAGCGACGCGCCGTTTCGAGCAATGCCGAAGGCGCACGACTGGCGGCCAGCGAACCGACTTGGGCGGCCATCGCCAGCGAACGCGCAGCCACCGAATTTGGCTTGCACATCGCCGCCCACGCCATCCAAGACGAGGCCTTCAACCGCACCCGCTTCGCCGTCATTTGCCTGCCGCAGACCTTGGCCACCCCCGAGGCCAGCGGCCAAGACTGCATCAGCTTGGTGGTCTCGGTGCCCAACCGCGCGGGTGCGGTGCACGACCTGCTGGTGCCGCTCAAAACCCACGGCGTGTCGATGACCCGCTTCGAATCTCGCCCCGCCAAATCGGGCCAGTGGGAATACTTTTTCTACATCGACCTGCGGGGCCACCCGTCGCAAGCTCATGTGGCTGCGGCGCTGGGGGACCTGCAAGGCCTGTGCGCGTTTTACAAAGTCCTGGGGGTCTACCCCGCGATGGATTGACGCCACCCTCACACGCGCTTGACCATGTTCAAACAACTCGGACTCATTGGCTGCGGCCTGATGGGGGGCTCTTTTGCCTTGGCACTCAAGCGCGCGGGCTTGATTCAATCCGTGGTTGGGCACAGCCAGTCGCCCGCCAGCGCACAAAAAGCCTTGAAGCTGGGGGTGGTGGATCGGGTGGTGGGTACCGCGGCCGAAGCGGTTCAAGGCGCCGACTTGGTCTTGGTGGCCGTGCCCGTGGCGGCGATTGAAGCCACGTTGCAAGCCATCGGCCCTTACCTGTCCCCTGACAGCTTGGTCATGGACGTGGGCTCAACCAAACAAGACGTGGTGCTCGGCGCTCGACGCGCTTTGGGCCCACAACTTGGCCGATTCGTGCCAGCGCACCCGATCGCAGGCAAGGAACATGCAGGTATCGAACACGCCAGTGCCGATCTGTACGACGGTTGCCAAGTCGTCTTAACCCCCACCGAAGACACACCGGCTGCCAGCACCGAACAAGCACTCGGGCTCTGGACCGCCTTGGGCTGTCGCGTGCGCAGCATGACGCCCGAAGCGCACGACGAGGCCTACGCCGCGGTCAGCCACTTGCCCCACCTCTTGGCCTTTGCCATGATGAAATCCATCAAGGACCAACGCCGTGGTGAGGCGTTTTTGACCTTGGCTGGGCCCGGTTTTCGGGACTTCACGCGAATCGCGGCCAGTGAGCCCAGTGTGTGGCGCGACATTTTGATTTCCAACCGCCAAGCCATGCTCGAGCAACTGGACCACTACCAACAGGCCTTGAAAGCCTTTGAATCGGCGTTGATCGCCGAAGACGCCCCGGCCTTGCGCGAACTCATCGCCACCGCCAGTGCAGCGCGCGCCGATTGGCGTTTGGGCCAAGGTTCAAGCAAAGAGTAACCCTCACGCCATGTTCTCCACCGAATTCCTCGATCTCCCCGCCCTGACCCATGCCGGTGGCACGGTTCGCCTGCCCGGCTCCAAAAGCATTTCCAACCGTGTGCTCTTGCTCGCGGCTTTGAGCGAAGGCCAAACCGAAATCATCGACCTGCTGGACTCGGACGATACGCGTGTGATGCTCCAAGCCCTGCGGCAACTGGGCTGCGCCGTCGAGCCCCAAGCCAACGGCCACTTGCGCGTGCAAGGACTGGGCGCCCAATTGCCGGTGCGCCAAGCTGATTTGTTTTTGGGCAATGCGGGCACCGCCATGCGACCGCTCACCGCGGCCTTGGCCTTGCTCAGCGCCGAACTGGGTGGCCAGTTCACCCTCAGCGGCGTGCCGCGCATGCACGAGCGACCCATCGGCGATTTGGTCGACGGCCTGTTGCCCCTGGGCTGCCCCATCCGCTATTTGGGTCAAGATGGTTTCCCGCCTTTGCAAGTCGGCACCGGCCAGCCCTCCCCCTTGCAACTGGATGTGCCCATCCGGGTGCGCGGTGACGTCTCGAGCCAGTTCTTAACGGCATTGCTTTTGGCTTTGCCTTTGGTGAGCCGACGCGACATCGTCATCGAGGTCGTGGGTGAGTTGATCTCCAAGCCCTACATCGACATCACACTCAACCTCTTGGCGCGTTTTGGTGTGGTGGTCCAACGCGACGGCTGGTCGCGCTTCACCATCCCCGCGGGTAGCCGCTACCGTTCGCCTGGGCGCATCCACGTCGAGGGCGACGCTTCATCGGCGAGCTACTTCATCGCCTTGGGCGCCATCGCGCCGCCCAGCGCAGGGCACACCGGCATCAACATCGAAGGCTTGGGACTGTCGTCCATCCAAGGTGACATCCGTTTTGTCGAAGCCGCGCGCCAAATGGGCGCCCAGATCCAAGGCGAAGACAACCGACTGCACATCGCGCGGGGCCAGTGGCCACTCAAAGCGATCGACCTGGACTGCAACCACATTCCCGACGCGGCCATGACCTTGGCCGTCATGGCCTTGTACGCCGACGGCCCCAGCACGCTGCGCAACATCGCCAGTTGGCGCGTCAAAGAAACCGACCGCATCGAGGCGATGGCTCACGAGTGCCGCCAACTCGGCGCGCAAGTCGAAAGCGGTCCCGACTGGATTCGCGTCCACCCCCTGCCCGCTGGCCAATGGCGCGCGGCCAGCATTCACACCTACGACGACCACCGCGTGGCCATGTGTTTCTCGCTCGCCGCCTTCAACCCCGACGGCGTGCCGGTGCGCATCCTCGACCCCAAGTGCGTAGGCAAAACCTTCCCCGATTACTTCGAGGCCTTGTTCGAGCGGGTGCAAACCGACGTGGACAACATTCCCGTGTTGTGCATCGACGGGCCCACGGCCTCGGGCAAAGGTACCCTGTCGAGCCATGTGGCCCAACGCTTGGGTTACCACCTGCTCGATTCCGGCGCCTTGTACCGCTTGGTCGGGCTGGCCGCCGAACGGGCTGGCTGGTCGATTCAAGAAGCCGATCTGCGCGAGCCGGCCCAAGCCCAGCGTTTGGCTGACATGGCTCAGCACCTGCCGGTGCGCTTCGAGGGTGAGCGCATTTGGCTCGATGGCCAAGACGTGAGCGACGCGGTGCGCACCGAGAGCGCTGGCATGGCCGCATCTCGCGTCTCGGCCGTGCCCGCCGTGCGCGAAGCCTTGATGGCCTTGCAACTGGGCATGCGCCGCTTACCCGGTTTGGTCGCCGATGGCCGCGACATGGGCACCGTGGTCTTCCCCGGCGCGCCCCTGAAGGTGTTTTTGACCGCCAGCGCCGAGCAGCGGGCCCAAAGACGCCATAAGCAATTGATTTCCAAGGGAATTCCTGCTAATATCGACAGTCTTTTGGCGGACTTGAGGGCGAGAGACGAGCGCGACACCCAGCGCACGACCGCCCCCCTCAAAGCCGCCGAAGATGCGCTGACACTGGACAACTCCAACCTGACCATCGAAGCCTCGGTGACCCAGGTGTTGGACTGGTGGCAGCGCAACGCTTTGGCCCCGAAGGCCCCGCCGAACGCCTCGCGTTCGCAGGCCTGACGGTTCATTAACCAACCCCCGCGGTGCCTCGCACCGCACATGACAGCCACGCCGAACGCCCCTCCCGCCGCCTGAGTCCTTCACCGGACGCACAGCCGTCGACAGCTTTCGAACGTGTCTTTAGGAAACTCAATGTCTGAATCTTTTGCCGCCCTGTTTGAAGAATCCCTCAAGCGCGCTGAAATGCGCTCTGGCGAGGTCATCACCGCTGAAGTCGTGCGCATCGACCACAACCACGTGGTCGTCAACGCCGGTCTGAAGTCCGAAGCCTATGTGCCGCTTGAAGAGTTCAAAAACGATCTGGGCGAACTCGAAGTCCAAGTGGGCGACTTCGTCTCCGTGGCCATCGACTCCGTGGAAAACGGCTTTGGCGACACCCTGCTCTCGCGCGACAAGGCCAAGCGCCTGTCTTCGTGGATGAGCTTGGAAAAAGCCCTCGAGTCCGGCGAATTCGTCACCGGCACGACCTCGAGCAAAGTCAAAGGTGGCCTCAAGGTCATGGTCAACGGCATCAGCGCTTTCTTGCCTGGTTCCTTGGTCGACAGCCGTCCCACCAAAGACCTCTCCCCCTACGAGAACAAGACCCTGGAATTCAAGGTCATCAAGCTCGACCGCAAGCGCAACAACGTGGTGCTGAGCCGCCGCGCTGTGGTGGAAGCCTCCATGGGCGAAGAGCGCGCCAAGCTGATGGACAACCTCAAAGAAGGCGCCATCGTCACCGGCGTGGTCAAGAACATCACCGAATACGGTGCGTTCGTGGACTTGGGCGGCATCGACGGTTTGCTGCACATCACCGACATGGCCTGGCGCCGTGTGCGTCACCCCTCCGAGGTGGTGGCCGCGGGTCAAGAAATCACCGCCAAGATCCTCAAGTTCGACACCGACAAACAGCGCGTGTCCTTGGGTCTGAAGCAAATGGGTGATGACCCATGGATGGGCGTTGCCCGCCGTTACCCCCAGTCGACCCGCATGTTCGGCAAGGTCACCAACATCGCCGACTACGGCGCGTTTGTGGAACTCGAACCCGGCATCGAAGGCTTGGTGCACGTGTCTGAGATGGACTGGACCAACAAGAACGTGGCTCCTTCCAAACTCGTTTCCTTGGGCGACGAAGTCGAAGTCATGGTCTTGGAAATCGACGAAGACAAGCGCCGCATCAGCTTGGGCATGAAGCAGTGCCGTGCCAACCCTTGGCACGAATTTGCCGAAGGCACCAAGCGCGGCGACAAGGTCAAAGGCCCCATCAAATCGATCACCGACTTCGGCGTGTTCGTGGGCTTGGCCGCTGGCATCGACGGCTTGGTTCACCTGTCCGACCTGTCTTGGAACGAAACCGGCGAAGCCGCCGTTCGCAACTACAAGAAGGGCCAAGAAGTTGAAGCTGTGGTCTTGGCCATCGACGTCGAGCGCGAGCGCATCTCCTTGGGCATCAAGCAGTTGGATGGCGACCCGTTCACCACCTTCGTGTCGATCAACGACAAAGGTGCTGTGGTCACCGGTAAGGTCAAGACCGTGGACGCCAAGGGCGCCGAGATCGACCTGGGCGACGATGTTTTGGGTTACCTGCGTGCTTCGGAAATCTCCCGCGACCGCGTGGAAGATGCCCGCAACGTGCTCAAAGAAGGCGACGAAGTCTCGGCCGTGGTGGTGAACGTGGATCGCAAGACCCGCAACATCCAGCTGTCGATCAAAGCCAAGGATTCTGCCGACCAGCAAGAAGCCATGGCCAGCCTGAACCAAAACACCGGCAACGCCGGCACCACCAGCCTGGGTGCTTTGTTGCGCGCCAAACTGGACAACAACTGAGTGGATCGAACCTCCCCGGATCGATTGCCATGACCCGAAGTGACCTGGTTGAAGCGCTGTCCAAACAATTTGGACAGCTCACCCACCGCGACGCCGAGTTTGCTGTCAAAGCCATTCTCGACGCCATGGGGGACGCCTTGGTCAAAGGTCATCGCATTGAAATCCGGGGCTTCGGCAGCTTTGCTGTGAACCGCCGTTCGCCGCGTGTGGGACGCAACCCCCGCACCGGCGAGCGCGTCATGATTCCCGAAAAACGCGTTCCCCACTTCAAGCCAGGCAAAGCCCTGCGCGAGCAAGTCGATGCACGCACCGCCGAGATGTTGGCCCAAACGGGCACGCTCGCTACAATCGATCCTCCACGAAGGGGATGATGTGAAATACCTGATGTGGCTGCTCAAAGCAGCCATTTTTTTTACCCTGTTTGCATTTGCCTTGAACAACCAAGGTGACGTCACCCTGCACCTGTTTTTTGGCGTGCAGTGGCAAGCGCCGCTGATCGTGGTGCTCTTATTGACCTTGGTCTTGGGTTTGCTGTTGGGCGTGCTCTTGATGCTGCCCTTGTGGTGGTCGGCCCGTCGCCAGCGCAACGCCGCCCAGCAGGTCGTCGAAGCCCAAAAGGCCACCCCAACCCCAACGCCCGCTCCGCCCCATGGACTTTGATTTCACTTGGCTTCTGTGGGCCCTGCCCCTGACCTTTGGCTTGGGCTGGCTGGCCTCGCGTTGGGACATGCGCCAAATGCGCGTGCAAAGCCGCGAAGCCCCCAAGGCCTATTTCCGTGGCCTCAACCACTTGCTCAACGAGCAACAAGACCAGGCCATCGACGCCTTCATTGAAGCCGTTCAGGGCGACCCCGAAACCGCTGAACTGCACTTTGCCTTGGGCAACCTCTTTCGCCGCCGCGGCGATTACGACCGCGCGGTGCGGGTGCACGAACACCTGCTCGCTCGCGCCGACCTCAGTCGCAAAGACCGCGACCGTGCCCAACACGCCTTGGCTCAGGACTTTTTAAAAGCCGGGTTACTCGATCGGGCTGAAGCGGCTCTGCACAAGCTGCAGGGCACGGCGCACGAAAACGAGTCATTGCTTTCTTTGCTGGCGATCTACGAGCGGTCGCGCGACTGGGCTCAAGCCCAAACCGTTGCCCAACGCTTGGAAGACACCCAGCAAGGCAGTTTTGTGGGCCGCTTGGCGCATTACCAATGCGAACTGGCTGAACTCGATTTGCGCCAAGGTCAAGTGGCCAATGCCCAAAACCGCCTTCAGGCCGCGACCGTTCAAGCCCCAACACTCGCCCGAGCTTGGATCGCCCTAGCGGCTTTGCAAGCGCAACAAAACGACCTTGCTGCGGCTTTTGAGAGCCTGTGCAGCCTGGCCGAGCACGCACCACAAGCCCTGCCCTTGGCGGCGCAATCCATGGCCGACTTGGGGCGGCAAACCGACCAAACCGAGCGCGCGCAAGCGCTGTTACTCAAGAACAGCGCCATTGGGCCTACCTTGGACGTGACCACCGCTTTGGCCAGCCTGGCCGACGGCCCTGTGACCGCCCGCCAGCGCGTTCTAGACCACCTGCTGCTGGAGCCGTCCTTGGTGATGGCTGCGCGGTGGTTGACCGATGAAACCCTGAGCCAGGTTGCCGCTCAAGCGCCGGTGCAAAAAGCCTTGGACTTGGCCACGGGTCCGCTCAAGCGCTACCGCTGCGCGGCTTGCGGCTTTGAAGCCCGCCAACATTTCTGGCAGTGCCCGGGCTGCCAAAGCTGGGACAGCTACCCCGCCCGACGCGTCGAAGAACTCTGACCCTGCGGGCCTGTGTTGGGCCTGCTCCTGAAAGCCCCCGTTGTTCAAGAACATGACCCTTTACCGCATCGCCCCCGATTGGTCGGCGAGCTTTGACGATGTGCAATCGGCCTTGGACCAGCGCCGCTTTTCGCCGTGCAGTGCGACCCAAGAAAAATCCAGCGGCTGGGTTGGGCCGCGTGGCGAAGCCCATGGCCCGCTGGCCGAGAGCGTGGCCCAACACATCATCCTCAAATTCCAAGCCGAGAGCAAAGCCGTGCCCGGCGCTGTGGTGCGCAAACACGCCCAAGCCGCGGCCGATGAAATCGAGGCCCAAAGCGGGCGAAAACCCGGCAAAAAAGAAATGCGCAACCTGCGCGACGACGCCAAGCTCGCGCTCTTGCCCATGGCTTTTGCGCGCCAATCGAGTACCTGGGTGTGGATCGATGTGGAGCGGCGTCTGCTGATCACCGATGCCGGCAGCCAAGCGCGCACCGACGACCTCATCACCGCTTTGGTCGAGGCTTTGCCTGGCCTGAACCCCATGCTGGTGCAAACCACCCTCACACCAGCGCACGCCATGGCGCAGTGGCTCCTGGCCGAGTCGACCGACGAATGGCCCAGCGGCTTGTCGGTGGAGCGCGAATGCGAGTTGCAGTCCAGCGACGAGGAAAAATCGGTGGTGCGTTACACGCGCCACCACCTCATCAACGACGAAGTGCGCCAACACCTGCAGCGCGGCCTGCAGCCCAAGCGCTTGGCCATGAGCTGGGAGGGCCGCGTGGCCTTTGTGCTCACCGAGTCGTTGCAACTGAAAAAAATCGGTTTCCTGGATGGCGTGATCGCCGAATCGGGCCAAGACGAGAGCGGTTTTGACGCCGATGTGGCCATCAGCACCGGCGAATTGCGCCAACTCATCCCCGACCTGATCGAGGCCTTGGGTGGCGAACTGGTGCCCGGGGCCGCCCCTGTTTCTGTCGCCGCATGAACACGTGGATCGCCATCTCGCTGGGCGCCTGCCTCGGGGCACTGGGGCGTTGGCGCTTGGGCTTGTGGCTCAACCACAGCGGCGCTTGGTTGCCATGGGGCACCTTGGCGGCCAACTGGATCGGGGCCTACGCCATCGGCTGGGCCGTGGTGTGGTTCCAGCAGCACCCCGACCTCGACCCCGCTTGGCGCCTGGCCTTGATCACCGGCGTCTTGGGCGCACTCACCACCTTTTCGACCTTCTCGCTGGAGACGGTTCAACTCTTGCAAGAGGACCGCTGGGCGCAAGCTGTATCGACCGTGGCGCTGCACCTCATGGGTTCTTTGGCCCTCACCTGGCTGGGCATGCGCCAAGCCAGCGCTTGGCTGGCCTGATCGCCCACGCTCACTTCGCCGGGATGCGCCGAGCGATGTCGGCGACCAACTGACGCGCCAAATCATCTTTGCTGGCGCGCGGCAGTTCGGTGTGGCCGTGTTCGTCCACCAAGATCAAAGCGTTGTCGTCGCGCCCAAAGGTCTCAGGACCCAAATTGCCCACCACCAAGGGCACGCCTTTGCGCACGCGCTTGGCTTGTGCGTGGGTCAGCACGTCTTGGCTCTCGGCGGCAAACCCCACACAGAACAAGTCCCCGCGTCGCGCGCGTTCGCTGGCCGCCACGCCCGCCAAGATGTCGGGGTTTTCCAACCACTGCAGCGTGGGCACTTGGCCAGAGCCGTCTTTTTTGATCTTGTGCTCGGCCACGCTGGCCGCTCGCCAATCGGCCACCGCCGCCGCGGCCACGAACACATCGGCATGCTCAGCCAAGGCCTGCACCGCCGCTTGCATGTCCAACGCACTGCTCACGTCGACGCGGCGCACGCCGCGTGGCGTGGGCAAGGCCACCGGGCCAGCCACCAAATCCACCTCAGCCCCCGCGCGCTGCGCGGCCTGCGCGATGGCAAAGCCCATTTTTCCACTGGAGCGGTTGGTCAATCCGCGCACCGGGTCCAGCGCCTCCCAAGTGGGGCCCGCACTGATCAGCACGCGCCGCCCCGCCAAGGGCTTGGGCGAAAAAAACGCCAACACCTCATCGAGCAGCTCCTCGGGCTCAAGCATGCGACCGTCCCCGGTTTCACCGCAGGCCTGCTCGCCTTGCCCCACGTCCAGCACGTGGGTGCCATCGGCTCTCAATTGGGCCATGTTGCGCTGCGTGGCTGGGTGCGCCCACATTTCTCGGTTCATGGCCGGGGCCACGATCAAGGGCACGCGCTCGATGGGACGGGCCAAACACATCAGGCTGAGCAAATCATCGGCTGCGCCATGGATGAGCTTGGCCATGAAGTCGGCGCTGGCCGGGGCGATCAGGATGGCATCGGCTTCACGGCTGAGGTTGATGTGGGGCATTTGGTTGTCCACGCCCGCGCTGGGGCGGTTGTCCCACTGGGAGGTGAAGACCGAGCGGCCCGACAGGGCCTGCATCGTCACCGGGGTGATGAACTGCTCGGCCGCTTGGCTCATGACAACCTGGACCGTCGCCCCGGATTTGACCAAGGCGCGGCACAGCTCGGCCGCTTTGTAGCAAGCGATACCGCCCGAGAGACCCAACACCAGATGTTTGCCAACCAAATCGTTCATGCCCGCCAATGTATCAGCAAGCACGAAAGTCCACGAAGCGAGGCCCTTATAATTGCCATTTCCACCTCCTGCGAGCTTTGGGCTCGCCCGAGACATGACCAAATACGTGTTCGTCACCGGCGGTGTGGTGTCCTCCCTAGGCAAGGGCATTGCGTCTGCATCCTTGGCCGCGCTCCTTGAGTCGCGTGGCCTGCAAGTCACCCTCATCAAGCTCGATCCCTACATCAACGTGGACCCGGGCACCATGTCGCCCTTCCAGCACGGCGAGGTCTTTGTGACCGACGATGGCGCCGAAACCGACCTGGACTTGGGCCACTACGAGCGTTTCATCGAAACGCGGATGAAAAAGACCAACAACTTCACCACCGGCAAGATTTACCAATCGGTGTTGGAGAAAGAGCGGCGCGGCGACTACTTGGGCAAAACCGTTCAGGTCATCCCCCACGTCACCAACGAAATACAAACCTTCATCCAACGCGGCGCCGATGGCGTGGACGTGGCGATCGTGGAAATCGGCGGCACCGTGGGCGACATCGAGTCGCTACCTTTCTTGGAAGCCGTGCGCCAGCTCAGCCTTCGCTTGGGTCCCAACAACACGGCCTTTGTGCATTTGACCTACGTGCCTTGGATCGGCGCGGCCGGCGAACTCAAAACCAAACCCACCCAACACACGGTGCAAAAACTGCGCGAAATCGGCATCCAGCCCGACGCGCTTTTGTGCCGAGCCGACCGCTACATCCCCGATGACGAGCGCGACAAAATTTCGCTGTTCACCAACGTGCAGAGCTGGGGCGTGATCTCGATGCCCGATGTGGACACGATTTACAAAGTCCCGCGCGTTTTGCATGAGCAAGGCTTGGACGGCCTGATTTGCGACAAGTTGCGCCTGAACACGCCACCCGCGAGCCTCAAGCGCTGGGACGAGTTGGTGCACGAGACCGAAAACCCCAAGGGCGAAGTCACCATCGCCATGGTCGGCAAATACGTCGAGCTCTCCGACAGCTACAAATCGGTCAACGAAGCCCTGCGCCACGCGGGCATGCGCAACCATGTGCGTGTGAAGATCGAGCACATCGACTCCGAGACCATCACCCCCGAGACCGTGGCCAAACTCGCGGCCTTCGATGGTGTTTTGGTGCCCGGTGGTTTTGGCAAACGCGGTGTGGAAGGCAAAATTGCCACCGCCCAATACGCCCGCGAGAACCGTGTGCCCTACTTGGGCATTTGTTTGGGCATGCAAGTGGCCACCATCGAATACGCCCGCCACGTTGCGGGTCTGAAAGACGCCAACAGCACCGAGTTCGAAGCCGACACGCCCCACCCGGTGATCGCCTTGATCAACGAGTGGAAAGACGCAGATGGTTCCATCCAAGTGCGCGACACCCACTCGGATTTGGGCGGCACCATGCGCTTGGGCGCGCAAAGCTCGGACGTGACCAAAGGCACGCTGGCCCACCAGATTTATGGCGACGTGGTCACCGAGCGCCACCGCCACCGTTACGAGGCCAACGTGAACTACCTAGAACGTTTGCGTCAATCGGGCTTGGTGATTTCGGCCTTGACGCAACGCGAACAACTCACCGAAATCGTGGAGCTGCCGCAGAACGTGCATCCTTGGTATGTGGGCGTGCAATTCCACCCCGAATTCAAATCCACCCCATGGAACGGCCACCCGCTGTTCAATGCCTTCATCAAGGCCGCCCTGACGCACCAAGGCAGCCGTGGTTTGAAGGCCGTGGCCTGAAGGATTGGAAAACGGCATGAAACTCTGCGGATTTGACGTCGGCTTGAACCAGCGCTTTTTCTTGATCGCGGGCACCTGCTCGATCGAAGGCTTGGAGATGTCCATCGAGGTTGCCGGCCGACTCAAAGAGGCTTGCTCCTCTTTGGGTATTCCCCTGATCTACAAAGGCTCCTTCGACAAAGCCAACCGATCGTCGGGCAACACCCCACGCGGCATGGGCTTGGACGCCGGACTCAAAGTGCTCGACGAGGTGCGCCGCCAAATCGGTGTGCCGATCCTCACCGATGTGCACGACGAGTCCCAAGTCAAGGTCGTGGCCAGCGTGGTCGATGTGTTGCAAACCCCCGCATTTTTGTGCCGCCAAACCGACTTCATTCGCGCCGTGGCCCAATCGGGCAAGCCAGTGAACATCAAAAAAGGCCAATTCTTGGCGCCCTGGGACATGAAGAACGTCATCGACAAGGCCCGCGCCGCAGCGCGGGAAGTCGGCTTGCCAGAAGACCAGTTCTTGGCCTGCGAGCGCGGCGTGAGCTTTGGCTACAACAACCTCGTGGCCGACATGACCAGCTTGGCCGAGATGCGAAAAACCGGCGCGCCGGTGGTGTTCGACGTGACCCACTCGGTGCAAAAGCCCGGCGGTCAAGGCACCAGCAGCGGTGGTGCCCGCGACATGGTGCCAGTGCTCGCGCGCGCCGGTGTGGCCGCGGGCGTCTCGGGCCTGTTCATGGAAACCCACCCCAAGCCCGCCGAGGCTTGGTCCGATGGCCCCAACGCAGTGCCCTTGGGCAAAATGAAGGCCCTGCTTGAGACCCTGGTCGAACTCGACACCGTCACCAAACGGCACCCCTTTTTAGAGGACGATTTTTCATGAGCGGTTACATCATTGCCCACGTGCAGGTCACGAACCCCACGCAATACGAAGAATACAAAAAATGGTCTACTGCGGCCATGAAAACCGCCGGGGCCGAGGTGTGCGTGCGCGGCGGCCAAGTCAAGGTGCTCGAGGGCGATTGGGCTCCTGAGCGCCTGGTCATCATGAAATTCCCCAGCTTTGAGGCCGCCCAAGCTTTTTACGAACTCCCCGAATACCGCCAAGCCCGCGAGGCCCGCGCGGGTGCGGCCATCATGCGCATGGTGGCGGTTGAAGGCCTGTGATCCGTTTTTATTTTTCCATTGAGAGAACCTGAACATGAGTGCAATCGTTGATATCGTTGGTCGCGAAGTGTTGGACAGCCGTGGCAACCCCACCGTGGAATGCGACGTGTTGCTGGAGTCCGGCGTCATGGGTCGTGCGGCCGTGCCCTCGGGCGCCTCGACCGGCTCGCGCGAAGCCATCGAGCTGCGCGACGGCGACAAAAGCCGCTACTTGGGCAAAGGCGTGCTCAAAGCGGTGGAGAACATCAACACCGAAATCAGCGAAGCCGTGCTCGGCTTGGACGCGTCAGAGCAAGCCTTCCTCGACAAGACCTTGATCGACTTGGACGGCACCGACAACAAAGGCCGCTTGGGCGCCAACGCCATGCTCGCCGTCTCCATGGCCGTGGCCCGCGCTGCGGCCGAAGAAGCCGGCCTGCCCTTGTACCGCTACTTTGGCGGCATGAGCGCGGTGCAAATGCCGGTGCCCATGATGAATGTGGTCAACGGCGGCGCTCACGCCAACAACAACCTCGACTTGCAAGAGTTGATGATCATCCCCGTGGGCGCCCCGTCGTTTCGCGAAGCCCTGCGCTGGGGTGCTGAGGTGTTCCACGCCCTGAAGAAAATCATGCACGACAAGGGCATGAGCATCGCTGTGGGCGACGAAGGCGGCTTTGCCCCCAACGTGCCCAGCCACGAAGCCGCGCTGCAGATGATTTTGGACGCCATCAGCAACGCGGGTTACACCCCCGGCGAGCAAATCGCCTTGGGTCTGGACTGCGCTGCCAGCGAGTTCTACAAAGACGGCAAGTACCACCTCGAAGGCGAAGGCATGGTCTTGAGCGCCGAGCAGTGGACCGACATGTTGGCCACCTGGGTCGACAAATACCCCATCATCAGCATCGAAGACGGCATGGCCGAAGGCGACTGGGACGGCTGGAAACTCTTGACCGAGCGCTTGGGCAAGAACGTTCAGATCGTCGGTGACGACCTGTTCGTGACCAACACCAAGATCCTCAAAGAAGGCATCGACAAAGGCATTGCCAACTCGATCCTGATTAAGATCAACCAGATCGGCACCTTGACCGAAACCTTCGCAGCCATCGAAATGGCCAAGCGAGCCGGCTACACCGCCGTCATCAGCCACCGCTCGGGCGAAACCGAAGACAGCACCATCGCCGATATCGCTGTGGGTACCAACGCCGGCCAAATCAAAACCGGTTCGCTCTCGCGTTCGGACCGCATGGCCAAGTACAACCAGTTGCTGCGCATCGAAGAAGACCTCGGTGATGTGGCGGTGTACCCCGGCCGTGCGGCCTTCTACAACCTGCGCTGATCACCATGACCATCCGCCCCATTCCATTGCTCTTGGTCGCATTGCTGCTGGTGCTGCAAGCTCAGCTGTGGTTTGGTCGCGGCAGCGTGTGGGAGGTGGCCCAAATGCGCAAAACCTTGTCTGCCCAACAAGAACTCAACCGCTTGGCCCAAGCCGGCAACGAGCAACTCGCCAACGAAGTGAGCGACTTGCAAGAAGGCTTGGGCATGGTTGAGGAATTGGCCCGTCACGAACTGGGCATGGTCAAACCCAACGAGGTCTTTGTTCAGTACGCCCAAAACCCGCGCTGACATGGCCCTCACCGTCACCTTGCTCGGTGGCGAATCCAGCGGCAAAAGTACGCTGGCGCAATCCCTCATCGCTGTTTTGGAACGCCAGCACGGCTTGCGCTGTGTGGGTGTGGATGAGGCTTTGCGGCATTGGTGCCTGGCGCACGGCCGCACACCCGGCGCTCACGAACAAGCCGCCATCGCGGCCCAACAAAGCGAGCGCATCGCCGAAGCGGCCGAGTGCCCCGGTGTGGACGTGGTCGTGGCTGACACAACCGCCCTCATGAGTGCCGCCTACAGCGAACAGTATTTTCAAGACCGTGGACTGTGGGCCGAGGCCTTGCGTGTGCAAGCCGGCTACACCCATACCTGGCTCATGGGTTTGGACACGCCTTGGCAGGCCGATGGACCTTGGCGCGATGGTCCAGCGGCGCGTGAACACACCGACCGCTTGTTGCGCCAACGCTTGACCGATTCGGGCCTCCCATATGCCACCCTGTGGGGCAGCCCCAACGAACGGCTACAGCAGGCCTTACATGCCCTCAAGCAGCCTTTGGGCTTGGACTTAGCCGATGGGCCCGAGCGCAACAGCCAGCGCACTTGGCGTTGCGAGCACTGCGCCGACCCCGAATCCGAGCACCGCTTGTTTGGTTTTTGCCCCCGCGCCTGATCACTGCGGGGTGTCGCTGCCCGGCATTTGTCGCTGAACGTCCAGAAAAATGTGGGCGGCGTCCACCGGATCGAAGCGGTGCGGTTGCCCGCAAAACTCACAGGTCACATCGACCTGACCTTGCTCGGCCAAAATCGACTCGACCTCATCGGAACCCAAGCTGCGCAGCATGGCGCTGACGCGCTCGCGCGAACACGAGCAGCGAAACCGCGGGCCCTCTTCGCCCGTCAAAGGGTCAAAGCGCACCACGTCTTCTTCCCAAAACAGGCGGCGCAGGATGGTCTCGGCGTCAAGCGTCAACAGCTCTTCGCGCTTCAAGCTGGAGGCCAGGATCGAAATGCGGTTGTAGTCTTCGCTTTGGCCGATGTGGTCTTCATCCCCGCGTTGTACGCCACCGCCCAAATTGGCTTGGCCTTGCATGGGCAAGCGCTGAATCAACAGGCCTGCGGCCACTTGGTCGTTGGCGGCCAGCACCAATCGGGTGTCGAGCTGTTCGCTTTGCAGCATGTAGTGCTCGATCACCTCGCTCAGGCGCTCCAAGTTTTCGCCGTGGTCGCCCACCAAGGGCACCACGCCCTGATAAGGCTGCTGACCGGGCAAACGGTCTTGCGGGTCCAAGGTGATGGCGCAGCGTCCCAATCGGTTGACGTTGACCATGTGCGACAAGCGGGCGTCATCGGCCACCTCACCCATCACGGTGGCGGTGGCACGCAAGCTCAGGTCGGAGCGCACCTCGGCCACGGCCAGCTTGAGGGGCCCGTCGCCCATGATCTGCATGACCAAGGCGCCGTTGAACTTGATGTTGGCTTGCATCAGGGTGGCCGCGGCGGTCATCTCACCGAGCAGCTCTTGCACCGCGGCCGGGTAAGCCCCCGCCAAGGCACGCCGCTGCAGGATGGTTTGCCACGCATCGGTGAGGCGAACGAGCATGCCGCGCACGGGCTTGCCCTCGAAAATAAAGGTGTGTAGTTCAGACAATCGCGACTTTCGACAATTCAAGACAAGGGTTTGAGCCCGCGGCGGTGGCGCTGGGCGTTGGCCACGTAATGGGCTGCGCTTTGGCGCAAACCCTCGATTTGTTCGGGCGTGAGCTCGCGCACAACCTTGGCCGGTGAGCCCATGATCATGACGCCATCGGGGAACACCTTGCCCTCGGTGACCAACGAGCCCGCGCCGACCAAGCAGTGGCGACCGATGCGCGCGTGGTTGAGCACCACGGCACCGATGCCGATCAGCGAGCCATCGCCCACGGTGCAGCCGTGCAAGACGGCTTGGTGGCCGACGGTCACGCCCTCCCCGATGGTCAAGGGGGCTCCGCGGTCGGCGTGCAGGACGCTGCCGTCTTGCACGTTGCTGCCCGCACCGATGGTGAGGGTGGCCGTGTCGCCACGCGCCACCGCGCTGTACCACAGGCTGCTGTGTTCGCCCATGACCACGTCACCCATGACCTGGGCATTGGGCGCCACCCAAGCGCTGTCGGGCACTTGAGGCGTGAGGTCGTCGAGTTGGTAGATGGCCATGGTTCTCCTGGGTCAATCGGGTGTGAGAACTAGAATTGTAGGGATGACGCTGCGCGAACGTGCCCTGACCCTGTTGTGCCTGAGTGACCCTCAAGCCAAATGCGCGGCGGTGCACCAGTTGAGCGCCGATGCCAGCACCGGCGTTTGGGGCGAAGATGCGATCCTCGAAGCCCCCGAACACCTCGCCCTGCCCGGTCGCCCCGAGCGCCCGCGTTTGGTGCCCGCCGTGTCGGTGCCCCACCGCAGCCCCTTCACAGCGGAGGGTTTGGCGGCCTTGGTGCACTCGATTGCCCACATCGAATTCAACGCCATCAACTTGGCCCTGGACGCCGTTTGGCGCTTCCCCCACATGCCCACCGCTTTTTACCGCGATTGGTTGCGGGTGGCCAATGAAGAGGCCCAACACTTTGGTCTGCTGCTGGCCGAACTGCAAGCCATGGGCCACGGTTATGGCGACTTCGAAGCCCACGACGGCCTGTGGGCCATGTGCGTCAAAACCCAAGACGACATCACCGCTCGCATGGCCCTGGTGCCCCGAACGCTGGAAGCACGGGGTCTGGACGCCACCCCACTCATCCAAGCCAAGTTGCGCAAGGTCGGCACCCCCGCGGCCCTGCGCACGGTGGCGGTGTTGGATGTGATCCTGCGCGAAGAGATCGGCCACGTGGCCATTGGCAACCACTGGTACGGCTGGTTGTGCCATCAACAAGGCATCGACCCGGTGGCCCATTACCGTGTGTTGGCGCGCACCCACGCAGCGCCTCGGCCCAAGCCGCCGTTCAACGACGCCGCGCGTTTGGCTGCGGGCTTCAGCCAGGTTGAGCTGGACTACCTGCTCAGCGCCTGATCAACCGCGCGGGTGGTGCTGGGCGACCACGGTCTTGAGCCGCTCGCGTGCGACGTGCGTATAAATCGTGGTGGTGGAAATGTCGACGTGCCCGAGCAGCAGTTGCACCGCGCGCAAATCCGCACCATGGTTGAGCAGGTGCGTGGCAAAGGCGTGTCGCAAGGTGTGGGGCGACAGGGGTGTGGTGATGCCGGCCTGCCACGCGTATTTTTTGACCAAGTTCCAAAACATCACGCGGCTCATGGCTTGGCCAGCGGTGGTGCCGCGCGAGCTCACAAACAGGTCTTCGCTGCTGCGCCCGGCCAAGATGGCCACGCGGGATTGGGCCAAGTAGCGCTCCAGCCACTGGCCGGCCACTTGTCCGTAGGGCACCAAACGCTCCTTGTTGCCCTTGCCGGTGATGCGCAAGACCTGCTCGTTCAAAGCCACGTGCCAAGTCTTCAGGTCCACCAACTCACTCACCCTCAAGCCGCTGGCGTACATCAACTCCAACATGGCGCGGTCGCGCAGCCCCAAGTCGGTGTCGGTGTCGGGGGTGGCCAGCAGGGTGTCGACCTGCTGTTCGCTCAGGGACTTGGGCACGCGCAGGGGCGTTTTGGCCGAGACCAAGCGCAGGGTCGGGTCTTTTGCCACCAAGCGCTCGCGCAACGCCCACCGAAAGTAGCGCTTGAACACGGTCAGGCGGCGGTTGGCCGTGGTCGCCCGGGCCTGCGCGTGTTCGGCCGAAAAGTAGGCATTCAAATCGGGCTCTGTGGCCTGCAGCAGGGCCTTGCCTTGGGGCTGCAACCAGCCAGCCAAACGCTCCAAGTCACGCCGGTAGGCCTCCAAACTGTTTTTGGACAAACCGTCTTCCAGCCACAAAGCATCGACGAACGCATCGGCTGCGCCACGCAAAGGCGCAGGGCCGGCAACAGGCGGAGCCACTGGCTGCTTCATGCTGGAAAAACCCTTTAAAAACAAGGCCGTATTGGGGAAAACCCCCCCAGCCCGGTACGCAATTTCCCGTTGGCCGGACACAAAAGCCTAAGGTATTCTGCACTTTTCTGTTCATAACAACGAGGAGACTTTCATGCGTGTTTTCAAACAAGTGGTCGCTGGCTTGGGTTTGGGCTTGACCCTGATCGGCTCGAACGCCTTGGCCCAACAACAATTCATCAACGTGCTCACCGGTGGTCAAAGTGGCGTGTATTACCCCGTCGGTGTGGCCATCTCGCAGATCTACGCCAAGGACATCCCCAATGTGCGCTCCACCGCCCAGGTCACCAAGGCCTCGGTGGAAAACCTCAACCTCTTGCAAGCCGGCCGTGGTGAGCTGGCATTGACCTTGGCCGACTCCTTGTCCGACGCTTGGCAAGGCAACACCGAGGTGGGCTTTGCCAGCAAGCTCGACAAGCTGCGCGGCATCAGCGCCACCTACGACAACTACGTGCAAATCGTGGCCAGCGTAGACTCCGGTATCAAAACCATCGCCGACCTCAAAGGCAAACGCCTGTCGGTGGGTGCGGCCAAATCGGGCACCGAGCTCAACGCACGTGCGGTCTTGAAAGCCGCGGGTTTGGAATACAAAGACTTGGCCAAAGTTGAGTACTTGCCCTTTGGCGAGTCGGTAGAACTGATGAAGAACCGCCAACTCGACGCCACCCTGCAATCGGCTGGGTTGGGCGTGGCCTCGATCCGCGACTTGGCCACGGCCATCAAAATCGTGGTGGTGCCGGTGCCCGCCGCGGTGGTGACCAAAATCGGTGATCCGGCTTACCAGCCCACCGTGATCCCCGCCAACACCTACGCCGGACAAACCACCGACGTGCCCGCCGTGGCCATTCCCAATTTCTTGGTCAGCCACACGGGTGTGTCCAACGATTTGGCCTACCAAATGACCAAGGCGCTGTACACCAACATCGACACGCTCTACGCCTCGCACAACTCCATCAAGGTCATGAAGCGCGAAAACGCCATCAAAGGCATGCCTGTGCCACTGCACCCCGGTGCCGAGCGTTACTACCGGGAAGTTGGCCTGATCAAGTGATCGGCGTCTGAACCCTATCGCGGCCCCTTTCACGGGGCCGCCTTTCTTTCACCCTATCCGACCCAACATGAGCGACACCTCCACCCCTTTGCGCGGCGCGGTTTTTTGGATTGCCGTGGCGTTTTCCGCTTTTCAGCTGACGATGGCGGCCTTTCATCCGCTCTCCAGCCAAGTGATCCGCGCCATCCACGTGGGTTTTGTCTTGTTGCTGATCTTTGCGCTCTTTCCACCCCTGGCTGGTCGCGGTGGTGTCTGGGATGGCTTGGGTCGAACCTTGGGTTGGGCTCTGGGTTTGATCGGTTTTTCCTCCGGCCTGTACCAATGGGTGTTCGAGGCCGACCTGACACAGCGATCGGGCGAGCTCACCCAAGCCGACTGGGTGATCGGTACCGTCACCATCGCGCTCGTGTTTGAAGCGGCAAGGCGCGTCATGGGCTGGGGTTTGCCGCTGATTTGCGGCATATTTTTGGCCTACGGCCTATTTGGCCAATACCTGCCCGGCGCCTTTGCCCACCGCGGTTATGGCCTGGACCAAATCGTGGGGGCTTTGGGCTTCGGTACCGAAGGTATTTACGGCACACCGACCTATGTTTCGTCGTCTTATATTTTTCTGTTCATTTTGTTCGGTTCGTTTTTGGAGCAAGCCGGGATGATCCGGCTCTTCAATGACTTTGCCATGGGCACCGTGGGCCACACGCGCGGCGGTCCTGCCAAGGTCGCTGTGATTTCTTCGGGCTTGATGGGCACCATCAACGGATCGGGCGTGGCCAATGTGGTCACCACCGGTCAGTTCACCATCCCCCTGATGAAGCGCTTCGGCTACTCACCCGCCTTTGCGGGCGGCGTGGAAGCCACCGCGAGCATGGGTGGGCAAATCATGCCGCCCGTCATGGGGGCGGTCGCCTTCATCATGGCCGAGACCATCAACGTGCCATATTTGGCCATTGTGCAAGCGGCCATCATTCCCGCCATCCTGTATTTCGTGACGGCTTTCTGGATGGTGCATTTGGAGGCTGGGCGAAAAGGTTTGGTGGGTTTGCCCAAAGACGAGTGTCCCAACCCTTGGACGGCCGTGCGCGAGCGCTGGTACCTGTTGTTGCCACTCATTGGCTTGGTGGCTTTGCTCTTTTCGGGCTACACACCGATGTTCTCGGGCACCGTGGGTTTGGGCCTGACGGTGATTTTGATTTTTGGCGCTGCCGTGATGGGTGGCGTCCAGGGCAACACCCTGCGGGTGCTGTTTTGGGTCTTGCTGGGTATGGCCTGCGCGGGTTTTGTTGAGTTTGGCGTGAGCACCTTCATTGCCATCATCGCAGTGCTATTGGCCCTGACCTATGTGCTGCGCGTGGGCGGTGATGCCCGCACCATGGCGCTCAAAGCCTTGGTGGAAGGCGCGCGTCACGCCTTGCCAGTGGCCATCGCTTGCGCTTTGGTGGGCGTGATCATCGGCATCATCAACCTGACCGGTGTGGCCGCTGAGATGGGCGGGCACATCATCGCCGTTGGTCGCGACAACTTGTTCTTGGCCCTGTTCCTGACGATGCTGACCTGCTTGGTGCTGGGCATGGGCATCCCCACCATCCCCAACTACATCATCACCAGCTCGCTGGCCGCGCCGGTGTTGTTGGAACTCGGAGTGCCGCTCATCATTTCGCACATGTTTGTTTTCTATTTCGGCATCATGGCCGACCTCACGCCGCCCGTGGCCTTAGCGGCCTTCGCGGCCGCGCCCATCGCCAAAGAAAAAGCGCTCAAGATCAGCATCCAAGCCGTGCGTGTGGCCATGGCCGGTTTTATCGTCCCCTACATGGCGGTCTACAGTCCCGCGCTGATGCTTCAAACGGGTGATGTCTGGGACACGTTGTGGATCGTCTTCAAAGCCTTGGTGGCCATCGCCATGTGGGGCGCGGGTGCAATTGGTTTCCTGGTCGGTCCACTGTCGTGGTGGGAGCGTGCCTGGACGATCGTCGCGGCCAGCTTCTTGGTGGTGGCTTTGCCCTTGACCGATGAAATCGGTCTGGGGGCGGTGGCCGTGTTCGTGATCTGGCACCTCTGGCGCACCCGCCGCGCCGCAACCTTGGCGTGACAGCCCTCGGTATCTGCCTGAGCTTGGCCGCGCTCAGCGGCCCAGCGGTGTGGGTGCCGGGTGAGCGATTCACTTTGGCGTGGACCCACAGCATCGAAAAAACCCGTTGGGAAGAGGACTACAACGTGCAGTGGCGGGGCCAACCCGCCGCACCGGTCTTGCTCGCCACGGAGGCGCGCATCCTCGGCTCGGGTGCGGGCATGGAGCCCCCACCCGACGCGGTCCTGCAAGGTGGTTGGTGGCGCTACTCCCCAACGGTGCGCCAGCCCAACGAGTTGCCGCTGATGCGCTCGGGCTTCACCGCCGATTTTGAACGCTGCGACCCACAGGGCTGCCAGCCTTTATCACACTGGCTGCCCAGCGATGGTGGTGTGACCCTGCTGCGCGCCTGCACCCAGCCCACGGTATCCTTGAGTCCGTGAACTTCGCCCAACTGCTCTTCCCCGATTTCTCGCTCATCGTCTGCGGCTACCTGCTGTGCCGCTACACGGCGCTGGACCGCAAGGTTTGGGAGCCGATCGAAATCTTGGTCTATTACTTTTTGTTCCCGGTCATGCTGTTTTATGCCATGGTCAAGTCTCCGGTGGACTGGGCGGGGACCTCCAGCCTCATGGCCGCGGGCTTGGTCTTGGGGCTGGCGGGCATTGCACTGGCCTACTCCTTGCCACACTGGCCTTGGCTGGGTCGTCGCATCGACGCCCGCTTACACGCGGCCAGCGCACAAATCGGTTTTCGCTTCAACTCCTTCATCGCCTTGGCTTTGGCCGACAAAGTTGCTGGGGCCGAAGGTTTGGTGCTCATCGCGGTGCTCATCGGTGTGTGTGTGCCCCTGCTCAATATCGGTGCGGTTTGGCCCATGGCGCGCCAAGGTCAAATTGGCTTTGCGCGTGAACTGCTGCGCAACCCCTTGATCATTGCCACGGCCAGCGGCTTGGTGGCCAACCTGATGGGGCTTTCTCTGCCAGAGTGGCTCTCACCCACGGTCAATCGCATCGGCCAAGCCTCCTTGGCTTTGGGCCTGATGGCCGCCGGGGCCGGCATGCAATTGGGCAGCTTGGCGCAAGCCAAAACCTTGGGTGTCATGGTGCTGGGCATCAAACACTTGGCCATGCCCTTGATGGCGGTGGGTGTGGCGCTGCTCTTTGGGCTAACACCCACCCAAACCACGGTCTTGCTGATGTTCTCGGCCATACCCACCGCGTCCAGTTGTTACGTCTTGGCGGCCCGCATGGGCCACAACGGCGCTTACGTGGGGGGCTTGGTGACCCTCTCAACCATACTGGGCGTGCTCAGCCTACCGTGGGCCTTGGGTGTGTTGGCGCACTGGTGAGCACCGTCGTGGCTTGAGCCAAGGCCCAACGCCGGTGCTCCTGCACCAAAGCGCTGGGGTGATCGTCGCGTTCGGCCAAGGCCTGCAGGAACACGGCTTGTGTGGCCGCGTTGGGTGCGCTGCGCACCGCATTGCCCAAGGCAATGGCCACGTTGCGCAGCCAACGCTCGTGGCCGATGCGCCGAATCGCGCTGCCCTCGGTGTGGCGCTCAAAGTCGGCCTCACTCCAACGCCACACATCCAGCAACTGTGCCTGTGCAATGGGGGCGCGCGCATCGAAGTCGGGCAAGGTGCTGCGCTGCGCGTACTTGTTCCAAGGGCAAACCAGTTGGCAATCGTCGCAGCCGTAAATGCGGTTGCCCATGAGGGGCCGCAGGTCCTCATCGATCGACCCAGCGTGCTCAATGGTCAGGTAAGAGATACAGCGCCGTGCGTCCAAACGGTGCGGGCCCACGATGGCCCCGGTGGGGCAGGCGGTGATGCACGCGTTGCACTGGCCACAGTGCGCGCTGATGGGCTCGCTCTCGGGCAAGGCCAAGCTCAGGTAAATCTCGCCCAAGAAAAACGCGGAACCCGCCTCGCGGTGCAAGACCAAGGTGTGCTTGCCGCGCCACCCCAAGCCGCTGCGCGCGGCCAATTCGGCTTCGAGCACTGGCGCGGAGTCACAAAACACACGCGCATCCATCGGGTTCACGGCTTGCGCGATGCGATCGGTCAAGCGTTGCAAACGTTGGCGCAAGACCTTGTGGTAATCGCGCCCCCGGGCGTACAACGAGACCACGGCTTGGCCCGGCTCCAGCAAGCGGGCGTTTTCGCGTTCGATCCAATCGGGTGGGGTGTCGCGTGGCAGATAATCCATGCGAACGGTGAGCACACTGACGGTGCCCGGCACCAGCTCGACTGGTCGAGCCCGACGCAAGCCGTGGCGCGCCATGTAGGCCATGTCGCCGTGAAAGCCTTGGTCCAACCAAGCCAACAAACCGGGTTCGGCGTCGCTCAGGTCAACGCCGCTCACGCCAATTTGAGAAAATCCCAGCTCACGGGCCCAAGCCCGGATGTCTGAAACGAGTGGAGTTGCATGGACAGTCACACCGCCATTGTAGGAACGCCGGCCCAGCCATGGCGCGGCACATGGCGAAACGAGTCCGATACCGAGGCCTTTGCCCAACGCCTGGCCAACTGCCCCGCGCTGCGCAACGCCACCCTCACCCTGCACGGCGACTTGGGCGCGGGCAAAACCACGTTGGTGCGCTACTTGCTGCGCGCCTTGGGCGTGAACGGGCGTATCAAAAGCCCCACCTACGCGGTCGTGGAGCCGCACAGCACACCCGACCTCTCCATTTGGCATTTCGACTTCTACCGCTTCAGCGACCCGCGCGAATGGGAGGACGCGGGTTTTCGTGAACTGTTTGCCAGCCCTGGGCTCAAATTGGTGGAGTGGCCCGAACAAGCGGGTGATGCCCTCACGGCGGTTGACATGGGTTTGCATATCCACACCGATGAAGAGGGACAACGCCAAATCAAAGTCATCGCACACTCAAGCACGGGACAATCCTTGATCGCGGCTTTGTCGCCACACAGCACATGAAACCTATGTTGCAACGCCGAACCTTCTTGAGCGCCAGCACGCTGGTCCTGTTCTTGGGGCCTCAACATTTGGCGCATGGCGCGCAAGTGGTGGCGGTGCGTTTGTGGCCCGCCGAGGACTACACCCGCATCACCATCGAATCCGACAGCCCACTCAAAACCACGCAACGCTTTGTCAACGACCCGCCGCGCATGGAAGTGGACTTGCAAGGCTTGGATCTGTTGCCCAGCTTGAGCACCTTGGTTGCCAAGTTGCGCAGCGACGATCCCAACATCGCCGGCATGCGCGTGAGCCAACACGGCAGTGGCGTGGTGCGTTTGGTGATCGACCTCAAACAACCCATCGCGCCGCAAAGCTTCAGCCTCAAGCCCATCGCACCCTACCAACACCGCTGGGTGCTCGACCTCTACCCCGTCACGCCACCCGACCCCTTGGCGCAACTGATTGAACAGCGCTTGGCCGACTTGGAGCGGCGCGTGGGCAATGCGGGCGACACGCCCAGCACCGACCCCCTGGGTGATTTGTTGGCCCAGCGCGGCCAACTGCCCAAAGCACCCCAAACTCCATCCGCCACACCCAGCAAACCCACCCACCGAGGGGGGGCCTCGATGGGTGAGCGGCTGATCGTGGTCGCGCTCGACCCGGGACATGGCGGTGAAGACCCCGGCGCCATTGGCCCCGGCGGCACCTTTGAGAAAAACGTGGTGCTGCAAATCGCCCAACGCTTGCGCGATCGCATCAACAACACGCGGGTCCATGGCTTGCCCATGCGCGCCTTCATGACGCGCGACGGCGACTTCTTTGTGCCCTTGCACGAACGAGTGCGCAAAGCGCAACGGGTCAACGCCGATCTGTTCATCAGCATCCACGCCGACGCCTTCTACAGCCCGCGCCCCCAAGGCGCCAGCATTTTCGCTTTGAGCACGCGCGGCGCCACGAGTGCCGCGGCCCGTTGGATGGCCAACAAAGAAAACTCCTCCGATCAAATCGGCGGCATCAACGTCAAGGTCAAGGACAACAGCATCCGAAGTGCGCTCATCGACATGAGCACCACGGCACAAATCAAGGACAGCCTCAAAGTGGGCAGTGCCATGTTGGGCGAGGTGGGCAAAGTGGGTCGCTTACACAAACCCAGGGTGGAACAAGCCAACTTCGCGGTGCTGCGCGCGCCCAACATTCCCAGCGTGTTGGTGGAAACGGCGTTCATCAGCAACCCCGACGAAGAAAAACGCTTGCGCAGCACCGCGAAGT
>JBEDCE010000003.1:0-31936 GCA_041176905.1 Pseudomonadota bacterium
TCGTCAAAGTCAAGGTGCTCGAAGTGGACCTGGGTCGCAACCGCATCAGCCTGACCATGAAGCTCGACGCAGCCCCCGCGCGCCGCGACGGTCCGCGCGAGAACCGATTTGAAGGCGCCGCTCAAGGCCAGCGCCACCGCACCCCACCCGCCGCACCCGCGGCCGCCGGATCGGCCATGGCCAGCGCCTTTGCCAAGCTGCAGGGCTTGAAGAAGTGAAGGCCCTGCACATCCATGCGGGTCCCAAGGCCTTGGCGCACATCCGCGCCCATGGCCTGAAGCCCGAACACATCGGCGCCATCCCCGGCGCGGCCGGTGGGCCCAAGGGCTTGATCTTGGGGCCGCTGGACCGTTTCATTTTTGGTCAGTGGTTGCCGCAGTCGAGCCAGCCGGTGCACTTGGTGGGCGCGTCCATCGGCGCGTGGCGCATGGCCACCGCCTGTTTGAACGACTCGGTCGCGTCCTTCGAGCGGCTGCAGCGCGACTACATCGCCCAACGTTACGAACCCTTGCCCGGACAAAAACGCGTCACGGCGCAACAGGTGAGCGAGTCCTTTGGTCACAGCTTGCAAGCGTTTTACGGCGGTCGCGTGGACGAATTGCTGAGCCACCCACGTTACCGCTTGCACATCGTCACCTCGCGCGGGCGGCACGTGCTGCACCGCGAACACCCCCTGGGCACACCGCTGGGTTACGCCGGGGCCTTCTTGAGCAACGTGCTCTCGCGCCGAGCCTTGGGCGCTTGGTTCGAGCGGGTGGTATTTTCGGGGCAGGGTGCCGCGCTGCCCTTTGACCCGAGTGACTTGAACACCAGCGCCGTGGCGCTCAATGCGGGCAACTTCATGCCCGCATTGCAAGCGAGCTGCTCGATTCCTTTTGCTTTGCAAGCCGTGCACCACATTCCCGGCGCACCGCGCGGCGCCTATTGGGACGGCGGCATCACCGATTACCACCTGCACCTGAACTGGCGCGAATCAACCACCGGCAGCACTGGCGCGTTGGTTCTGTATCCGCATTTCCAGAAAAACGTGGTGCCCGGCTGGCTCGACAAAGCCTTGAAGTGGCGCCACGGCTCGACGGCGTTTTTGGACCACACCATCGTCCTCGCGCCCAACCCCGACTGGCTCAAAACCTTGCCCAATGGCAAATTGCCCGACCGCACCGACTTCACGCGCTACGCCACCGATTGGGCGGGGCGGGTGAAGGTGTGGACGGCGGCGGCAGTAGCGAGCCAGCAATTGGCCGATGAATTTGCCCATTGGTTGAAAGATGGCTCACAAGCCGATCAGGTTCAGCCGCTCTGACCATCAACACACGTTTGATCAACACATCTCACCTAGGGGCCATGCATGATTGAAACCAAAAAATTCATCTTCTTGAGCCGTCGTCAGCGCCATGCGGTGTCTTGGCTTTTGGGCTTGTTGTTGATCGGCTCCATCGGGCTCTTGATCTCATCCAAAGTCTGGGCCCCCGATCCAGAATTGAAGTTGCTCAGCATTGATTTGATCAAGATCTTGGTCACCGCTTGGGGTGCATGGGGTTTGATCCTGTTGTACGCATCGGCCAATTCCTTTGAGCGGATCAACAAGGAAACCGAGAATTTTTTGGTTCAAGACCTCCCAAGGGCATTCACCACATCGGCCCAAAACGTGGGGCGGAATGCCATTGACCCGCTCAACCAAGGACTGGGTCTGCGCTTGATCGTTCAAACCCGCAATTCGGTGATTTACGAATTCAAGAGCGGCTCAGGGTTCGCCATTCATTTTTATTGCAAGTTGAATGTCCATGACCTGTCGATCTTGGTCTACTTGCCAGCCCATCACGCGGCCAACCACACTCACATTTACCAGACATCTCTCAAGTACCTAGAGGACAACGGGATCAAGCACAACGTCATGGGCGTGTTTGAGGAACGTTGGTTGCCAGACCATCAACAGAAGTTTCAAATTCAAATTTTGCGCACCATGGGCGACGACTTTTTGTTCGATGCCGCCCAACGCTCCTACGTGGCCGATCTTGTTTTTGGCGATATGCGTGCGTTTTTGTTGCGGGCGCAAAGAGAAGAATTGAAACAGACTTGACGGCAGCGGCCGCCGATAATTGCACCATGACCCTTGATCGCACCTACCTCACCGCCGCGCTTTACCAATTTGTTGATTTGCCGGACTTTGAAGACCTGCAGGCGCCCTTGCAAGCCTGTTGCGACGCCCACGACGTCAAAGGCACGCTGCTCTTGGCGCACGAGGGCATCAACGGCACGATCGCCGGGCCCGAGGCCGGTGTACGCGCTGTGCTGGCGTTTTTGCGCGCCGACCCGCGTTTGGCGAACCTGCCGCACAAAGCATCTTGGAGCCACAAGCCGCCGTTCAACCGCATGAAGGTCAAGATCAAAAAAGAGATCGTCACCCTGCGCGTGCCCGAGTTGGACCCGAACAAAACCGTGGGCCAGTACGTCAAACCCGCCGACTGGAACGCCTTGTTGGCCGACCCAGACGTGGTGGTGATCGACACGCGCAACGACTACGAGGTGGCCATCGGCACCTTCCAAGGCGCGATCAACCCGAACATCAAAAACTTCGTGCAACTGCCGGCCTGGCTCGAGCAGCAGGACCAGCTCAAAACCAGCACGGTCCACAAACCCAAGGTGGCCATGTTTTGTACCGGCGGCATTCGCTGCGAAAAATCCACCGCGCTCATGAAGATGCGCGGCTTCGACGAGGTCTACCACCTCGAAGGCGGCATCCTCAAGTACTTGGAAGAAATTCCGCCCGAGCAGAGCCTCTGGGAGGGCGAGTGTTTTGTGTTCGATGAGCGTGTGAGTGTCGGCCATGGCCTGGGCGTGGGCACCCACGAGCTGTGCCGCTCGTGCCGCTGGCCATTGAGCGAGCAGGACAAGCAGTCGCCGCATTACGTCCTTGGGGTGAGTTGTGATCACTGCCACGACCAGCGCACGCCCGAGCAAAAAGAGAAGCTGGCCGAGCGCCAGCGCCAAGTGGAGATGGCCGAGGCGCGCGGTGAGGTGCACGTGGGCGCCAAGATGCCTCAGCACCCATGAACCACCCTCGACACCCGCAAAGCCTGCTGCTGCCGGTGATGCGCGGTGTGCTCGACCGCATGGCGCGGGCGGGTCACGCGCCGATGCACGCCTTGAGTGCGGCGCAAGCCAAGGCGTTTTACGAAGCGGGTGCGGGGGTGTTGGACATCGCGCCGCACGCCTTGCCACGGGTGGAAGACCACACGCTCATGGCCCGCGATGGCCACGCGATTCCCGTGCGCCTGTACGCGCCAACTTTGCGGGACTCGGCGCAGCCTTTGCCGGTGCTGCTGTATTTTCATGGCGGCGGCTTCACCGTGGGCAGCATCGCCACTCATGAGCCGCTGTGTCGGCATTTGGCGCACTTGGCGCAGTGCGCCGTGGTGTCGGTGGACTACCGGCTCGCACCCGATTGGAAGTTCCCTACCGCCGTGTTTGACGCGTGGGACAGCTTGACCGGCCTGCGCGAACAAGCCCTTGCATGGGGCTTGGACCCGCAGCGCATCGCGATGGGTGGCGACAGCGCGGGCGGCACCTTGGCCGCGGTGACGGCGATCGCCGCGCGCGACGCGGGCTGGCCACTGGCCTTGCAACTCTTGTTCTATCCCGGCTGTGCCGGTCACGGCAACACCAACAGCCACCACCGTTTTGGAACAGGGTTTTTGCTCGAAAACGCGCACATCGATTACTTCTTTGGCCACTACCTGCGCAGCCCGCACGACCGCAACGATTGGCGCTTCGCGCCGCTCGACGGTGTGGACGAAACGGGTGCGGTGCGCGACTTGGACGGCTTGGCGCCCGCCTGGGTAGGCTTGGCCGAGTGCGACCCGCTGACCGACGAGGGCATGCTTTACGCCGACCGCTTGCGCATGGCCGGCGTGCCGGTGGACTTGGAGGTCTACCCAGGCGTGGTGCACGGCTTCATCCAGTTTGGTCGCGCCATCCCCTTGGCCTTGACCGCCCACCAAGACGCCGCGCGCGCCTTGCGTCAGGTATTTGGGATCTGACCCCAATGGAGGTTCAGGTCGCGTCGGGGTGAGGCGGTGAACGGGAGCTGGTCGGTGGGGTGGGTCCATTCGCTCATGCGCAGTTGCCAACCGCCTTCGGCGGCGCTCAGCGAGAGCAGGGTGCTGCTGCGGGTGCCGTAGCGGTGTTCTGGCCAATGCACAAAAGGATTGGCCAAGGCGCGTTCGATGACCAGCGGCAAACCGGTGTTGGGCAGGTCGTGGTCGGCCAAACCCGCCCCCAAGTTTTGATCGGCCAGTGCCTGCAAGACTTCAGCTGGCCAATCTCGGTTGGCCTGGGGCTGGTGGGTTTGGACGGCGGGCACCAAGCGCTGGGTTTTCGGCCAGGGCACGTTCAGGCTGGCGTTGGACAGGCCGTACACCCCAGGGTCGAGGGCATGGCGGTGCCATTGGGGATCGGGGTCGTGGTGCACGCCCGCAGGGTTGCGGTTGCTGAGCCAGGCCCAAGCGCTTTGGCGTTGGTCACCCAACACCAAGTTGAAGCCCCCGAAGGCCCGCGGGTCGTGGCGCAAATGCCAGCGCTCCCAAGGCTCTTCGCTGGCCAACCAATCGGTGACCAAACCGCCGCGTGATCGTTCGGCAGCGGGTCGCTCAGCTTCGCGCACATTGGTCAGCCAGGCGATGCGGCCGTGTTCAGACGCGGCCAGCCAAGTGCCGCCGTCTTGTTCGTCGCGTCCACCGATCACCGACACCCCATTGGGCAGGGTCCATCGGTGCAAGGGCGTGGTGGGCCGGTCCCAGCGTTCGTCGCGATTCGAGGCCAGCCACAGGGGCACCGATGGGTCCACCGACAAGGCAAACGCCACCAAACACATGGCTCAGACGTCGGCCAGGAGTTCGTAGGGCAGGGGCTCGTGGCGCAAGGCGGGGCCTTGGACCGAGCCGGCGTGCAACGAGCCGCTCTCGAATGCGCTGAGCTGCAGCGAGACCAAAGCATCAAAGCCGCCGCTGGGGTGCGGCGCACAGGCCGCGACGGTGCCGCACGGCTGCTCAGCGTCGTCGCTGTGGAACACCTCAGAGCCCACGGCCAGGGCGCTGTCGCTGTGGAACAGGTGGGCGCGGCGTTTGAGCGTGCCGCGAAACTGGCTGCGCGCCACCACCTCTTGGCCGGGGTAACAGCCTTTTTTGAAATTCACACCGCCCACCGATTCGTAGTTGAGCATTTGTGGCACCAAGGCCTCGCTCAAGGCCGCGGTGACCGGCACCACGGCGCTGCGCACCTCCAGCCAATCCCAAACGGCCCAGCGCAGGGCGGGGCCAGCGGGTGCGGCTGAACCTGCCGGCGCCAAGACCAAGGCACGCTGCATGCCAGCAGCTGGGTACAAACGCACCCACATTTGTTCTTGGGCACGGGCCACCTGCCAAGGGCTGGGGGCCAAGTTGGGGCCGCTGGCCGGTTCTCCGGCCACGCCCCACACCGACCAATCGGCGCTGGCGTCGCTCAAGCGGCACTGGGCGCGCATGACGAACATCGACAACCGCTTGAGCATGGCGGCCAAGGTGTCGGCTGGGCACACCAGCAAGAAATCGTCCGCGGCCAGTTTCAGGCCCACGAAGCTGCTCAGCATGCGGCCTTTGGGCGAGCAAAACGCGGCCAACCGGGCCTGATCTTGCCCCAACAGACTGAAGTCTTGGGTGAGTTGGCCATGCAAAAACTTCGGCGCATCGGCACCTTGGGCTCGGATCACGCCCCAAGCGGGCAGGGCCACCACACCGCTGAGGGTGTTGGCATCGGGCATGGCGTTGTGTGTGGTGTCTTGGCTCATGGGGTGAATTATGATGTTTGGCTGATCTCGCCGGGTGCCGGCGTGGCATTGACCTCATTGGGATGTTGCCTGTGAAACGTGCGTTGTTGGGGGTGTTGACCTTGATCGTGGCGCTGCTGGTGGTGACCGCGGGCGCTGCATTGTGGTGGTTGGACCGACCGTTGGGCATGCCCGCATCGGTGAGCGCCGAGCGACCTTTGGACATCACCATCGCACCCGGCACCTCGGCCCGTGCTTTGGCGAGCCAACTCAGCCGATCCGGCATTGAAGCGCCCGACTGGGCCTTGTTCGCCTATTTCCGCTTGTCGGGCGATTCTCGCCGCATACAGGCGGGCAGTTACGAGTTCGCTCCTGGGCTCACCCCCAAAGCTTTGCTGGGGAAAATGGTGCGCGGTGAACAGGCCTTTCGCCAAGTCACCTTGATTGAGGGTTGGAATTACCGCCAGGTATTTGAAGCCGTTGAGTCGGCCCGAGACGTGCAGCAAGACACGGCCGCCTTGGACGTGTCTGAGGTCATGGCACTCATCGGCAAAACGGGTGTGCACCCCGAGGGACAGTTTTTCCCAGACACCTACCGATTCCCCAAAAACGCCAAAGCTTCCAGCGTGCTGCGCATGGCCAGTGTGGCCTTGGACCGCAAACTGACCCAAGCTTGGGCCGAGCGCGACGATGGCTTGCCTTTGAAATCGCCCCGCGAAGCGTTGATTTTGGCCAGCATCATCGAAAAAGAGACGGGGGCACCGCAAGACCGTGCGGACATCGGTGGCGTGTTCATCAACCGCATGCGCATCGGCATGCGCTTGCAAACCGACCCCACGGTGATTTACGGCCTGGGTGAACGCTTTGACGGCAATTTGCGCAAAGTCGATTTGCAAACCGACACGGTGTACAACACCTACACCCGCACGGGCTTGCCACCGACACCGATCGCCATGCCCAGTTACGCTTCAATGTTGGCGGCGGTCCAGCCCTCCGACACCAAAGCTTTTTATTTCGTCGCCCGCGGTGATGGCACCAGCCAGTTCAGCGTGACCTTGCCCGAACACAACGCGGCCGTGCGCCGTTACCTTTTGAATCGTTGAGACCATGACCGGTTTGTTCATTTCTTTTGAAGGCATCGACGGGGCAGGCAAGTCCACCCACATCAGCGCCTTGGTCCAAGCCTTTGAGGCCCAGGGTCGGCGTGTGACCCTCACTCGAGAGCCCGGTGGCACGCCCTTGGCAGAGAAACTGCGCACTCTGGTGCTCAACGACGCCATGGACCCGCTGTGTGAAGCGCTGTTGATGTTCGCCGCTCGCCGCGACCACTTACAGCAGGTCATCGAGCCCGCATTGGCGCGGGGCGACGTGGTCCTGTGCGACCGATTCACCGACGCGACCTTCGCTTACCAAGGACATGGACGAGGATTCGATTTGGCGGTGCTCAGCACTTTGGAGCGCTGGGTACAAGACACAGGCGACGGGCTTCGCCAGCCCGACCTGACGCTGTGGTTCGACCTGCCGCCGGCCGTGGCCGCGGCCCGGTTGGCCAACGCCCGCACGCCGGACCGCTTCGAGTCCGAGTCACAGGCCTTTTTTGAACGCGTGGCCGGCGGTTACGCCGCGCGCATGAAGGCCGACCCCCAGCGTTTTGCCCGCATCACCGCCGACCAAGCCCCTGAGCAGGTGGCCCACGCCGTGCGCGCTGCGGTGGTGGGGCGTTCGTGGTTGCCGCCCAGCCCATGATCGAACCTACCTTGGCTCCTTGGCTGCAACGCCAGCTCAACGAGCTGCGCCAACAACGCGGCCACGCTTTGCTCTTGGTCGGTCCTTCGGGCTTGGGGCAATACGAGTTGGCCTTGGCTTTGGCGCGCAGCTGGTTGTGCGAAACGCCGACGGAGCGTGGCGCCTGTGGCCAATGTGGCAGCTGTCACGCGGTGGACGTGCACACCCACCCGGACCTGTGCATGCTCATGCCCGAGACACTGAGCTTGGAGCTGGGCTGGCCGCTGGACGAAGTGTCACAAAAAAAGATCGACGAAAAAGACCGCAAGCCCAGCAAGATCATCAAGGTCGAGGCCGCTCGACAAGCCGTCACATTCACCCAATTCACGCGTTCGCGTGGCAACACCAAGGTGGTTTTGGTGTACCCGGCCGAGCGCATGAACATGGAGTCGGCCAACACCCTGCTCAAAACGCTGGAAGAACCCGTGGGCGCGGTGCGTTTTGTGTTGGCCACCGAAGCCGCTCACCAATTGATGCCCACCGTGCGCAGCCGCTGCTTGACGCACCACCTTCAGTGGCCCAGCGAAGAAGAGGCCTTGCCATGGCTCATGTCACAAGCCAACACCCCCATGAGCGCCGAACAAGCCCGTGTGGTCTGGCGTGCTGCGGGCGGGCGTCCTGATGACGCCCTGCGCTGGGCGGCCATGGGCTTGAGCGCCCAGACCTGGAGCCAATTGCCCAAGGCATTGGCGCAAGGCCAAGCCCAGGCGATGTCCGATTGGGAGCCTGTTGTGCAGTTGGAGGTGATGCAAAAAGTCTGTCACGACCTGATGGCCGTGGCCAGCGGTGCGGCACCACGCTTTTTTGAAACCGACCATTTGCCCGCCAAGGCGCACCTCTTTCGCTTGCAGCGTTGGAGCCAAGAACTGATGCAAGCCGCCCGCAGCGTGGAGCACCCGGTCAACGCAGGTCTGCGTTGGGAAGCTTGGATGTCTCAAGCGCAACAAGCGCTCAGTGCCCGCCGTTGACAAGGACCGTCATGTTCACCGACTCCCATTGCCACCTGAATTTTCCCGAGCTCCGAAGCCAACTGCCCCAAATCTTGGCCGACATGCAAGCGGCCCAAGTCGATCGCGCGCTGTGCATATGCTGCACCTTGGACGAGTTCGAGTCCGTGCACCAATTGGCGTTGGAACATCCCAATTTGTGGTCGACCGTCGGCGTGCATCCCGATTACGAAGACACGCCAGAGCCCACGGTCGACGATTTGGTGCGTCGCTCGGCCTTGCCCCGCGTGGTCGGCATTGGCGAGACCGGTTTGGACTACTACCGGCTCGACGGACGCAGTGTTTCCGACATGGCTTGGCAGCGCGAGCGTTTTCGGGTCCACATCCAAGCGGGTCGCCAAACCGATTTGCCCCTGATCATCCACACCCGCAGCGCCTCGGACGACACCGTGGCCATGCTCAAAGAAGAGGGGGGTTACGCCTCGTCGGGCGGTGCACCGGTGTCCAAAGGGGTGTTTCACTGCTTCACCGAAACCCAAGCCGTGGCCCGTGCCGCGTTGGATTTGGGCTTCTACATATCGCTTTCCGGCATCGTGACGTTCAAAAATGCCACCGAATTGCGTGAGGTCGCCCGGCTCGTGCCCATGGACCGCTTGCTCATCGAGACCGACAGTCCCTACTTGGCGCCCGCTCCGTACCGAGGCAAAACCAATACCCCGGCTTTTGTGCCTTTGGTGGCTCAACAGATCGCCGAGGTCAAAGGGGTGTCGGTTGAGGCCATCGCGCAGGCCACCAGCGAAAACTTTGAGCGACTCTTTGATCGGGTACTCTCATCTTGACTTGATAATTTACTTTAATAAATTATAAAAGTATATTGATTTATAACGTTTATTTCAATATTATTTTCAGTTAACTTCTGCGTCCTACGCGCCTGTCATCGTGCTTACCCCTGGCCATTGCTGCTTGCAATTCATCTTTTTAGGGGGATTTGCAGGTTGAATCAAAGCCACTTACTTAAGATGCGTGCACCACCGGACTAGGTTTTAGTCTTTGCGGATTGAACCAACCTTTAGGTTCTACGATGTATATTATGTTAATAAATACGCAGGGGACTCTGGTATCGTTTTTGAAGGCCTGTGCGGGTGTCTTTCCGCACACCTTTGTTTTCAACCAACCACCATTTCTCATGAACACCATCAAACTCACCATGGCCATCGTGGCCACCGCCGCATTGGTCGCTTGTGGCAAAACCGAAGCGCCTGTGGCCGCGCCCGCTGCACCTGTCGTGTTGCCTGAACTCAAGGTCGCCATCGACCCCACCTACGAGCCTTTCACTTTCAAAACTCCCGATGGCAAGCCCACGGGTTTTGATGTAGACATCGCAGAAGCCTTGTGTGCTGAAATCAAGCGCAAATGCGTTTACGTTGAACAGGTCTGGGATGGCATGATCCCAGGCTTGCAGGCCAAAAAATACGACGTGATCATCAGCTCGATGTCGATCACCGACGAGCGCAAAAAAGTCGTGGATTTCACCGACAAGTACTACAACACGCCTAGCCGCATCGTCGTGAAAGCCGACACGACCTTCACCGACTTGGCTTCGCTCAAAGGCAAGAAAATTGGCGTGCTCAAAGGCAGCACACAAGAGAAATACGCCACCGGCGAACTCAAGACCGTGGGTGTGAAAGTGGTGCCATACGAAGCCCAAGACCAGGTGTACCTCGACATCAAATCGGGTCGTTTGGATGGCACCGTGGCGGACTCGGTTGAAGTCAACGGTGGCTTCTTGAGCAAGCCCGAAGGCGCTGGATACGGTTTCGTGGGCCCAGTCCTGGCTGACGTCAAGTACTTCGGTTACGGCGCAGGCGTGGCCTTGCGTCAAGGCGAAACCCAGCTCAAGGATGAGCTCAATGTCGCCATCAAGGCCATTCGTTCCAACGGCACTTACGACACCGTGAGCAAGAAGTACTTCAACTTCGACGTCTACGGCCAATAAGTTGCCCCCAACGTGAGCGGTTATTACCTCTCCATTCTCCAAGGCGCCCTCCTCACAGTGGGCGTCTCAATGGCCGCCCTAGGGGTGGCCATTTTGTTGGGGCTCATGGGTGCTGCGGCCAAACTCTCCGGTCGACCGGTGTTGGTCGCGTTGGCCACTGCTTACACCACGGTGATCCGTGGCGTGCCCGAGTTGGTCTTGATGCTCTTGATTTTCTACGGTGGCACCATCGGCTTGAACCACCTGATGGAGAGTTTGGGCAGCCGAGAAACGGTGGACATCAACCCATTTATAGCGGGTGTGATCACCATTGGTTTTATTTACGGCGCCTACATGACCGAAACCTTTCGGGGCGCCATTCTGTCGATCCCCAAAGGGCAAATGGAAGCCGCATGGGCGTTTGGCATGGGCCGCTTTCGCACCTTTTGGCGCATCACCATGCCGCAGATGGTGCGCTATGCGCTGCCAGGCTTCACCAACAATTGGTTGGTCTTGATCAAAGCGACCGCATTGGTCAGCCTCATCGGCCTTCAAGACATGACGTATTTGGCCAAGCAAGCCAGTGCAGCCTCTCGTGAGCCCTTTACATTTTTTGTGTTCGTTGCGGTTTTGTTTCTGCTCTACACCTCTGGGTCCTTGTGGTTGTTGCGTCGTGTGGAACAACGGTTCAGTTTGGGCGTTCAGCGCGCAGAGGTTTGAATGAACTGGTCTGTGATTGCCCAGCCCGAAACCCTGCAGCTCTATGCTGAGGGTCTGATGACCACCCTTTGGTTGCTCTTGTCTTCCTTGGCCATTGGCGCGGTCTTGTCTTTGGTGTTGGCCTTGGCCCTGGTCAGCAAAATCGCACTGCTGCGTTGGGTGGTTGGGGCCTACACGTATGTGATCCGCGGCACCCCGCTGCTCATCCAGCTCTACCTGATTTATTACGGATTGGCCCAGCTCGAATGGATCCAAGCGCGATGGGAAGACGTTTGGCCGTGGACTTACTTCAAAGACGCGTTCTTCTGTGCACTCTTGGCTTTTAGCCTGAACACCGCGGGCTACACCGCCGAGATGCTGGCCGGTGCGATGCGGGAAACCCCAGCCGGAGAAATCGAAGCGGCCAAAGCCATGGGCATGGGTCGTTGGCAAGTGTTGCGTCGGATCGTGATGCCCAGCGCGATGCGGCGCTGTTTACCCGGCTACAGCAACGAGGTCGTGATGATGTTGCACAGCACCAGCTTGGCCAGCACCGTGCCAGCCATGCTTGATGTGACGGCCGCGGCCAGCCGCATTTACTCCGACTATTACCTGCCGTTTGAAGCGTATTTGTTTGCCGCCGGTATTTACCTAAGCATCACCTTCGCGGTCATTGGCCTGTTTCGCAGCGCCGAGCGCCGATTTTTGGCTCATTTGGCCCCACGCCCACACTGAAGGCCCCGCATGATCCGCACCGAACACGCCCTGCTGAGTCCCAGCTTGGGACACCAGAAACACCTGGTGAGTTTCACCTATGGCGATCCACAAGCAAGGCCTAAGGTTTACATCCAAGCCAGTCTGCATGCCGAAGAGCTGCCAGGCATGCTGGTCGCCCACCACCTTCGCACCGCCTTGGACACCGCCGAGCGCGAAGGCCGACTATGCGGCTGTGTGGTCTTGGTTCCTGCGGCCAATCCCATTGGTTTGTCGCAACGCTTGGACAATAAGCCCATGGGCCGCTTTGAGCTCGACACCGGTGAGAACTTCAACCGCCACTACCCCGATTTGGCCGATGCCGTCTTCGAACAAGCCCGCAGCGGTTTGGGCGCAGACGCACAGCAGAACGTCTCCCTGGTGCGCCAATGGGTGAGCGCATGGTTGGCACAGTGGACGCCTCAGACGGAGTTGCAAAGCCAACGCCGCTGCCTCTTGCAACTCTCGCACGACGCCGATGTCGTGATCGACCTGCATTGCGACTGGGAAGCCGTGTTGCACCTCTACAGCGAAGAAGCCTGCTGGTCGACCATTGAGCCGCTGGCCGCTACTTTGGGTTGCCGCGCTGTTCTGTTGGCGCGCAACTCGGGCGGGGGCCCTTTTGATGAATGCCTCTCGGGCCTGTGGTGGCAATTGAAAGAACGCTTGCAGTCCGCAGGCATTCAACACCCCCTGCCCCAAGGCTGTGCCAGCACCACGGTGGAGCTGCGCGGCGAGGCCGATGTGGACCATGCTTGGGCACAAGCCGATGCCTTGGCCATTGAGCACTACCTTCAGCACTTGGGCGCGACCCAAGCCAAAGGCCCCGTTGCACCGTTGCCCGAGATGCTGTGCCAAGCCACGCCTTTGGCGGGCTCACAAACCCTGCAAACCCCGGTGCCGGGTGTGTTGACCTACGTGGTGCCCACCGGCGCGCAGCTCCAAGTGGGCGACGCGGTGGCCCATGTGATCGACCCGACCGCCGCAGAGGCTTCGCGTGTGCACGTGGTGCGCGCCGAGGTGGCGGGTGTTTTGTATGCCCGCGTGGGCAGTCGCTACATGGTGGCGGGCTCTGAAGTCGGCAAAATTGCGGGCGCGCACGCTTTTCGCACCGGCGACCTGCTCGGTGCCTGAACCTTCGAAACTTTGATCATGAACGCCCCATCCTCCCCACGTACCCCCCTGCTCCAAGTTGACAACATCCACAAGCGCTACGGCAGCAACGAGGTGCTCAAGGGCGTGTCCTTGCAAGCCTATGCCGGTGATGTGATCAGCCTCATTGGCAGTTCGGGTTCGGGCAAAAGCACGCTGCTGCGCTGCATCAACTTGCTCGAAAAACCCAACCAAGGCCAGATCACCTTGGCCGGCGAATTCTTGGCCCTTAAAGCCGACAAACACGGGGAGCTCCAAGCGGTGCGCGCCGAGCAATTGCAGCGCCTGCGCACCAAGCTGGCCATGGTGTTCCAACACTTCAACCTCTGGGCCCACATGACGGTGCTGGAGAACATCATCGAAGCACCGGTCCACGTCTTGGGCGTGCCCAAAGACCAAGCGGTGCAAACCGCTCGACGCTATTTGGAGCGCGTGGGCTTGCGGGGCGTGGAAGACCGTTACCCCGCCCACATGAGTGGTGGGCAGCAGCAGCGGGTGGCGATTGCCCGCGCCTTGGCGGTTGAGCCCGATGTGATGCTCTTTGACGAGCCCACCAGCGCACTCGACCCTGAGTTGGTCGGCGAAGTCTTGCGCGTCATGAAACTCTTGGCCGAAGAAGGCCGCACCATGGTGGTGGTCACCCACGAAATGGGCTTTGCCCGCGAAGTGGCCTCGCACCTGATCTTTTTGCACCAAGGTCAGATCGAGGAACAGGGAGTTCCCGCTGAGGTGCTCTCACACCCCAAGAGCGAGCGTTTGGCCCAATTTTTGAGCGGTAACCTGAAGTAAACGGCCCGCCGCTGCCGCGCTCAGAGGTGGCCCCACACCATCAAAGCGTCGCGGCCTTCTTGAATCAAGTCCACTTTTGCGCCTACGGGCAGCAACACCTTGGTCGGCACATGGCCGCTGGGCAAGTCGGTCAAGATGGGCGTGGCCACTTGGCTGCGCAACCAAGCCACCACGCTGGCGAGCTTGAAACCGCGGTCGTGTGGCACCGTTTTGTAGTCGGTGAAGGCCCCCAGGATGATGGCTTTTTGCTGCGCCAACACACCGGCGTGCAAGAGCTGCGTGAGCATGCGCTCGATACGGTACGGGTGCTCGGCCACGTCTTCCACGAACAAAACACAGCCTTTGACTTTCGGGAAGTACGGCGTGCCCAGCAAAGACACCAACACGCAGAGGTTACCGCCCCAGAGTTTGGCGTTGCTGACGCGCAGCGCCCCACCCGCTTGGTCTTTGGGCAAACGCCAACCCGCGCCCTCGCCTTGCTCGAGCAGCAAATCATCAAAGCAGGCTTGCATGATGTCGTCGGGTTCTTCGGCGGTGCCGAAGTCGGCGATCAAGGACGGCCCTTGCCAGCTGTGAGCCCCGGTTTTCGCCATCAGCGCGAGCTGCAAAGCGGTGAAATCGCTCAAGCCCACCCACTGTGTGCCCTGCTCCACCGAACGCGCCATGGCGGCATAGGGCAGCTGGGGCAGGATGCGCGTGAGGCCATAACCGCCCCGCGTGATCAGCGCCACATCCGCGCCGCTGGCCGCCGCACGGGCCACCGCGGCCACACGGGTGGCGTCGTCGCCCGCAAAACGCTCAACGCTGAGCAAAGCCGTGGGGTCGACTTCGACCTCGTGGCCTTGGGCGCGCAAACGCTTGAGTCCGCGGCGAAAACCGGCGGTGTCGCGCACCGCGCCAGAAGGGGAATAAATGTAGATATGGGCCATGAGCCGATTGTCTGCGAAAACGCGGGCCCTACTCGCTCAGCGCGGCCACATCAGCGGCGCGACGCGGTGGCCCTTGTCTGGGTAAAGCGCGTCGGTCCATTCGCGTGACCAAGCCGATTGAGCGTTGGTGGGCGGCGTCTGAGCTTGCCAAGTGGGCAGGCCTTGGCTTTGGCGCAGCGCTTGCAATTGCGACCACCACGGGTTCATTTCAGGCGGTACCCACCAAACACAATCGTGATGGGCGCCCCCCACTTGCCACAGGTCTTGCAAGACAGCGGCGTGCCAAGCCAAGGTGTGTTGCGCCGCTTTTTTGGGCTTGTCGCTGAGACCAAAACCCAAGAGGTCCAAGGCCAACAGCGTGTCGTCTTGGGCCACCGCGTCGCGGTAGATCGCAGACCAGGTGTCGGGGCCGTGCAAGGCAATGGTGTGCACCGCCGCACCGCTGGCTTGACCCAAGGCGTGCACACGCCAACCCGCAGCGCTGGGCAAGTCGCGCCAGAACTGGCTCCAAGCCTCGGGCCAATCGATCAGGGACACGGTCGCACGATCGGTGCGCAGTGCGTCCTCGCGCAGCGGGTCAGGGTTGCTGCGACGGGGTTTAAAAAAGTCTTTGAGCAGCTGCGCAGAGGCCTGCGCGCACACGCCGCGCGTGACTTGGGTGTGGTGGTTGAGCTGGGGCTGTGCGAACAGGTCGATGACCGAGCCGGCCGAGCCGGTGCGTGGGTCGCTGGCGCCGAACACCACCCGCGCCAAGCGGGCGTGCAACATGGCGCCGCTGCACATGGCACAGGGCTCCAAGGTCACGTACAGCGTGCAACCGTCGAGTCGGTAGTTGCCCAACACGCGTGCGGCTTCGCGCAGCGCCACCACCTCGGCGTGGGCCGTGGGGTCATGGCCGGCGATCGGTGCGTTGCGCCCACTGGCGATCAGCAAGCCGTCTTTTACAACCACAGCACCCACCGGCACCTCACCCGCCGCGGCGGCCTCGCGGGCTTGGGCCAAGGCCAGCCCCATCCAGTGTTCGTCGCGGACCATCTCGTTCACACCAAACCCATGCGTTGCATCCAATCGGCCAACGCCTGTTCGTTCGCCCCACCGGCCCGGTAAGCTTGGTACATGGCGGCATGCGATTCTGGCCGGTGTTGGTTGAGCTTGACCGCACACTGCAGGTCTACGATGTCGAGCTCAAAAGCCACGATGGCTTTGAGCATTTTTTCGGTGTAATCCTCGGGCAGCGCACGCCACTGATCGGCATAGGTCGGTTCGTGGTCCGCGATGAGTTGCTTGAGCAGCGCGTCTTTGGCCGCTTCGCCCTCGATCACCCGCGCCCTCACCCGCGCCTGCACCGCCACATAGCTCCAGGTCGGCACACGCTGCAAGTCGGCGTAAACCTTGGGTGACATGTAGGCGTGAGGCCCCATGAAGCTCACCAGCGCCATCGGGCGTTGGAGCAAATGCTTCCACTGTGGGTTGGCGCGAGCACAGTGCCCCAGCAAACGTTGCTCACCACCGGCCAGTGTCTCCAGCCGCAGCGGCAGGTGCGTCACATACGGGAAACCTTCGTCGTCGGTGGTGACCAAACTGCCCAGTGGGTGCTCGCGCATGACCGCGGCCGCCTGCGCGGGTTGATCAAATTGGCGCGGCAAATACATGGGGAAATCAGGGCTTGACGATGCAATAGGCGGCCAGTTTGTTGCCGTCCAAATCGCGGAAATAAGCGCCGTAAAAGTCGCCGTTGCGCTGACCGGGTGGGCCTGCGTCTTGGCCGCCCAAGGCCAAGGCTTTGTTGTACAAAGCCTGAACCTGTTCGCGGTTGGCGGCGACCAAGGCCACCATGCTCCCGTTGCCCACATTCGCGGGCTCTGCATCAAAAGGCTTGAACACGCTGAACATGGGTTTGTCGGGCGCAATGCCCCAACCCACGCCGCGGTCTGTTTTAAACGTGGGCTTGGCGCCCAAGAGGCCCAAAAGCTCGCCATAAAACGCCACGGCTTTGCTCAGGTCGTTGGTGCCCACACAGGTATATCCGATCATTCATGTCTCCAAGTTGATGAAGAAATGAATGTACACCGACTCACTCCCACTCGATGGTCGCAGGGGGTTTTGTGCTCACGTCATAAGTCACACGGTTGATGCCGCGCACCTCGTTGATGATGCGGCCCGACACTTTCTTGAGCAGCGGATACGGCAACTCGGCCCAGTCGGCGGTCATGAAGTCGCTGGTTTGCACAGCGCGCAGCGCCACCACGTAGTCGTAGGTGCGGCCGTCGCCCATGACGCCCACGCTTTTCACGGGCAAGAACACGGTGAAGGCTTGGCTGGTCAGGTCGTACCAGGTCTTGCCCGATTCGTCGGTGAAGTTGCGCAGCTCTTCGATGAAGATCGCGTCCGCGCGGCGCAGCAGGTCGGCGTATTCTTTTTTGACTTCACCGAGAATTCGCACGCCCAGGCCCGGGCCTGGGAAGGGGTGGCGGTAGACCATCTCACGGGGCAAGCCCAGCGCCACGCCCAATTCGCGCACTTCGTCTTTGAACAATTCGCGCAAGGGCTCAAGCAGTTTCAAGCCCAGTTGCTCTGGCAAGCCGCCCACGTTGTGGTGGCTCTTGATGGTGACGGCTTTCTTGCTCTTGGCACCGCCCGACTCGATCACGTCGGGGTAAATCGTGCCTTGGGCCAGGAACGTCGCGCCTTTGACGGTGCGACTTGCATCAGCGCCTTCGTGGCCTCCCGTGGCTTTCAACTTGGCAGCCTGCTCTTTGAACACATCCACAAACAAGCCGCCGATGATCTTGCGTTTGGCTTCGGGCTCGCTCACGCCCGCCAGCTTGCCCAAGAACAAATCGCTGGCATCCACGCGGATGACTTTCGCGTGCAGCTTGCCCGCAAACATCTCCATGACCATGTCGCCTTCGTTCAGGCGCAGCAGGCCGTGGTCCACAAACACGCAGGTGAGTTGGTCGCCGATGGCGCGGTGAATCAAGGCGGCGGCCACCGAGGAATCGACACCACCGCTCAAACCCAAGATGACTTCTTCGTCACCCACTTGCTCGCGGATTTTGGCGACGGCTTCTTCGATGTAGTCGCCCATCACCCAGTCTTGGCGGGCTTGGCAGATGTCGAGCACAAAGCGGTTGAGCAGCGCTTGACCCTGCACGGTGTGCGTGACTTCGGGGTGGAACTGCACCGCATAAAAGCGGCGCGCCTCGTCGGCCATGCCGGCAATCGGACAAGCCGGGGTCGAGGCCATGACCTTGAAGCCGGCAGGCATGGCCGTGACCTTGTCGCCATGACTCATCCAGACCTTGAGCATGCCGTGGCCTTCGGCCGTGGCGAAGTCTTCAATGCCTTTGAGTAGTTCGGTGTGACCATGCGCACGGACTTCGGCGTAGCCAAATTCGCGCGTGGTACCCGCCTCCACCTTGCCGCCGAGCTGCTGGGCCATGGTTTGCATGCCGTAGCAAATACCCAGCACCGGCACGCCCAACTCAAACACCGCATCGGGCGCTTTGTCGTCCACTTCGTAAACGCTGGCGTGGCTGCCTGAGAGGATCACGCCCTTCAGGTTGCCGTCTTGGGCGTACTCGCGCACCCAGTCGCTGCTGACATCACACGGATGTACCTCGCAATACACATGCGCCTCGCGCACACGGCGGGCAATCAACTGGGTGACTTGCGAGCCGAAGTCGAGGATGAGGATTTTTTGGTGGGACATGCAAAAAACGATTTAATTGTCAGAGGGGGCATCGCTTGCAAGCATGGCTTGCACGCAGTCAATCACCCGTGGTAGGTGACGTTCAATCACCGCTTTAACGGTCAGTGCGTCGATGTCACCGAGATAGTTGTGAACCAAGATATTGCGAAATCCACTGATTTCACGCCAAGGAATTGCAGGGAACTGGGACTTGAGTTCCTCAGGAAGCATTTGTGTGGCTTCGGAAAGGGTCTGTAAATTTCGCAGAGCTGCGTCGTACAACACCTCATCTCGTGTTAAATCACCACGCGCTTGAATGCGTTCAATCTTCGCAGCAACATCCAAAATATGCAGCGCGTAGGCCTGCCAAGACTTGTTCATAGCGCTACAGCTTCTGCAAGCACTTGGGCTTTGATGTGAGGATTCAGCTCATGCTCAGGAATCAAATCGACTTTGCGATTCAACAAATCACTCAGCCCTTGGGCCAAGGGCATGCGCTGGGTCAACAGGTCATATCCTTTGGGGAATACAACCAGAAAATCCACATCGCTGTCTGCGGTTTCTTCACCACGGGCAACTGAACCAAAGACACGCAAACGGGTTGCACCAAACTTTGCAGCCATGCTGTTCAGGTCGGTTTTTTGTTGGCGAAGTTGGTCGATCATCATGGCGAACTCCTGTCAAGGCGTACTATTTTGCGGCACGGCCAAAATGGGTGCAAACATCAATCGGCCCGGTAGTTCGGGGCTTCTTTGGTGATTTGCACGTCGTGGACGTGGCTCTCGCGGATACCGGCGGTCGTGATTTCAACGAACTCGGCTTGGTTGCGCATGTCTTCAATGGTGGCGCAACCGCAGTAACCCATGGAGGCGCGCAAACCGCCGGCCATTTGGAAGATGATCGAAACCACCGAGCCTTTGTAGGGCACGCGGCCTTCGATGCCTTCGGGCACGAGTTTGTCTGCATTGGGGTTGCCGGTGCTGCTTTCTTGGAAGTAGCGGTCGGCGCTGCCTTGCTGCATCGCGCCGATGCTGCCCATGCCGCGGTAGCTTTTGTAGCTGCGGCCTTGGAACAAGATGACTTCGCCCGGCGCTTCTTCGGTGCCGGCAAACATGCCGCCCATCATCACGGTGCTCGCGCCCGCGGCAATGGCCTTGGCGATGTCGCCGCTGTAACGGATTCCGCCGTCGGCGATCAGGGGCACGCCCGTGCCTTGCAGCGCGGTGGCCACGTTGTCCACCGCCATGATTTGTGGCACGCCCACGCCCGCCACGATGCGGGTGGTGCAAATCGAGCCTGGGCCAATGCCGACCTTCACGCCGTCTGCACCGGCTTCGACCAAGGCCAAGGCCGCCGCGCCGGTGGCGATATTGCCGCCAATCACCTCAATGTGCGGGTAGTTTTGCTTGACCCAGCGAACGCGATCAATCACGCCTTTGCTGTGGCCATGAGCGGTGTCGACCACGATGGCGTCCACACCGGCACGGGCCAAGGCCTCCACGCGCTCTTCGGTGCCCTCACCCACGCCCACGGCCGCGCCCACGCGCAGTTTGCCCGCGGCGTCGCGCGCGGCATTGGGGAAGTTGAGTTGTTTGGTGATGTCTTTGACGGTGATCAGGCCCTTGAGCTCAAAGGCCTCGTTGATCACGAGCAATCGCTCAAGCTTGTGTTTGTTGAGCAGGTGCTTGGCTTGCTCGGGCGTGGTGCCTTCGGGCACGGTGATCAAGCGATCACGCGGGGTCATGATTTCGCTGACTTTTTGGTCGTATCGGGTTTCAAAGCGCAAATCGCGGCCAGTGACAATGCCCACCACTTGGCGGCCGTCGCAAACGGGAAAGCCCGACACGCCCAGCTCGTCGCTCAGGGCCATGACTTGGCGCACGGTGGTGTCCGGGGTGATGACCACCGGGTCGCGCAGCACACCCGACTCGTAACGCTTGACCTTGGCTACTTGGGCGGCTTGTTCTTGTGCGGTGAGGTTTTTGTGCACGATGCCGATGCCGCCTTCTTGCGCGATGGCAATGGCCAAACGCGCTTCGGTCACGGTGTCCATGGCCGCGGCGACCAAGGGCAAATTCAATCGTATGTTGCGGGAAAACTGGGTGGCCAGTGAGGTGTCCTTGGGCAGGACTTGGGAGTACGCGGGGACCAACAAAACGTCGTCGAAGGTCAGTGCTTTGCCGAGAAGGCGCATAGGTAGAGCTCCAAAAACACGATTGTACCCGTGCTCATGAGGCCTTCTGAGCCGTCAGGGGCTGGGTTTTCGCCTTGAAAACAGGCCAGCGCCACGCACGCCCTGCCCTTTGAAACGCTCGCGCCGCGCCACCTTGGGGTCGACCTTCAAGGGACGCACCCACTCCAAGCGATCCCCGTCTCGCAGCAGCGTGTCGCCCGAGACTTTGCGGCCCCAAATCGACGTGCTCCAAGCTTGGTCGGGCGCGGCTTCGGCGTGGCTGCGAGACCAATCGGTGTGAGCCCAAGCCTGGTCCACGCGACAAGGCGCGTTCAAGACCAAGGTGGCTTCCCACACCGTGCGTGGGGCTGGGGCCAGCACCACGGTCACACGAATGGGTTCAGTCGCTGCCATACACCTCATCGGCCCGTTTGACAAAGGCATCGACCAAACTGCCGGCGATGCGGTCAAACACCGGGCCCACCAAGGCCGCCAAAGCGCCGCTGGAAAAACCGTAGCTCAAGTCGAACTCGACCTTGCAAGCACGCAAACTGCCGTCGCCCAAAGGGGTGAAGCGCCAGGTGCCTTCGAGCTGCGAAAACGGTCCGTCCACCAAGGCCATGTGCACCTCGCGATCGGTTTGGTGCGTGTTGCGGGTGGTGAAACTTTGACGCACGCCGGCCATGGACATGCCCACTTGCGCGACCATGCCCGAGTCGGTCGCTTCGAGCACTTGACCGCTGGCGCACCAAGGCAAAAACTCGGGGTAACGCGGCACATCGGTTACCAAGGCGAACATGTCGTGTGCGCTGTGACTGAGCAAAACGGTCTTGTGGAGGGTTTTCATACAATGTCGGGTTGCAGCGTGTGAACGCTGTCGTCTATTGTATGGGCCGTGCGCGGCCATGAACCGAGTGCCCATGGCCACCAAACCCGACAACACCGACAAAAAGAAGCCAGTCGAAACCCGCATCGCCGACAACAAAAAAGCCATCTTCAACTACCACATCGAAGAGCGCTTTGAGGCCGGTATGGTGCTCGAGGGTTGGGAGGTCAAGTCCCTGCGCATGGGCAAGGTTCAACTCACCGACGGTTATGTGGTCATTCGCGGCGGCGAGCTGTTCTTGATCGGCTGCCAAATCAACCCACTGCACACCGCCTCCACGCACGTCAACCCGGACAACGTGCGCACCAAAAAACTGCTGCTCAACAAAGAAGAAATCCGCCGCTTGATCGGCAAGGTCGAACAAAAAGGTTTTACCTTGGTACCACTGAACCTGCATTGGAAAAACGGCAAAGTCAAATGCGACATGGCTTTGGCCAAGGGCAAAGCCGAGCACGACAAGCGCGACACCATCAAGGACCGCGAAGGCAAACGCGAGGTGCAACGCGCCATGAAACAACGCACCCGCTGAAGCGCAAAAAACAAGCGCTCACGAAAAAGCCCCGGGTGTTTTTTGCACTCGGGGCTTTTGTCTGTGTGGGTGGTGGGACGTGCGGGGGTCGAACCCACGACAAACGGATTAAAAGTCCGCTGCTCTACCAACTGAGCTAACGTCCCACTGTCTTCGACAAAGCAGCAGTTGCATCCTTGCGAAGCCTCAAATTATAGCGTCAAAATTTTGGCTTTTTCAAGGGCGGCGTTTTTTTTGCGAAGTTTTTGGCGCCACCAACGCCGTGCCGTTGGCGCATGCATTGAGCACTGCACCGGCCGCGGCCAAGCCAAAGGAAGCGGTCACGCTGACGGCCGATCCGTAACCATGGCAATTCAAACTGCCGTCGCCCTGCCCTTCACCGTCGCCTAAGGCACACGAGGGGTCTGGAGGCGCCACGGATTCGCGGCTGAACACGCAGGCCACGCCGATGTGTCCCGCGCGAGTCGCACCGTGCGCTTTGCGCAGCCGGTACCGCACGTTGGCCAGGAGCGGGTCGTGGGTGGTGTCGGCCAAGTCCGCCAAATCCACGGCGTGGGCCAAGCGTTTCCCCCCGGCTGCGCCGACCGTGACGAAAGGACTTGAGGATGTCAAAGCCCAAGCCGCCATTGCGGTCTTGGCGCGCACTTGATCGCAAGCGTCAATGAGGGCGAAACCCTGAGCAAGGGGGTCGATTTGCTGCACGAGCAAGGGCCAATTCTCAGCCGTCACAAAGTCGTCGATCACATCCACTTGGCAGCCGGGGTGGAAGGCGTGGATGCGATCGCGCATGGCCAAGCCTTTGCTTTGGCCCAAGGTGTGGCTCAAGGCGTGGATTTGGCGGTTGATGTTGGACTCACCCACGTGGTCCATGTCGATGAGGGTCAAGCGGGCCACGCCGCTGCGGGCCAAGGCTTCACAGGTCCACGATCCAACGCCGCCGACACCCACCACCACCACGTGGGCCTCAAACAAGCGCTGAGCGCCTTCAACGCCGTACAAGCGGCGCAGACCACCGAAGCGGCGTTCAAACTCAGCGATCTCGATCACTGCCTTGGCAATTGTTTCAGACGCTCACGCGCCGTGCCAGCAGCTTCGGTTTTGGGGTGATTGGCCAGCAGGTTGTCCCATTCGGCGCGGGCCGACTTCGCATCGCCAAGTTCTTCGTGGGCATTGCCAATGGACAGCATGGCCTCCGGTACCCGGGTGTGTTTGGGGAACTGAACCACCAAGCGTTTGTGGGTGTTGACAGACCCTTTGAGATCTTTGCTGGCGTACTGGGCATTGCCCAGCCAATAGAGCACCGAGGCGGTGTAGGCGCTGTTGGGGTATTGGTTAAGGATCTGCACAAAAGCAGCCGCGGATGGGGCAAAGTTAGAAGTCCGCAACAAGCTCATGGCTTGATCGAAAGTCGTCTTCTCTGCGGGGGAAACCAGCAATTTCGTGCCATCTTGTTCTACGGATAGAGGCTCAAAAGTTATGAAGCGGTCATTCAAAGCGGACAAGCGCGCATCGAGAGCTGTCAACTGGGCCTTCAATTCGAGGACGGTTTTGTGAAGTTGAAGGTTTTCTTTCAAGAGTTGAAGATTTTCTTGCACGAGCTGCTCTTGCTGCCCACGCAATTGACCGAGCTCTTGGCGCCACTGCTCGGCTTGGGTGCTGACATCCAAAATCGACCTGCGCGTCACGGCCGCACCTTCGGCGTTGACGCGACGATGCTCTTCAACGAGTTGGCGCAATTCGATGATGGCTTTTCGGGCTTCATCGTCGCCAAACAAGGCCCACGCTGGGTTGACCAGCGTGAAAGCCAGGGAGAGCACCACGAGCGCGCGGAGCTTCTGCGCAGGTTGAAACATCAGCGGCTCAGCTCGGCTCGGCGGTTGGCCGCATGGGCGGTTTCATCGGCACCGGTGGAGGCCAGTTTTTCTTTGCCGTAGCTCACGGCTTCCATTTGGGCTTCGCTCACACCCAAGACAGCCAATGAGCGGCGCACGGCTTCGGCACGCTGTTGACCCAAGGCCAAGTTGTATTCGCTACCACCGCGCTCGTCGGTGTGACCTTCGAGTTTGACGCGGCGGGTGCGATCGGCCTGCAGGTACTTGGCTTTGGCTTCCAGACCACTGTTGAATTCGCTGCGCACTTGGGCGCTGTCAAAGTCAAAGTAAACCACTTTGATCAAGGCGTTGTAAGCCGCATCGTCTTTGGAGCTCTGGTTGGCACCACCAATGGCGCTGGAGCTCAGGTTGGAACCACTAGCAGCCCCTGCGTTGGCGCCAGCAGCACCACTGGTGCGGTCGTCCACAGGCGCTGCAGCTTGTGGGTTCAAGTCAACGGAAGACCCGCAAGCGGCCAACAACAATGCCGCCGTGAGCACGGACAAACGGGCGGCCGAATGTTGAGTGAAAGAACGTAGTGTTGCTGAAAAGCGCATGGGTATCTCCTTTTAAATTAACGCAACAAAGGGCCCCAGTGGGGCTCCCTGACTTCACCGGGGGCGGTGATCAATCGAGTTTTCACCCGTCCATCGACGGTGGTGGTCATCAACGACTCACGACCTTGGAATTTGGTTCCGTAAACCAGCATGCGGCTGTTGGCCGAGAAGCTGGGGTTTTCGTCGTCGCTCGTGTCGCTGACCGCTGCCACCGAGCCGCTTTGCAGGTCCATCACGTGCACGCGGTAAGCACCGCCACCGAGACGAGAGACGTAGGCCAACCACTTGCCATCGGGGCTGGGGGCTGGGGAAATGTTGTAACCGCCTTGAAACGTGACCCGCTGAGCAGCGCCGCCGTTGGCGTCCATTTTGTAAATTTGGGGTGATCCACCGCGGTCGCTGACGAAGTAAATGGTGCGGCCATCGGCGCTGTAAACGCCCTCGGTGTCGATGCCGTTGGACTGCGTCAAACGTTTGGGTGTGCCGCCTTGCGGGTTGATTTCGTAGATTTGCGACGAACCCGTTAGGGTCAAGGTCACCAGCAAACGACCACCGTCGGGTGACCATGCCGGTGCGCTGTTGGAGCCGCGCTGGTTGGAGGCCAAACGACGCACGCCCGTGGCCACTTCATGGGTGTAGACGATGGGTTTTTTGGCCTCGAACGACACATAAGCCAAGCGGGCCCCATCGGCCGACCAGTTGGGCGAAATGATGGGTTCGGTGCTGCTGAGTACCGACTTGGGGTTTTGGCCATCGGCATCGGCCAGCCACAAGTGGTGACGACCGCCCGAGCGCGTGGTGTAGGCAATGCGCGTGGAAAACACCCCGGGTACCCCGGTCATTTTTTGGAAAATATCATCGGCGATGCGGTGCGCAGCTGCACGCAAATCTTGTGTGGATACCGGGTAACTCACCCCGCCCAAACTCTTGTTGCCCAACACGTCCCACAAGCGGTAGCGCACGTCCCAGCGCCCTCCAGCCATGGGGTTGACACTGCCCACCACCACCACGTCCACACCCCGGCTGCGCCAAGGGGTTAAATCTGGCTGACTGGACTCATCCCAGGCGCCGTGCGGTAGAGACACGTGCAAGAACTGGCCGCTGCGTTCAAGGTCCGCGCGAACGATGGCGGCGATGTCTTCCGGCACACCCGCGCTGGAGCGAAAGACGATGGCAGAAAATGGGTGTTGGGTCAGGCCGACACCAGAGACCTCAACCCGAAATTGGGCTTTAACCCAATGGGGTGTCATCATCCCCAGCGCGCCCAGTCGAGCGGCATTCAAAAGGGCGTTACGGCGGGCGGTGCTGTGTGTGTTCAAAGCAATGACGGTGGATTCATGGGCCAAGCCCAAAAGATGGATCGGTGCATTGTGCGGTATACATGTTAACCCATTGTGACGAGGTTCATTGAGAGGTCTCTCAAAGCAAAACAATATCGTATTGGGCCTGGGTCATGGCGCTTTCACTTTGCAGAGAAATGGGCTTGCCAATGAAGTCCGACAAACCGGCCAAATGCTGACTTTCTTCGTCGAGAAAAAGTTCCACCACTTTGGGTGAGGCCACGATGCGGAACTCGCGCGGGTTGAAGGACCGGGCTTCGCGCAAGATTTCACGCAAGATGTCATAACACACGCTGCGCGGGGTTTTTAAAGCGCCCTTGCCTTCGCACGCCGGGCAGGTCTCGCTGAGCATGTGCGCCAAGGATTCGCGGGTGCGTTTGCGTGTCATCTCCAACAAACCGAGTTGCGAGAAGCCGCCGACCATGGTTTTGACGCGGTCCTTGGCCACTTGTTTGCGGAACTCGCCCAAGACAGCCTCGCGGTGCGCGTCCTTGCCCATGTCGATGAAGTCCACGATCACAATGCCACCCAAGTTGCGCAAGCGCAGTTGGCGCGCGATTGCTTGCGCGGCCTCCAAGTTGGTTTTGAAGATGGTGTCGTCGAAGTTGCGCGCACCCACGTACCCACCGGTGTTGACGTCCACCGTGGTCATGGCCTCGGTTTGGTCGATGACCAAATAACCGCCGGACTTCAGGTCCACACGGCGACCCAAGGCGCGACCTATTTCTTCGTCGATGTTGAACAAATCAAAAATCGGGCGCTCGCCGATGTAGTGCTGGATCTTCTCCAGCGTGGCGGGCATGAACTCTTTGGCGAACTGTTGCAACAGCGCGGTCTGCTCCTTGGAGTCCACGCGGATGCTTTGGGTCTGGGTGTCGACCAAGTCGCGCAGCACGCGCTGCATGAGGTTGAGGTCTTCGTGCAGCAAGGACAGCGGTGGGCGCGTGCTGGCGGCCGCCTTGATGCGTTGCCAGGTCTTGCGCAGGTAAGCGATGTCCTCGGCCAAGGCCTCGTCGGTGGCGTCTTCGGCGTTGGTGCGCAGAATGAAACCCCCATCGGACTCGGTCAGGGTCACCAAACGCTGGCGCAGCGCTTCGCGCTGGGCGGGTGGGATTTTTTGCGACACGCCGATGTGCTGGTCTTGCGGCAAATACACCAACAAACGCCCCGCGATGCTGATCTGCGAGGTCAGCCGCGCGCCTTTGGTGCCGATCGGGTCTTTGAGCACTTGCACCAAGATCGCCTGGCCTTCGAAGATTTGTTTTTCAATGGCCAGCGCGGGGTCGGCCATGTCCTGACCCACCTCGCTGCTGCCATCAGCGGGTTTGACGCGGGCGTGTTTGGCTGCGATGCTCGGCAACAAATCGGCCACGTGCAAAAACGCGGCGCGGTCCAATCCGATGTCAATGAAGGCCGACTGCATGCCGGGCAAAACCCGCGAGACCTTGCCCAAATACACATTGCCGACCAAGCCACGCTCGAGCGTGCGCTCTTGGTGAACCTCTTGCACCACCCCTTGCTCGATCACCGCCACGCGGGTTTCTTGCGGTGACCAGTTGATGAGGATGTCTTGTCCCATGGTGTTGTCTTTCAGTACAAGGGCTGGCCCGCTTGGGCCATGAGCTGCGCGGTTTGCAGCGCCGGCAGCCCCATGATGCCCGAATAACTGCCCTCGATCGATTCGATCCACAAGGACGCACGTCCTTGAATGGCATAGGCACCGGCCTTGCCCATGGGCTCTTCGCTGGCCACGTAGGCCGCGATCTGTGCGTCGCTGAGTTCGGCGAATTTCACCCTAGACACGCTCAAGGCTACGCGGGCTGTGGCAGGCGAATCGCCCAGGGCCACGGCGGTCATGACCGCGTGCCATTGACCGGCGAGCGCGCGCAGCATGGCGTGGGCCTCTGTGGGACTCTCGGGCTTGCCCAAGATGCGGTCGCCCAAGGCCACCGTGGTGTCGGCGCACAAGACCCAACCCGCCGCCAAGCCACGACGCTCGCGCCGCGCCAAGGCCGCTTGCAGCTTCAGCCCAGTCACTCGCTGGACATACGCCGCTGGCGCTTCGCCGGGCAAGACCACTTCCAAGGCCTCGGCATCTTCGTGCTCATCGGGCAGCAACATCTCGCAGCGCACGCCCCACTGGTTGAGCAATTGCAAGCGGCGCGGGCTTTGTGAAGCCAAATAAACCCAGTTATTCACGGTGGTACGGGTGGTTGGTGAGGATGGACCACGCCCGGTAGAGCTGCTCGACCAAAAGCACACGGGCCAAGGCATGGGGCAAGGTCATGTCGGACAAACGGATGCGCGCCGCCGCCGCAGCGCGGAACTCGGGACACAAGCCGTCGGGCCCACCGATCACAAAAGCGACGTCGTCGCCCATGCCTTGCCACTGCGTGAGTTGCTGGGCCATCGCCTGTGTGGTGTAGGTACTGCCGCGCTCGTCCATGGCCACGACTCTGGCGCCGCGGGGGATCGCCGCTTCGATGCGTTGGCGTTCGGCGGCGAGCAAGGTCTCGCGAGATTTGGAGCCGCGAGGCTCGGTCTTGACGGTTTTAACTTCCAGACGCAAGTCTGGGCCAAAGCGTTTGACGTAATCGTCACACGCCGTTTGTGCCCAGTCGGGCATGCGCTGCCCAACCGCCACCACCCACAGCTTCATGCGCGTTTGGTGGTTTTCTTGGCCGGTGCTTTGCTGGCGACCTTGGCAGCGCCTTTGGCTGGGGTCTTGGGCTTGGACTGCACCACCAATTTGGCCATGGTCTTTTTAGCGGGCGCTTTGGCCGTGGTTTTTACCGCGGTTTTCGCTGGTGCTTTGGATATGGTTTTGGCGGGCGCTTTGGAAGCGACCTTGGGCTTAGGTTTGACCGGCGCGCGGTTGCTGGTTTTGGCAGGCGCTTTGGGCGCGACGGCCGGCTGAGCTTTGGCCTGCGACTTCACCGTGGCTTTGGCGCTGCGGCTCGGTGCAGTTTTGGCCGCGGCTTTTTTGGCGGCGGGTTTGGCGGGCTTGGCCGTCTCGGGCTTGGTCGCGCCGTGTTTGCTGCGCACGGGCTTCTCGCCCCAAATTTCTTCGAGGTGGTAGTACTGGCGGATCACGGGCTGCATGACGTGTGCCACGGCCGCACCACAGTCCACGATGATCCATTCGCCGTTTTCTTCGCCTTCAATGCGCGGCTTGTCAAAGCCCGCTTCACGCACCGCGTCGCGCACGCTGGCGGCCAAGGCCTTGGTTTGCCGGTTGGAGGTGCCGCTGGCGATGATCACGCGCTCAAACAAGGGCGAGAGGTGCTCGGTGTTGAACACCACGATGTCTTGGCCCTTGACGTCTTCCAAGCCATCGACGATGGCGCGTTGGAGTTTTTGGACGTCTTTTTTGGCAGTGGTTTCGCTGGTCATGAGGGCTTCTGATAGAGGTGATGTTGTGAAATATAGCTTGCCACGGCCGGATGCAGTGGGCTGTTGGATGGAGCCGTGGCGTCAAAGTGACCCTTGGCGGCCGCGGCCCGCAGTTCGGTAGAACTCCAAGGCAAGGCCGGCATGGACAGGTGAACGCAGGGCAGTTCGTCGCTCACCCCAGGCTGTCCTGGGCGTGTCGCCACCACCACCGTTGACATGTCCAGGATGCGCCGCCAGTCCTTCCAAGTGGTGAACGTCGACCACTGGTCGGCCCCCATCAACAAGAAGATTTGGGCACCTGGCCACTGCGCTCGCAATTCGGTCAAAGTCTCGACAGTGTAGCTGGGACGCTCACGTTGGGTTTCTCGGGGGTCAATCTGAACCCCCGGCGTGTCGCCCCAAACCGCCTGGCACATGGCCAGACGGTGAACCGCGGCGCTCAAAGGCCGGGCCTTGTGATACGCCTGTCCGGTGGGCACGATGAGCAAGCGGTCCAAGTGCAGCTGCGCCATGGCGACTTGCACCATGGCTTGGTGCGCAGCGTGCGGCGGGTCAAAGGAGCCACCAAACACGCCCAGGCGACCCACGGTGTTGCCGCCAGCTGGGCCCATCAGAGCCAGTCCTTGCGCACGATGAAGTCGCTGTACAAACGGGCTTCGGGGCTGCCCGCTTCGGGCTGGTGTTGGTAAGACCAGGTCACCAGCGGCGGCATGGACAACAAAATCGACTCGCTGCGCCCGCCCGACTGCAAGCCAAAGTGCGTGCCCCGGTCAAACACCAAGTTGAACTCGACATAACGGCCACGGCGGTAGAGCTGGAAGTCCCGCTCGCGCTGGGTGTAGGCCATGCCTTGGCGGCGTTGCACGATGGGCAGGTAAGCGTTCAATAAACCGTCACCCACCGATTGCATCATCTCAAAGCTGCGGTCCGCACCGAGCTCGGAGAAGTCGTCAAAGAACACACCGCCCACACCGCGCTGTTCGTCGCGGTGCTTCAAATAAAAATACTCGTCGCACCAGGTCTTGAAGCGCGGGTATTTGTCTTCACCAAACGGCGTCAAGGCGTCGCGGCAGGTGCGGTGAAAGTGCACCGCGTCTTCTTCAAAGCCGTAATACGGCGTGAGGTCCATGCCGCCGCCGAACCAGCGCACGGCCTCGCCTTGGGCAGGCTGGGCGCTGATCATGCGCACGTTCATGTGCACGGTGGGTACATAGGGGTTTCGGGGGTGAAACACCAAAGACACACCCATGGCCTCAAACGGCGCACCGGCCAACTCGGGTCGGTGTTGGGTGGCCGATGGCGGCAGGCGCGGGCCCGTGACGTGCGAGAAACCACAGCCCGCGCGCTCAAACACCGCCCCACCCTCCAGAATTTGGGTCACGCCGTTGCCTTGCAGCTGTTCGCCGCTGGGCTTTTGCCAAGGGTCAACCAAAAAAGCGCCGCCGTCGATCTCGGCAATGGCCGAGGTGATGCGGGTTTGCAAACCCATCAAATAGCTGCGAACGCTGTCATTGCTCAACATGTGCTGTTCTCCGAAATAGTCAACGTGGGATGGGGCGAATCGGGCTGGCTTGGTCGGCGCGTCGGCCGGTTGAAGACCCCAGCACCTCGGCCATGTGCGCGTAGTCCGCCGTGACATCGCCCGACAAACGCACAAACGCGCTCACGTCCACGGTCTTGCGGGCGTAGTCCAACCGAACCAAGGCCAGCGGCACGTCAGCCCCCAAGGTCACTTGGTAAAAACCACTGCGCCAACCCTCGGTGCGCCGGCGCGTGCCCTCGGGTGAAAGCGCCAACCAAAAAAAACGGTCTTCGCGCCGGGCGTGCGCAAAGTGCGCCAACATCTCCGACACCGCGCCTTGTGAACCTTTGCGGGACAAGGACACGCCGCCGATCCAACGCAGCCAAGTGCCAAACAAGGGCACGCGAAACAAACTGTCTTTGGCCCAAAACTTCAGGTCCAAACCCAAAGCCCATTTGGCCATGACCGCATGCGGGAAGTCCCAGTTGCTGGTGTGGGGGTAGACCACAAACACGCCTTGGCGTGCGGGCAAACCATCGAACACCACACGCCAGCCGAACCAACCCAGGACGGTGTGTGCCCAAGGACGGGCACGCAAGGCCACGGGGTGTGGCGGCATCAAGGCTTGTGGGCCGCTCACAGGGCGCGGTGGCCGATGTCTCGGCGGTGTTGCATGCCGTCAAACGCGATACCCTGGATCACAGCTTGCGCTTGTTCGCGGGCTTGGGCGACGTTCGCGGCCAAGGTCGTCACACACAACACACGCCCACCGGCGGTCTGCACCTGGCCGTTGACCGACTGCGTGCCGGCGTGAAAGACCATGGTCTGTTCCTTGTCCTGCGGCAGCCCGGTGATGGCGTCGCCCTTGCGGGGCGACAAAGGGTAGCCGTGTGCGGCCAAGACCACACCCAATGCCACGCGCTCGTCCCAGTCCAAGCTCAAACCGTTCAACTGGCCGTTGGCACCGGCCAAGAGCACCTGCGCGAGGTCGCTGCGTAAACGCATCATGATGGGTTGGGTCTCGGGGTCGCCCATGCGGCAATTGAACTCCAAGGTTTTGATGCGGCCGTCGGGCGTGATCATCAAACCGGCGTACAAAAAACCGGTGTAACGGATGCCGTCGGTGGCCATACCGCGCAGGG
>JBEDCE010000004.1:0-29471 GCA_041176905.1 Pseudomonadota bacterium
GCACCATGGTCTTGGTGGCGGCCGTGTTCTGGTGGGGGCCCAGTGTGCCCTCGGGACCCACGTCGGCGCACACCGCCGTGGTTGAAATTCGTGGAGCGATCGCCTCGGACGCTGAAGCCAACGCCGCGTCGATTGTGAGTTCCTTGCGCGCGGCCTTTGAAGAGCCTTCGGCCCAAGCCGTGGTCTTGCTGATCGACTCGCCCGGTGGCAGCCCCGTCCAAGCCGGCATCATCAACGATGAAATACGCAGGCTAAAGGCCCTGCACGATAAAAAAGTGTATGCCGTGGTGGAGGAAACCTGCGCCTCGGCGGCTTATTACATTGCCGTGGCCGCCGACGAAATTTACGCCGACAAGGCCAGTTTGGTGGGCAGCATCGGCGTGCTCATGGACGGTTTCGGATTCACCGGCCTGATGGACAAGATCGGGGTTGAGCGGCGGCTCATGACGGCGGGTGAGAACAAAGGTTTTCTGGACCCGTTCAGCCCCAGCGATGAAAAGCAGCAAGCGGTGGTGCAAGCCATGCTCGACGACATCCACCAGCAGTTCATTGCTGTGGTGCGCGAAGGGCGTGGCGACCGACTCAAGGAAACCCCCGACACTTTCAGCGGCTTGGTGTGGAACGGTCAACAAGCCGTGGTGTTGGGTTTGGTGGACGGGTTGTCCAATTTGGATGCGGTGGCCCGAGATGTGGTCAATGCCCCCGAGTTGATTGACTACACCCAGCGCGAAGATTGGAGCACCCGCTTGGCCAAACAGATCGGTGCCAGCATGGGACAAGGCGTGGCGGCTCGCTTGAGTCAAACGGGTTGGACTTTGCGCTGAGCGCGTACGGTATTGAACAAGGAAGCAAGAAGATGGGCGTGATTCGAAAAGCGGTATTTCCGGTGGGTGGTTTGGGCACGCGTTTTTTGCCTGCCACCAAAGCGATTCCCAAAGAAATGTTGCCGGTGGTGGACAAACCACTGATGCAGTACGCCGTGGAAGAGGCGTATGCCGCGGGCATTCGCGAAATGATTTTCGTCACCGGCCGCAACAAGCGCGCCATTGAAGACCATTTCGACACGGCTTACGAGCTGGAGGCCGAGTTGGAGGCCGCGGGCAAACAGGCTTTGCTCGATGTGGTCAACGCCATCAAGCCCGACGACATGGATTGTTTTTACGTGCGCCAACCCCGCGCTTTGGGTTTGGGGCACGCCGTGTTGTGCGCTGAAAAGCTGGTGGGCGATGAGCCCTTTGCGGTGCTCTTGGCCGACGATTTGATGGTGGGTTTGGAAGCCCAAGGTGGTCCATCGGTGTTGACCCAGATGGTGCAAGCCTACGAGGCTTCTCCGGGCACGGTCTTGGCCGTGCAAGACGTGCCGCGCGCCGATACGCGCCGCTACGGCGTGGTGGACGTGCGCGGGGTGAACCAGGCCTTGGCCGAGGTGTTTGCCATGGTGGAGAAGCCCCACCCCGATCAAGCCCCTTCGACCTTGGCGGTGGCCGGTCGCTACATCCTGAGCCCATCGGTGTTCGAGCGCATTCGCCACCAACCCCGAGGTGCCGGTGGTGAAATTCAATTGACCGATGGCATTGCGGCTTTGATCGGCAGCGAAAAGGTCTATGCCCTGCGTTACCAAGGCCGCCGCTACGACTGCGGCAGCAAAGAAGGTTTTTTACAAGCCACCATCGACATGGCCCTGGCCAATGCCGAGCTGGGGCCTTCGGTGCGACAGCACATCCAATCCTTGGGATTGTGAGGGGACGCCTCAGCGACCCAGCATGAAGACCGCTGGGCGGTCGTTGCCGATGCGCTGCGACCAAGCGGGGTTGGCTTTCCATTCCCGCACGCTGGCGCTGAGGGTGTCTGAGGTGGGCAAACCCATGTCACAAGCCACCGCCAAGCGCGTCTCGCCTTTGAGCGTTTGAATCAAAGCCCCAAGCAGGGCGGCGTTGCGGTAGGGCGTTTCAATCAACAACTGGGTCTGTCCTGATTTGAGCGCCAAGGCTTCCAGTGTTTGGATGCGTTGGCTGCGCGAGCTGGCGTCTTGCGGCACGTAGCCCACGAACGCGAAGTCTTGCCCATTGAGTCCGCTGGCGGCCAAGGCCAACATCAGCGACACCGAGCCCTGCATGGGCACCACCCGAATGCCCAAACGGTGCGCGGCGCGCACGATCGAGCCGCCGGGATCGGCCACCGCGGGCATGCCCGCTTCGCTCACCAAACCCATGTCGTGTCCGGTACAGGCTGGCGCCAACAAGGCCCGCAGTTGAGCCGCATCGTCGCCTTCGGGGCTGTGGTCGCCTTTTTTGTGCACGTGCCGAGGCAGCTCTTGGATGCTCAAGGTTTGCAGCGTGTCGGCCAGGCCGTGGGTGGTTTGCACGCGTTTCAAAAACGCCCGCGTGGACTTGGCGTTTTCTGTGATCCAGTGCCGCAGCCCGGCGGCCACCCGCAAGGTGCTCTCAGGCAGGTGTTGCGCGATCGGGCTGTCGGTGTTGACACCGAAGTCCAAGGGGGTCGGCACCAAATACAAGGTGCCCAGGTGGGGGGCGGCGCTCACAGCAACTCGCAGCCAGCGGCACGCAGCAATTCGCAGGTGCGAATCAAGGGCAGACCCACCAAGGCGGTGGGGTCGTCGTTGTCGATGCGCTCCAGCAAGGCAATGCCCAAACCTTCGCTCTTGGCGCTGCCCGCACAGTCGTAAGGCGTTTCAGCGCGCAGATAGTGTTCGATGGCCTCGTCGCTGAGTGAGCGAAACACCACCCGAACAGGGGCCAGCGCCACTTGTGAAAACCCGCTGGCTTGGCACACCACCGCCACCGCGGTTTGAAACACCACGGTTTGCCCGCGCATGCGCTGGAGTTGAATGACCGCACGGGCGTGGTCGCCCGGTTTGCCCAAGGGCTCGCCGTGCAGGTCGGCCACTTGGTCGCTGCCAATCACCACGGCCGTGGGGTGTCGCGCGGCCACGGCCTGTGCTTTGGCCAAAGCCAGTCGCAGGGCCAAATCGGCGGGTTTTTCTTCGGGCAGCGGTGTCTCGTCGACCTCAGGACGCTCGACCGTGAAGGGCAGGCGCAATCGGCTGAGCAGTTCGCGGCGGTAGACGGAGGTGGAGCCCAGGATCAAAGGGCGGTGGGCGGTGGGCGCGTTCATGGTCCTTATTGTGTCTGCAAACCGGGGGCTGATTTACACTGCCGGCATGCAAGCGCTGACCCCCACCGATCCCACCAGTGTGTGGAACCCCAAAAGCCTCGACGTGCGCGCCTTCACTCAGGCCGGCGTGGTGATGATCCAAGACACACCGCTGGCCGACTTTGATCGCTTGTCCGAAGAGGCCTTGGACGGGGATTGGGGTCATGTGCGCTGGCGCATCCAAGGTGAGGTTCGCCCCGCATTGGGTGATGGCAAGCCCACCCATTGGTTGCACGTGACCGCCCAAGCGGCTTTGGGCTTGACCTGTCAGCGTTGTCTGACGTGCGTGGTCAGCCCCTTGTCGGTGGACCGCTGGTTCCGTTTCGTGGCCACCGAAACCCAAGCCGCCGCGGAAGATGACGGTTGCGAGGAAGATGTGCTGGCCTGGGAGCCGCGCCCAGACGTTTTGTTGCTGCTTGAAGACGAATTGCTGATGGCCCTGCCCTTGGTGCCCATGCACGAACGTTGCCCGACCCCGATCCCAATGGCCCAACAAGATGACCCCCAAGAGCCCAAGGAGCGACCGCACCCGTTTGCGGCCTTGGCCCAACTCAAAAAAGGTCGTTGAGACCAAAAGTGGGACATTGAGCCCCCAGTCGATTCGTTCGGGCTATAATCTCAGGCTTTGCGCCAGTGACGATTTCACGGGTCCGGCGCACAGGATGTTTTTTCGTCGTTGGGTCTTTGACCCAATGTGCTGTTTTTTTACCCGAATCCAGGAGCCGACCATGGCCGTTCAGCAAAACAAAAAGTCCCCTTCCAAGCGCGGTATGCACCGTTCGCACAACGCTTTGACCACACCGGGCACCGCCGTGGAACCCACCACCGGTGAAGTTCACCTGCGCCACCACATCAGCCCCAACGGCTTTTACCGTGGTCGTCAGGTGCTGAAGAACAAATCCGAAGCCTGATGGCTCGAACAGACCGTCAGTGGCGGCGCCTCGGCGCGGCCGCTTGTGGTCTGTTCCTTGGGAAATGCCCGCTGCCCGCGGGCATTTTTGTTTCGACGTCGAGCCGATAGGCCACTTTGTAAGGTGTTGAGATGATCACCGTTGCAGTCGATTGCATGGGCGGAGATGTGGGGCCCGCGGCCACCATGCCCGCATGTGAGGCATTTTTGTCTCGCCACCCGCAGGCCCGACTGATCTTGGTCGGCTTGCCCCACTTGGCCCAAACTTACCCGGCATTGGCCCAGCACGACCGTTGTACTTGGGTGCACGCCAGCGAGGTGGTCGCCATGGATGACCCCGTTGAGACGGCGCTGCGCAAGAAAAAAGACTCCTCTATGCGCGTGGCCATCACCCAAGTCAAAGACGGCTTGGCCGATGTGGCGGTCTCGGCGGGCAACACCGGCGCCTTGATGGCGATTGCCCGGTACGTGCTCAAAACCTTGGACGGCATCGACCGCCCAGCCATTGCCTCTCAGTTGCCCAACGCCAAAGGTGGTGGCACCACCGTGCTCGATTTGGGCGCCAACGTGGACTGCACGGCCGAACACCTGTTGCAATTTGCCGTCATGGGCTCGGCCTTGGTGGTGGCGATTTCGGGCAAGCCAGCGCCTTCGGTGGGCCTCCTCAACATTGGCGAAGAGGTGATCAAAGGCAATGAAACCATCAAAAAAGCGGGTATCTTGCTGCGAAATGCCGCGAAATCAGGCGATTTGAATTTTTACGGCAACGTCGAAGGCAATGATATTTTTGCGGGCACGGTCGATATTGTGGTGTGCGATGGTTTTGTGGGCAATGTGGCCCTCAAGGCCAGCGAAGGCTTGGCGGGCATGATCAGTGGTTTCATGAAGCAAGAGTTTTCACGCAATATCTTCACGAAAATAGGTGCTATTTGTGCGTATCCGGTGTTATCGGCTTTTAAAAAGCGGGTGGATCACCGTCGCTACAACGGTGCGGCCTTGTTGGGTTTGCGCGGTTTGGTGTTCAAGAGCCACGGATCGGCCGACGCCTTTGCCTTCGAGAACGCCTTGGGTCGGGCTTATGATGCAGCCCATAACCAATTGTTGAGCAATGTGCGCGAGCGCATCGCCCACGCCGAGCCCCTGATGGCGGCGGCCATGGCCGACGCTGCACCGTCTGCCGCGCCAGCGGCTTGAATTTGACCCTGACACCACCGCTCATGACCCCATACGCCCGCATCACAGGCACGGGAAGCTATTTGCCCGAACGCCGCCTGAGTAACCAAGACTTGGTCGATCACTTGGCTGCCCGTGGCATCGAGACCAACGACGACTGGATCGTCGAGCGCACCGGCATCCGTGCGCGGCACTTCGCCGCCGATGGCGAGTTCGCCAGCGACATGGCCGCGCACGCTTGTCGCCAAGCCATGCAAGCCTCCGGTGTTGAGCCCACCGACATTGACCTCATCATCGTGGCGACGTCTACGCCTGACATGGTGTTTCCTTCTACCGCCGCGATCCTGCAGCACAAGCTGGGCATCAGCGGTTGCCCGGTGTTTGACGTGCAAGCCGTTTGCAGTGGTTTTGTTTACGCCTTGACCGTGGCCAACGCCTTGATCCAAAACGGAAGTGCTCGCAAGGCCTTGGTCGTGGGCGCTGAGGTGTTTTCTCGGATTTTGGATTTCAACGACCGCACCACCTGCGTCTTGTTCGGTGACGGTGCTGGTGCCGTGGTCTTGGAGGCCAGCAAAACACCCGGTATCTTGGCCAGCGACCTGCATGCCGACGGCCAACACGTCGGTATTTTGTGTGTGCCCGGCCACGTCAGTGGTGGCCAAATCAGTGGCGACCCCACCCTCAAGATGGACGGTCAGGCCGTGTTCAAACTCGCCGTGGGGGTGTTGGAACAGACCGCACGGGCGGTCTTGCTCAAAGCGGGCAAAACCGAGGCTGACATCGATTGGCTCATCCCGCACCAAGCCAACATCCGCATCATGCAAAGCACGGCGCGCAAGCTCAAGCTCTCCATGGACAAGGTGGTGGTGACGGTCGACCAGCACGGCAACACCTCGGCCGCTTCGATTCCTTTGGCCTTGGACTGTGCGGTGCGCGATGGCCGCATCCAACCGGGTCAGACCCTGATGCTCGAAGGTGTGGGCGGCGGCTTCACCTGGGGTGCGGTGTTGTTGAATTTTTAAGAGAGCGTTTCCCTTGAGCACATCCATGAACCACGTTGCTTTTGTTTTTCCCGGTCAGGGCTCCCAATCGGTGGGCATGCTCGATGCTTGGGGTGACCACCCCGTGGTGGCACAAACCCTGCAAGAAGCCTCCGATGCCTTGCACGAAGATGTCGCCCAGTTGATCCACGAAGGCCCGAAAGAAGCCTTGGCCCTGACCACCAACACCCAGCCCGTGATGCTGGTGGCGGCCGTGGCCGCTTGGCGCGTGTGGCGAGCCGAGGGTGGGGCTCTGCCCATGGCCGTGGCCGGTCATTCCTTGGGTGAATATTCCGCTTTGGTCGCCGCTGAGGTGTTGACCTTGAGCCAAGCCGCGCCTTTGGTGCGCCTGCGCGCCGCGGCGATGCAAGAGGCCGTGCCCGTGGGCACCGGTGCGATGGCGGCGATTTTGGGTTTGGATGCGGCCGCTGTGATCGCGGGTTGTGCCCAAGCGCAAGCCACCTTTGGTGCGGGCAGCGCCGAAGTGGTTGAGGCGGTGAACTTCAATGACCCTGGCCAAACCGTGATCGCTGGCAGCAAAGCCGCGGTCGACAAAGCCTGCGAGATGCTCAAGGCCGCTGGCGCCAAACGCGCTCTGCCGTTGTCGGTGTCCGCGCCTTTCCATTCCAGCTTGATGAAACCTGCGGCCGAGCGGCTCAAGCAAGCCTTGGCCGAAACCACCTTGGCCAGCGCTCAGCTGCCGGTGATCAACAACATCGATGTGTCGGTTGCCAGCGATGCCAATGCCATCCGTGATGCGCTGTACCGACAAGCGTTTGGCCCCGTGCGCTGGGTGGAATGTGTCAAGGCCATGCAAGCCCGGGGTGCGACCCTCTTGGTGGAGTGTGGCCCCGGCAAGGTGCTCGCGGGCATGGCCAAGCGCATCGACCCGGCCTTGACCGGTGTGGCCCTCTACGATCCTGCCAGCTTGGCCGAAGTCCAAGCCTTGCTCGCCGCTTAAACGAAAGTATCGACATGTCTGAAACGAAATCGACGGGCCCAGTGGCCTTGGTGACCGGCGCTTCGCGCGGCATTGGTGCGGCCATTGCTCAAGGTTTGGCTGCGCAAGGCTTCACCGTCATCGGTACCGCCACCAGCGCCGACGGCGCGGCCAAAATCACCGCCGCTTTGGCTCAGGCCCCAGCGGGCAGCCGCGGCGCTTGTTTGGACGTCAACGACGTGGCCCAAGCGCAAGCGCTGATGGACGAGATCGTGACCGCCCATGGGGGCTTGCAGGTCTTGGTCAACAACGCCGGCATCACCCGCGACATGCTGGCCATGCGCCTCAAAGACGATGACTGGGACGCTGTGCTCGACACCAACCTCAAGGCGGTCTTTCGCATGAGCCGAGCCGCCATCAAACCCATGATGAAACAGCGCTACGGGCGCATCATCAACATCACCAGCGTCGTGGGGGCCTCGGGCAACCCCGGCCAAGCCAACTACGCCGCAGCCAAAGCGGGCGTGGCTGGTATGACCCGCGCCTTGGCGCGTGAGTTGGGCAGCCGAAACATCACCGTTAACTGCGTGGCCCCTGGGTTCATTGAAACCGACATGACCGCGTCGTTGGCCGAAGAGCAACAAAAGGCTTTGTTGGGGCAAATCCCCTTGGGCCATTTGGGCAAACCCGCTGACATCGCCCATGCCGTGGCGTTTTTGGCCAGTCCGCTGGCGGGTTACATCACCGGACAAGAGCTGCACGTCAATGGCGGCATGTTCATGGCCTAATGTAAAATACATCCTGTAATTTCAACCACCCTCAGAGGGATCTATGAGCGATATCGAAGCACGTGTGAAGAAAATCATTGCCGAACAACTCGGCGTGGAAGAGAGCCAAGTCACCAAGGAAAAAGCCTTTGTGGCCGACTTGGGCGCCGACTCCCTGGACACGGTGGAACTGGTCATGGCCTTGGAAGACGAATTCGGTATCGAAATTCCGGACGAAGACGCCGAAAAGATCACCACCGTTCAAAACGCCATCGACTACGCGATGGCCCACCAAAAAGCCTAAGGGCCCCACAGGCCAGCCTCGGAACACCGACGTGAACCGAGGCGGTCAGCATCACGCCACTCATCGCGTGGGAGTACACCAATGACCCGTCGTCGCGTTGTCGTGACCGGTCTGGGTTGCATCAGTCCTGTGGGTAACACGGTCGATGCGGCTTGGAACCAACTCTTGGCCGGCCAATCTGGTATTGGCCTGATCACCAAATTTGATACCGAGGCTTTTTCCTGCAAGATCGCGGGTGAGGTCAAAGGTTTTGATTTGGAGTCATATATCGGCGCCAAAGAAGCGCGCACGATGGACAGCTTCATTCATTTCGGCATCGCTGCGGCCCACCAGGCCGTGGTCGATTCTGGTCTGCCCACGGGCGACGCCTTGGGTGAAGATCAAGCCACCCGCATTGGCGTCATCATCGGTTCGGGCATTGGCGGTTTACCGCTGATCGAAAACACCCACGCCGAATTGACCGCTCGGGGCCCCCGCCGCATTTCGCCTTTTTTTGTGCCCGCGTCCATCATCAACATGATCTCGGGTCATGTTTCGATGCGTTTTGGTTTCAAAGGCCCCAACATGGCCGTGGTCACGGCGTGCACCACGGGTCTTCACTGCATCGGTGAAGCCGCTCGCAAGATCGAGTACGGCGACGCCGACGTGATTGTGGCCGGCGGTTCCGAAGCCACGGTCTCGCCTTTGGGTGTGGGTGGTTTTGCTGCCATGCGCGCTTTGTCGACCCGCAACGACGACCCTGCGACCGCGTCCCGTCCTTGGGACAAGGACCGCGACGGCTTTGTGCTGGGCGAAGGCGCTGGCGTCATGGTCTTGGAAGAGTACGAACACGCCAAAGCGCGTGGCGCCAAGATCTACGCTGAGCTCTCCGGCTACGGCATGAGCGCCGACGCGGGCCACATGACCGCGCCCAGCATGGATGGCCCACGACGCGCCATGGTCAATGCTTTGAAAAATGCGGGTGTGAACACCGACCAAGTCGACTACCTCAACGCCCACGGTACCTCTACCCCGCTGGGGGATGTGAACGAAACCAACGCCATCAAAGCGGCTTTGGGCGATCACGCCCACCGCACCGTGGTCAATTCCACCAAGTCCATGACCGGGCATTTGCTCGGCGGTGCCGGTGGCATTGAAAGCATCTTCACGGTGCTGGCGGTGCACCACCAAAAGAGCCCGCCGACCATCAACATCTTCAATCAAGATCCCGAGTGTGATTTGGACTATTGCGCCAACACCGCCCGCGATATGAAGATCGATGTGGCCGTCAAAAACAACTTTGGTTTTGGTGGCACCAACGGCACGCTGGTGTTTCGTCGCATTTAAACCTGCTCTGAGCACGCCATGCACGAGGCCCCATCGGTGACCTATCCGGTGGGGCCTTGCGCATGGTACGACCGTGTGCTGTGGCTGGCTTTGGTGCTCGTGGCATTGGCTGGTCTTGCTGTTGCAGTCTGGGGTCAAGCACCCAGCGGCATGGACCTTGCCGTGGCGCTGGTCTTGTGGTTGTGCGCGGTGGGTGCCGTGGCGCTTCATTTGGCACGGATACCCAAGGGGCAACTGACTTGGCGTTGTGAGCCTGGAGAGGTGTCTGCCGGCGAGTGGGTTTGGCAGCCCGAGGTGGGCCGAGCCGCCTTGGTGACGGTGTCCGTGGTTTGGCAGAGCAACCGTGTCTTGGGCTTGCGAATGCTGGACGGGCTTGGTCACTCCCATTGGGTCTGGGCGCAGCACCACGATGCACCGCACGACTGGTTGCCCTTGCGTCGTGCTTTGATTTCATCGGCCATCGGCCAATGAGCGCTGTGGGCAGGTATATTCGGTGCGAATGACGCCGCCCGATGAACCTGTTCGACCCCTGCCCAACAGCGACAGCTTACTGGTGCAACGCTGCTTGGACGGTGATAAGCGGGCCTTTGATTTGTTGGTCATCAAGTACCAACGTCGGGTGGAGCGACTCATCGGCCGCATGGTCAGAGACGTCGATGCCGTGCCCGACATCGCTCAAGAAACCTTCATCCGCGCTTACCGCGCTTTGCCGCAATACCGCGGAGATGCCCAGTTCTACACCTGGCTGTATCGAATCGCTGTCAATACCGCGAAAAAACGGCTGATGGTGATGAAGCGGGATCCTTTGGTTTTCGCGCCAGACACGGTCGATGAGGACGGCGATGAAACTTCCAGCGTTTGGCGGGAACCAAGGGGTTACAGCGCCGACAACGAAACGCCGGAATCGGTGCTGGCCAGTCGTGAAATTGCGCAGGCGGTCAACGATGCCATGGCGGCATTGCCCCCTGATTTGCGCACCGCGATTGAGTTGCGTGAATTGGAGGGTTTGAGCTATGAGGCCATTGCCCTGGCTCAGGGTTGTCCGATTGGCACCGTGCGCTCGCGGATTTTCCGGGCGCGTGAGGCCATTTCGGCTCGCATCCAACCGATGTTGGAGCATCAAACAGGCAAACGGTGGTGAAGATGAACGAAACCATGACGCAAACGTCCCCCAGTCCGGCTCAAATCGAAGCCGATCATTGGCGCGAATGCCTGTCGGCGCTGGTCGATGGCGAGCTCAGCGCCACCGAGGTTGATGGGTTGATGGCGGCCATTGAACGCGACCCACAGCTCCAAGCCGTGTGGGCCCGATACCAAACCATTGGTCCTTTGGTGGTCCGTGCCAATGCAGCCTTGTCGCCGGTCCCCGCGGCCAACGATCCCGTGTTTTGGCGCCGTTGGGCCTTGGCGGCATCTTTCGTGGCCATCAGCACCGTCACGTGGGGCCTGCTCGAGCAGTCGGCACCAGACAGCGCCACCTTGGCGCAAGGGCAGGACACCGTGTGGTTGTCTAGCGCTGCCGGACCCATGATGCGCGACCCCGTGCTCGAAGAGCTTTTGCAGGAACACCGTGAGTTGGGCGATGGCGGAGCCTTGCAAGTCAGCACCGGATTTTTGCGCAATGTCACTTTGCACACCACGCCGTAACCCCAGGACCTTTCATGCCCCACTTCACACCACTCATACCTGCGTTTGGTCGCTGGCGCTGGGCCCGCTGGGCGGTCGTTGGGGGTTGGGGTCTGTTGGCGGCATCCGCGGTTGCGGGCACGGTGGACGACTGGTTGTCGAAAACCCAAGAGGCCACCCGTGGCCGCGCCTACACCGGCACCCTGGTGGTCAGCGCTGGGGAAGAACTCTCGGTCTCCAAGGTTTGGCACGTGTGCGATCGAACCACCCAGATGGAGCGTGTTGACAGCCTTTCAGGCCCTGCGCGAACCACCATCCGGCGCAACAGCGAGGTCATCACTTTTGCGCACGACAAAAAAATAGCGTACACGGACCAGCGCGAATCGCTGGGCTTGTTGCCCATGCGCTGGCGGGCCAACGGCGAATCATTGGATCGCCTATACCGATTGCGTGAAGGCGGTGTGCAGCGCGTGGCGGGCCACGACGCCAAGGTCGTGGAGCTGTTGCCGCACGACGCATCCCGATGGGGTTACCGCATCTGGACCGAGGCGCAAACGGGGGTGGTCATCAAGTTGCAAACCTTGGATGGCCGTGGTGCGGTGCTGGAGCAGGTGGCCTACACGGAGTTGCAACTCGGGGCATCGGTCAGCATGCAGGCCTTGGAACAGCGCATGAAGAACACCGATGGCTATGTGGTCAAGCCGCGGGCCTTGAAAAAGAGCACTTGGCCACCATATGTACGACTCAAGCCTGAGTCCATGTTGGGTTTTTCTGCCATGAGTTGCTACCAGCGCGCCGAAACCGATGCCCCAGCGCTGTCGGTACGAGCGCACTGCATCTTCAGTGATGGCTTGGCTTCGGTGTCGGTGTTTGTGGAGCCCATTCGCGCCGATGCGCCGTTCACACCGACCCAAACCCAGCGCGGTGCCACCCAGGTCGTGACCCAGGCCCTGGGGCCTTATTGGGTCAGCGCCATGGGAGAGGCGCCGCCCGAGACCTTGCAACGCTTGTCCAAGCATTTGCTCCTTCAACCTTGATTCGACCACCGCCATGATTGCCAAGCTCCTGACCCCCTCTGTTTCACTGTCAACGGTCCGCACGCTCTCACCGGCTGCACGTGTGTTCTCTGCAGCGCTGTGTCTGGCGCTTTTGAGTCCCCTGCCAGCGGCTTGGGCGCAACCCGCGCCGTTGGTGCGCGGATTGCCCGATTTCACCGAGCTGGTCGATGTGGTGGGCCCTTCGGTGGTCAACATCCGAACCTTGGAAAAGGCCAAACCCAAGGCCGGCTCCAACGCACCGGATGAGCAGATGCTCGAGTTTTTCCGTCGCTTTGGTATTCCCGTGCCCCCCGGTGTTGGCCCGCGTTCGCCGCGGCAAGGACCCCCTGACGAAGAGGCCCAGCCCAGTGGCGTGGGCTCGGGTTTTGTGTTGACGGCCGATGGTTTCATCATGACCAATGCCCATGTGATTGAGGGTGCCGACGAGCTCTTGGTCACCTTGGCCGACCAGCGCGAGTACAAAGCCCGTGTGATCGGCGCCGACAAACGCACCGACGTGGCGGTGGTCAAGGTCGAGGCGCTGGGTTTGTCGCCCGTGAAAATTGGCGACGTCAGCCGCTTGCGGGTGGGCGAGTGGGTCATGGCGATTGGTTCGCCCTTTGGTTTGGACAACACCGTGACGGCCGGCATCGTGAGTGCCAAACAGCGCGACACGGGTGATTACCTGCCCTTTATTCAAACCGATGTCGCCATTAACCCCGGCAACTCAGGCGGCCCACTCATCAACATGCGCGGTGAAGTGGTGGGTATCAACAGCCAAATTTATTCGCGATCGGGGGGCTTTCAGGGCATTTCGTTTGCCATTCCGATCGACGAAGCGGTTCGCGTGTCTGAGCAGCTGCGCACGAAGGGGCGGGTGAGCCGTGGGCGCATCGGCGTGCAGATTGATCGGGTGAGCAAAGAGGTGGCCGAGTCGATTGGTTTGGGCCAGGCGCGTGGCGCACTCGTGCGCGGCGTGGAACCCAACTCACCCGCGGCCAAAGCGGGTTTGGAGCCGGGTGACATCATCGTGCGCTTTGATGGCAAAGCCATCGAGCGCTCCGCCGATTTGCCCCGATTGGTGGGCAACACCGCACCGGGCACGGCGAGTCGCATCACCATCTTCCGCCGTGGCGCCCAGCGCGATCTGAGCATCACCGTGGCAGAGATTGAGGGTGAGGCTCCCCGAGCCGAAGCAACGCCGTCTGCACCCGCACCGAAGAGTATGGTGGTCAAGGGTTTGGGCTTGGGTTTGATCGACTTGTCGGAAGCACAAAAGAAAGCCCTTGGCGTGCCAGGTGGCGTGGTCGTGGTCAGTGCCGAGGGGCCTGCGGCTCGCGCGGGATTGCGCGAGGACGACGTCATCGTTTCGGTGGCCAACGAACAAATCAAGCACCTCAAATCCCTGGAAGCGGTGTTGGCCAAACAAGACCTCAGCAAACCTATGAGTGTGTTGTTTCGCCGCGGGGAGTGGGCCCAATACACGGTGATACGACCAGAACCCCGCTGAGTTACCCTACCTCGGCATCGATAAAACCATCCGATTCAGGCGGGTATTGGGGTTTTTTTGCGCTTGGGGTGTTCATTTTGCGACAAGGTCGGTGCTGTGGGGTCTTTGATAAGCTGTGGATTGTTAGTAAACACTCACACCGTTAATTTTTCAAGGTTTTGGATTTCGTTAAAATCGGACCCAATGGCGATTTTGGTGACCTTTATAGGGGATCAAATTGGTCCGATGTGGGATTTTGTTTCGGTGACCTCGCCCAGGGTCGTTGGACGTGGTTCAGACACGACACCAGCTTGTGGATAAGCTGTGTATGAGTTTCATGTTGTTGCGCTGCAACAAGCGGAAATGGCCGTTGCGAGGGTTTGCCAAAGGGGCTTTTTGCCTACAATGAAACCCCAACTATCGCAGTTGCCATTGATTGTTGGTTCTGGGCGCGTCAAACACTGACGCGCCCTTTTTTATGGCTTTTGAATTCGAGCGTGGGGTCTTGCAGGACCGCGCCGAACGGATTTTTTGATGCATCACATTCGCAATTTTTCGATCATCGCGCACATCGACCACGGCAAGTCCACCTTGGCCGATCGGATCATTTCCCGCTGCGGCGGTTTGTCGGACCGCGAGATGAGCGAGCAGGTGCTCGACTCGATGGACATCGAGAAAGAGCGCGGCATCACCATCAAGGCGCAAACCGCGGCCCTCCAATACAAAGCCAAGGACGGTCAGGTCTACAACCTGAACCTGATCGACACCCCTGGCCACGTCGACTTCTCGTATGAGGTCAGTCGATCGCTCTCGGCGTGCGAAGGCGCTTTGTTGGTGGTCGACGCCAGCCAAGGCGTGGAAGCGCAAACCGTGGCCAACTGCTACACGGCCTTGGAGTTGGGTGTGGAAGTCCTGCCTGTCCTCAACAAGATGGACCTGCCCAACGCAGACCCTGACAACGCCAAGGTCGAGATTGAGGATGTGATCGGTATCGACGCGACCAACGCCATTCCCTGCTCGGCCAAAACGGGCATGGGCGTGGAAGACATTCTCGAAGCCGTGGTGGCCCACATTCCGCCACCCCAAGGCAATCCAGAGGCGCCTCTGCGCGCGATGATCGTCGACAGCTGGTTCGACACCTACGTGGGTGTGGTCATGTTGGTGCGTGTGGTCGATGGCCGCCTGCTCAAGGGCGAGCGCTTCACGATGATGGCCACCCACGCCGTTTACAACGCCGACAACTTGGGGGTGTTCACCCCGGCCAACCAGCCGCGTGACTCGCTCAACGCCGGTGAGGTGGGCTACATCATCGCCGGTATCAAGGAGCTGGCCGCAGCCAAGGTGGGCGACACCATCACGCTGGAAAAGAAGCTGCCCAACAACCTCGGCCCTGCCACCGAAGCCTTGCCGGGTTTCAAAGAAATCCAGCCCCAGGTGTTCGCTGGCTTGTACCCTTCAGAGGCCAGCGAGTACGACCAACTGCGCGACGCGCTCGAGAAACTGCAACTCAACGACTCGGCCCTGCGTTACGAGCCCGAAGTGTCACAGGCCTTGGGTTTTGGTTTCCGCTGTGGCTTCTTGGGCCTTTTGCACATGGAAATCGTGCAGGAGCGTTTGGAGCGCGAATTCGATCAAGACCTGATCACCACCGCCCCCAGCGTGGTCTACGAGGTGATGCGCGCCGATGGCGAGGTGGTCAAGGTCGAGAACCCGTCCAAGATGCCCGAAGTGGGGCGCATCGAAGAAATCCGCGAACCCATCGTGACCGTGCACCTCTACATGCCGCAGGAATATGTGGGCGCGGTCATGACCTTGGCGAACCAAAAGCGCGGCGTGCAAATGAACATGGCTTACCACGGCAAGCAGGTCATGCTGACCTACGAGATGCCCTTGGGCGAGATCGTGTTGGACTTCTTTGACAAGCTCAAGAGCGTGAGCCGCGGCTACGCTTCCATGGACTACGAGTTCAAAGAGTACCGCGCCTCGGACGTGGTCAAGGTCGACATCTTGCTCAACGGCGAGAAGGTCGACGCCCTGTCCATCATTGTGCACCGCAGCCAATCGCAGTACCGCGGCCGCGCGGTCACCGCCAAGATGCGCGAAATCATCAGCCGCCAGCAATTCGACGTGGCCATTCAGGCGGCCATTGGGGGCAACATCATCGCCCGAGAAACCATCAAGGCGTTGCGCAAAAACGTGCTGGCAAAATGCTATGGCGGCGACATCAGCCGCAAGCGAAAACTCCTTGAGAAACAAAAAGCAGGCAAGAAACGCATGAAACAAATCGGTTCGGTCGAAGTGCCCCAAGAAGCCTTCTTGGCGATTTTGCAGGTGGAAGATTGATGAACGCCATCATGTCGTCTTTCACCGCCGTGGTTTTGGCCGCGTTCGCGTCTTACACCGGCGCTTGGTACATGGGCCTCTTCGAGGGCAACTTTGCGTTGCTGCTCTTGCTGGCGGTTCTGGTGACCGGTGTGTACTGGGTGCTGGAGAAGGCCTACTTCTTGCCCGAGCGCCGCCGCGCCGCCGACCGTGCCGACGCCGCCCAAGCCCAGCGCATTGCCGAACTCGCTCGTCAAGGCATCACCCAAGTCGACACCGATGCCAGCGCCGCCACCCGTCAAGCCCTGTTGCAGCAACCTTGGTGGCTCGATTGGACCGCAGGTTTGTTTCCCGTCATCTTGGCGGTTTTTGTGTTGCGTTCGTTTTTGTTCGAGCCCTTCAAGATTCCCTCGGGCTCCATGATCCCGACGCTGCATGTTGGCGATCTGATCTTGGTGAACAAGTTTCACTACGGTGTGCGCTTGCCCGTGGTCAATACCAAGATCATCGACAACCACGCACCCGAGCGCGGTGACGTGATGGTGTTCCGTTACCCACCCCAGCCCACACTGGACTACATCAAGCGCGTGGTGGGTGTGCCTGGTGACGAAGTGGCTTACCTCAACAAACGTTTGACCATCAACGGTCAAGCGGTGGACACCCAAGCCCAGCCCGAGTTTTTCGATGCCGACTCGCTGCGCTACAGCCAGCAGTGGCGCGAGACCTTGAGCGAGCGCCGTTACAACGTCCTCAACGACGAAGGTCGTCCCGCGTTTGTGGGGGGTGCCAGCGAATTCCCTGGGCGCGAGGGGTGTCACTACAGCGCCGAAGGGGTGGTGTGCAAAGTCCCTGCTGGTCACTATTTCATGATGGGCGACAACCGCGACAACTCGCTGGATTCGCGTTATTGGGGTTTTGTGCCTGAGAGCCACATCGTGGGCAAGGCCTTTTTTGTGTGGATGAACTTCGGCAACCTCGGCCGTATCGGCGGGTTTGAATGAACGTGCTGCGACAGGGGATCACATGGGCCTGAGCTTGGAGTTGTTGGCCCTGCAAGACCGTTTGCAGCACCGGTTTGACCAGCCGCGTTTGTTGGAACGCGCCATTACCCACCGCAGCTTCTCCAGCGACCACTACGAGCGCTTGGAGTTTTTGGGTGACTCGGTGCTCAGCTTGGCCGTCTCAGCCCTGCTGTTCGAGTCGCTCACCGACCTGCCCGAGGGCGATTTGTCCCGCGTGCGCGCCAACTTGGTCAAGCAAGAAACCCTGTTCGACATCGCCACGCGCATCGGTTTGCCCCAAGTGCTCAAACTCGGCGATGGCGAAAAGCGCTCGGGTGGTCACAAGCGCCCTTCGATTTTGGCCGATGCTTTGGAAGCCATCATCGGCGCGGTTTACCTCGATGCCGGGTTTGAAGCCGCCAGTGCCTTGGTGCGCCGCCTCTACAGCGGCTTGGAGCTCAACGCGCAGATGAGCGCCTTGGGTAAAGACCCCAAGACTGCCTTGCAAGAATGGTTGCAAGGGCGCAAGATGAAGTTGCCTCTGTACCGCGTGGTCGGGACCCAAGGCGAAGCCCACCGCCAGACTTTCGATGTCGAATGTTTGATCACCGAAACCGGCCACTGCGAGCGGGGCATTGGTGCTTCGCGCCGCGCCGCCGAGCAGGCCGCTGCGGCGGCGATGCTCGAACACCTCCAAGAGACATGAACACACCGACCCCCAAGCCTTCCAAAAATGACCTCGACGCCATGTTGGCCCAAGCCTTGGGCGGCGTGCGCGCCACGGCCACCGAGGCCGCCGAAGTGGTGGGTACTCAGCGTTGCGGTTATGTCGCCATCGTCGGCAAGCCCAACGTCGGCAAGTCCACCTTGCTCAACGCCTTGGTGGGACAGAAAATCAGCATCACCTCCAGCAAAGCACAGACCACGCGCCACCGCATCACCGGTTTTCGCACCGAATGTGCCAGCCAGTTCGTGTTCGTGGACACACCGGGTTTCCAAACACGCCACGGCAATGCCCTCAACCGCGCGCTGAACAAAACCGTGCTCGGCGCAGTCAACGACGTGGACCTGATCGTGTTTGTGGTGGAAGCCGGGCAGTTCAATTCGGCCGATGCGAAAGTGCTGTCTTTGCTGCCCACCAATGTGCCGGTGATTTTGCTGGCCAACAAATTCGATCTGGTGCACCGCCGCGGCGATCTCGCGCCTTGGCTGCAGAGCATGCAAGAGCGCCACCCCTTTGCCGAGTTTGTGCCCATGTCGGCCAAGAACAGCAAAGACATTCAACGCATGTTTGCGATTTGCGAGAAATACCTGCCAGAGCAGCCTTGGATGGCCGCACCCGATGACCTGACCGACCGCAGCGAGCGTTTCATGGCCAGCGAGATGGTGCGCGAAAAACTCTTTCGCCTGACGGGTGATGAGTTGCCTTACACCTCCACGGTGGTCATCGACAAGTTCGAGGAAGAGGGCCGCATGAAGCGCATCGCCGCGACCATCGTCGTCGAGCGCGAGGGTCACAAAGGCATGGTGATTGGCGAGAAGGGCGAGAAGCTCAAACGCATCGGCTCCGAAGCCCGTCAAGAACTGGAAAAGCTCTGGGACTGCAAGGTGTTCTTGGAGCTGTGGGTCAAGGTGCGCTCGGGTTGGGCCGACGACGATGCTCGGGTGCGCTCCTTCGGTTATGAGTGATGGCCCAGCGCCGCTTCACCGATGAACCGGCCTTTGTGCTGCACCGCTACGACTGGAGCGAAGCCAGTTTGGTCTTAGAGGTGTTCAGCCGTCACCACGGCCGCATGGCCTTGGTGGCCAAAGGGGTCAAACGACCCACCTCCCAATTTCGCCCGGTCTTGTTGCCCTTGCAGCCTTTGCTGCTGTCTTGGGGGGGTGATACCGAGGTGCGCACGCTCAAAGCCGCGCAGTGGCAAGGCGGGCACGTCATGCCCACCGGCGAGGCTTTGCTCGCGGGCAGTTACCTCAACGAATTGCTGCTGCGTTTGCTCGCCCGCGATGACCCCCACCCGCGTTTGTTTGACCACTACCGCAACGCCGTCGAGTTGCTTGCGGCCAATGTCGAAGCACAGGCTTGGGTGCTGCGCGCCTTTGAACTGGTCTTGTTGCGCGAGGTCGGTCTCTTGCCCGATTTGGCCCACGAGGGCAGCACCTTGGCAGCCGTGCAACCACAAGCGCATTACGTGATCGATGCGGAAAACGGTCTTCGGCCGGCCCGTGCCCAAGAGTCCCACACGCTCACGGGCGAGCAGGCCTTGGCACTCCAAGCCGCCTTGGACGACACGCAGGACGCTCGCGCCGTCTGGCAAGCCTGCGCCAGTTGCGCGACAGCCCTTCGCCGACCCTTGCGGGCCTTGCTGCACTACCATAGCGGTGTGCAGGTGTTCAAAACCCGCCAATTGATGCTCGACGTTCAAGCCCTCAACCGCGCCCCGCCATGACCGCTCACCCCCGAACCGCTTTGTCGGTCAACCTCAACAAAGTTGCCTTGGTGCGCAACACCCGCCACCTCGGCATCCCGTCGGTCACCCGCGCCGCGCAGCTGTGTTTGCGCGCCGGTGCCCACGGCATCACCGTGCACCCCCGGCCCGATGAGCGCCACATTCGCCCGCAAGATGTGTGGGATTTGGCCGAGCTCATGCGCGATTGGCCGGGGCGCGAATTCAACATCGAGGGCAATCCCTTTCACAACCTGATGGACGTGGCCCAGACCGTCTGCCGCTTGGGTGGTCGGGTCGACCAGCTGACCTTCGTGCCCGACAGCGAAGGGCAGTTCACCAGCGACCACGGTTGGTCTTTCCCCGCCGACGCCGATCGCTTGCGCCCCCTCATCGCCCAAGCCCAGGTGCTGGGTGCTCGGGTGAGTTTGTTCATGGACGCTGACGCTCCATCCATGGCCTCGGCGCGCGCGGTGGGCGCCGACCGGGTGGAGCTCTACACCGAACCCTATGCCGCGGCTTGGCACACCCCACAGCGCGCCGCACAGTTGCAGCGTTTTGCCTTGGCCGCCCAAGCCGCGATCGATGCAGGCTTGGGTGTGAACGCTGGCCACGACTTGAACCTGGACAACCTTGCGGGCTTTGCCCAAGCGGTGCCGGGTCTGTTGGAGGTCTCGATTGGGCACGCCCTGATGGCCGACGCTTTGGAGCGGGGCTACAGCGCCACCGTGGCGGCTTATTTGGCGTGTTTGAAGCGACCATGAAGGTGGCCGCCGCGATCGTGGGCATCGGCAACGACATCTGCGATGTGCGGCGCATCGAAGCCGCCTGGCAACGCCACGGCGAGCGCTTTGTGAAGCGCGTGCTCGGTGAGGCCGAGCAGCGCGTGTGGCAGCAGCGCAGCCAGCGTTGGCCAGGTCGCGGTGTGCGTTACTTGGCCACGCGCTTTTCGGCCAAAGAGGCGTTCAGCAAAGCCGTGGGCTTGGGCATGCGCATGCCCATGACCTGGCGCGATTGCGAAATCCTCAACCACCCCAGCGGCCAGCCCTATGTCCGTTTGTCGGGCGAGCTCAAGACCTGGTTTGAAGCCCAGGGCTGGCGCGCCCACGTCACCGTCAGCGACGAAACCGATTACGCCACCAGCGTGGTCGTTGTTGAACACATCCCTTTGTGAGAACACCATGAACCTGCACGCCCCTTTGATCATCGATGTGGCTGGCCTGAGCTTGACCGATGCCGACCGCCAGCGTTTGGCCCATCCCTTGGTGGGGGGCGTGATCCTGTTTGGTCGCAACTGGCAGGGGCGTGAGCAGCTCACGGCCTTGTGCCGCGACATCAAGGCCGTGCGCGAGGACCTGCTGATCGCGGTTGACCACGAGGGCGGCCGTGTGCAGCGCTTTCGCACCTACGGCTTCACCCACCTGCCACCGATGGCGGCCTTGGGCGCGCTGTGGGCCGAACCCGAGCGCCGTGGTGAGATGCCCGGCGCGTCGGTGCTGCGCGCCACCAACGCCGCCGTGGCCACCGGTTATGTCTTGGGTGCCGAGTTGCGCGCTTGTGGCGTGGACATGAGCTTCACGCCCGTGCTCGATTTGAACCACGGCGACAGCGCCGTCATTGGCGACCGCTCCTTTGGCCGCGACCCCCGCACCGTGGCCCTGTTGGCGCAAAGCCTGATGCACGGCTTGGCGCTCAGCGGCATGGGCAATTGCGGTAAACACTTCCCCGGTCATGGCTTTGCCCGTGCCGACTCGCATGTGGCCCTGGCCGTGGACACGCGAAGCCTCAGCACCATCTTGGCCGATGACGCCTTGCCCTACGCCTGGCTCTCAGCAAGCTTGCAAGCCGTTATGCCGGCCCACGTGATCTACCCGAAAGTGGACAACTGTCCGGCCGGTTATTCGGCGCGTTGGCTACAAGCGGTGTTGCGCCAGCGTTTGGGCTTCACCGGCGCCATCTTCAGCGACGACCTGAGCATGGCCGCGGCGCGCCAGATCCAAGGCCAAACCCTGAGCTTTGCCCAAGCCAGTTTGGCGGCCTTGGACGCGGGTTGCGACATGGTGCTCTTGTGCAACCAATCGGTTGTGGACGGTGGCGCGCCCATTGATGAAGCCATTGAAGCATTGTCGCGCGCGTGGATGCACCGTGAATGGCAACCCAATCCGGCCAGCGAGGAACGTCGACTGGCGCTGTTGCCCACCCAAGCCTCACCGGACTGGGATGAGCTGATGGTCTCGCCGCGCTACATGCAGTCGCTGGCTTTGTTGCCCTGACAGGCTTTAGCCGCGCACGCCGTGTTGCTCCAGCAGGTCGCAGACCAGCTCCAAGCGCAACAAGGGATTGTCCAATGACATGAGTTGTTGGCGCGTGGCCAAGGGCAGGGGCAGCAGCTCGGCCCAGCGGTTGGCCAACCAGCCGCTGTCGGTCCAAGCAAAGGGAGGCTGTAGGGGCCAATCCATCAAGGCGTCGGGGGCTTGCTCTTGCATGCTCTGCAACACCGACTGCAGGGCCGTTTGTGCGGCTGTGAGGTCGGGTGGTACGCCCACCCAGGCGTCGGGCGTCAAGATCTCGATGTCGGCCATCCACAAGCCATGGGGCTTTTGTTCGCTGGACAACACACGAAAGCGTTGGCGTCCTTGGCATTGGATGCGCCACAAAGCGGGCTGTACTTTGTCGATTTGCTGCAAATGGGCCAGCGTGCCCACAGGTTCCAAGCGCGCGGCAGAGCCCGTGGGTGTGCGCACTTCTCGACCTTCGGCCAAGGCGACCACACCAAACGGCGTTTGCTCGCTGTGGCAGCGCCCGATCATGTCGAGGTAACGCACCTCAAAGATTTGCAGTGGCAAATGGCCACCCGGGAACAACACGGTTTGCAGCGGGAACAGCGGCACCGTGTGCCGTGTCCCGGGTGCCCAAGCGTCGCTCAATCGGCCGCCACCACGTCGGCGCTTTGGCGCTGCAGCATGGCCAAGGTGTTGGCCACGGTGCTGCGCAGCTCGCGACGATCACAAATGAAGTCCACCGCGCCCTTGGTTTGCAAGAACTCGGCGCGCTGAAAGCCTTCGGGCAACTTCACGCGCACGGTGTTCTCGATCACGCGCGGACCGGCAAAACCGATCAGCGCCTTGGGCTCGGCGATCACCACATCGCCCATGAACGCAAAACCGGCCGACACACCACCCATGGTCGGGTCGGTCAGCACGCTCACATAGGGCAGGCCTTTTTTGGCCAAACGCGTGAGCGCGGCGTTGGTCTTGGCCATTTGCATGAGCGAGAGCAAGCCCTCTTGCATGCGCGCGCCACCAGTGGCGGTGAAACAAATGAACGGCACTTTTTGCGCGATGGCTTCTTCGACTCCGCGCACAAAGCGCTCGCCCACCACCGAGCCCATGGAGCCGCCCATGAAGTCGAATTCAAAACAGGCCACGACCACGTTGACGCTCTGGACCGAACCGCCCATGACGATGAGCGCATCGGTCTCGCCGGTGTTCTCCATCGCCTCTTTGATGCGCTCGGGGTACTTGCGGCTGTCTTTGAATTTCAAAGGATCGACCGGCACCACCTCTTGGGCGATTTCGTAGCGGCCTTCGGCGTCCAAAAATGCGTTCAGGCGCGGCCGTGCACCGATCCGGTGGTGGTGGCTGCAGTGCGGGCACACGTTCTGGTTTTTCTCCAGATCGGTTTTGTAGAGCACCGCTTCGCAGCTGGGGCACTTGACCCACAAACCTTCGGGCACACTGCGCCGCTCGCTGGGGTCGGTGTGCGTGATTTTGGGGGGTAAGAGCTTTTCAAGCCAAGACATAGGAATCTCCTTCAGCGCTGAATTAAACCATGGCCGGGTGGGGCCAAATCAGGCGTCCAAGGCCTGGCGAATGCCACTCAAAAAAGCCTGTGCCACGGGCACCACACGTTCGCGCGGTTCTGCGTCGATGAGCTGGATGATCTTGCTGCCAATGACCACCGCATCGGCGCTTTCACCCACGGCGCGTGCGGTGGCGGCGTCGCGGATGCCAAAGCCCACACCCACGGGGATGCTCACGTGGGCGCGGATGCGCGGGAGCATCGCTTGAACTTGGCCGACGTCCAAGGTGCCCGCACCGGTCACACCTTTGAGCGAGACGTAGTAGACATAGCCGCTGGCCACACGGGCCACTTGGGCCATGCGGGCGTCGGTGGAGGTGGGGGCGAGCAAAAAGATCAGGTCCATCTGGTGGGCGCGCAACGACGCGGCGAAGGCCTCGCACTCTTCGGGTGGGTAATCCACCACCAGCACACCATCCACGCCCGCGGCCGAGGCGTCGCGAACAAAAGCGCCGTCGCCGTGTTTTTGGTCGTAGCGCTCGATCGGGTTGGCGTAGCCCATCAGCACCACGGGGGTGGTGCTGTTGCGCTCGCGAAAAACGCGCACCATGGCAATGACCTGCGTCAGACCAATGCCCATGGCCAAGGCGCGGTCGCCGGCTTTTTGGATCACCGGGCCGTCGGCGGACGGGTCAGAGAAGGGCACGCCGAGCTCGATGACGTCGGCACCGCCCTCGACCATGCCGTGCATGAGCTCGGGCGTGATGTCGGCGAAAGGAAAACCGGCGGTGACGAAGGGAATCAGGGCTTTGCGGCCTTGGGCCTTGAGGCCAGAGAGGGTGGTTTCGATGCGGCTCATGGCGTTCTCAAGGTTGAAAGCGAACGGGGGCTTCGCCACCTTTGACCGATTGGCCACGGCAGCTCGGGCGGCAATAGAAGTCGGCGTTCGACAAATCGGCCACGGTGCCGATGTCTTTGTCGCCGCGGCCCGAGAGGTTGACCAAAATCGATTGGGTGGGCTTCATGGTCTTGGCCATCTTCATGGCGTAGGCCACGGCGTGGCTGGACTCCAAGGCGGGGATGATGCCTTCGGTGCGGCACAGGTAGTGGAAGGCCTCAAGCGCTTCGGCGTCGGTGATGCCGACGTACTCGGCGCGGCCGATGTCTTTCAAAAACGCGTGTTCGGGGCCCACGCCGGGGTAGTCCAAACCCGCGCTCACGCTGTGGGTTTCGGTGACTTGGCCGTTGTCGTCTTGCAGCACATAGGTGCGGTTGCCGTGCAGCACGCCGGGGCTGCCCATTTGGAGCGAGGCCGAGTGTTTGCCGCTGTCCAGGCCTTCGCCCGCGGCTTCAACGCCAATGAGGCGTGTGCCGCTGTGGTTGATGTAGGGGTAGAAGATGCCCATGGCGTTGCTACCACCGCCCACACAGGCCATCACCGCATCGGGTTGTTCGCTGGTGCAGCCCGCTTCCAAGAGCATTTGCGGCATTTGTTTCAAACACTCTTCGCCGATGACGCTTTGGAAGTCGCGCACCATCATGGGGTAGGGGTGCGGGCCGGCCACGGTGCCGATGATGTAGAAGGTGTTGTCCACGTTGGCGACCCAGTCGCGCATGGCTTCGTTCAAGGCGTCCTTAAGGGTTTTGCTGCCCGACTCGACCGGCACCACGGTGGCGCCCAAGAGCTTCATGCGGTAGACGTTGGGGCTTTGACGCTTGACGTCTTCGCTGCCCATGTAGACCACACATTCCAAGCCGTAGCGCGCACAGATGGTGGCGGTGGCCACGCCGTGCTGGCCCGCGCCCGTCTCGGCGATGATGCGCGGCTTGCCCATGCGCTTGGCGAGCATGGCCTGGCCGATGGTGTTGTTGATCTTGTGCGCGCCGGTGTGGTTGAGGTCTTCACGTTTCAAGAAGATCTGCGCGCCACCGGTCTCGCGGCTCATGCGCGCGGCGTGGTAGATGGGCGAAGGGCGGCCCACGAAGTGCGCCAATTCGGATTTGAATTCGGCGATGAACTGTGGGTCGTGTTGGTACTTGGCGTACGCGTCTTTGAGTTCTTCGATCGCGTGGGTGAGTGTCTCACTGACAAAACTGCCACCGTAAATGCCGAAATGGCCGCGGACGTCGGGTTGTTGGTAAGTGCTCATGGGGTGCTTTGCAAAATGGGGCCTCAGGGGCCAGGCCCTGGGTGGGCGCCGGTCTTAGGCGGGACGAAGGGGGGAGGCGTCGGCCGCACGCACGGCGGCCACGAATGCGCTCATCCGGCTGGGGTCTTTGACGCCTTTGAGGGCTTGGCCATCGGGGCTGTGCGCCTCGATGCCCGAACTGACGTCAACGGCCCAGGGCCGGACCCGATGAATGCCATCGGTCACGTTTGCAGGCGTGAGTCCACCAGACAAAACGAGGCGAGAGCTGGCGTTTAGAAGCGGATGTGACCAATTGAATGCCGTCCAGTCAAAAGATTGACCCCCGCCGCCAAAGCCTTCGACATGGGGTCGAGCAACACGGCTTGGGCCGCGGCGTGGTCTTGGGCGTATTTTAAGAGATCAAATCCCGACCCGGCTGCGCCGGGGGGAATTCGGGCCGCTTTGAGGTAGGGTCGCCCAGCAGTTTGGCAGTCGGCGGGGCTTTCGTCCCCGTGGAACTGCAGCAAGCCGTTGGGCACTGCGGCCACGGCTTGGGCGACTTCGGCGGCCGAGGCATTGACCAAGAGCAGCACCGGCGTCACGAAGGCCGGCAGGCGTTGGGCCAATTCGGCGGCACGGCGCAGGTTCACGAAGCGTGGGCTGGGCGGGTAGAGCACAAAACCAATGGCGTCGGCACCGGCGTGCACGGCCGCGTCCACATCGGCCTCGCGGGTGAGGCCACACATCTTGATGCGGGTGCGAAAGGTCATGGGCTGGCTGGTCAGGGCAGCCAGTCGAAGGCCGCGGTTTGGGTGGGCAGGTTCAGGCCCTCATCGTAAACCGGTCCCAAAAAGTACAAACCATCGGGGGAGAAGGTGGGGGCAGCGGCGTCGCGGTCACGCGCTTGCAGCACGGTGCTCATCCACTCGGGGGGTTGTTGCTCGGTGCCGATGGCGATCAGGCAGCCCATGATGTTGCGGATCATGTGGTGTAAAAACGCGTTCGCTTCGAACTCAAAATGCCAATAGGGGCCGCGCTGACGGATGTCGATGCGTACCATGTGTTTGATGGGCGACTTGGCTTGGCATTGCGAGGCCCGAAACGATGTGAAGTCGTGCTCGCCCAGCAATTGCGCCGCGCCGGCTTGCATGGCGGGCAAGGACAAAGGGCGAAACACCCAGCCCACGCGCCCGGCCTCGATGCTCGGGCGCACCGGCGAAGACAAGAGCACATAGGCGTAGCGCCGACGGCGCGCGTCAAAGCGGGCGTGAAAGGTATTGGGGACGGTGCGCGCCCATTGGATGGCCACGCTGTCGGGCAGGTAGGTGTTGGTGCCGCGCACCCAAGAGGATTCGGCGCGTTCGACCTCGGTGTCGAAGTGCACCACCTGCATCAGGCCGTGCACCCCAGCATCGGTGCGACCCGCACACACGGTGGACACATGGCCTTGATCGATGAAGCGGCTCAAGGCCGACTCCAAGACGTCTTGAACGGTTTGACCGCTGGCTTGGCTCTGCCAGCCCTCAAACGCCTGCCCGTTGTAGCTGACGCCCAGAGCGATGCGCAAACCGGATCAGCCCAGATCGGCCAAGAACAGCTCGGCGCGTCGTTTGAGCAAGCCGGTGGCGTCGGCTTGCACCTCTTCGGCCAAGGCCTTGGCTGCTACGCGGTCGCCCAAGGACAAGAACTCCTTGGCCAGCTCGAACTTGGTGAACAGGGCTTCTGAGTTGGCGCCTTCGGATTCGAGTGGTTGGGAATCGGCGGGTGTCAGGTCAAGGTTGATGTCATCGAGGTTGAAGTTCAGCCCATTGGCCGGCGTTGTGGCCAAGGTGTCGTCGTTGGCCGCGAGGTTGGGGGTGTTGGCCAGTGGGGCCTCAGCGGGGGCGCTGCGTCGGCGCCGGCTAAAACGGCTGATGCCCAGACCCATGAGCACAGCCAGCAAGCCAAAGGCAGCCGGTAAAGTCCAAGGTTGTGCCATCAGCTTCTCAATGGGGCTGCTGGGCTGCGCCGCAGCCGGTTCGGGTGTGACAGGGGCCTCAGGTGCCGTGGGTAAGGGCGCAACCGTGGGGCCGCTGGCGGCCGGTGCCGTGCCATCGGCGCTCGCGCCGGGGGTGGCTTGTGCCAGCGCCTTGAGCTCGTCGATGTTGCGCTTCAGGTCGGCTTGTTGGGTTTGCTCGTCTTGGGCTTGTTTGGTGGCGGCGATTTGGGCTTCGCTGCCGGTGGCTACAGAACCCTTGGAGAGTGTCAGTTGGTCGGGCGCAGGGGTTGTTTCGGCCTTGTCTTGTACCTGCGTTTCAATGGTGCCCTTGGCCACTTGGGCAGCCGGAGCCACCGCTGGAGCGGTCGCATTGGCGGCCAAACTGCGGCGGTAGGCGTTGAAGTCTTTGCTCTGGGCCACCACCAATCGGCGCGCTTGCTCAGGATCAATGGACTGAGCCTCTTGAGCGGTTGGCACGCTCAGTTGTACGCCGCTCTTCAAGCGGTTGACGTTGTTGTCCACGAAGGCGCTCGGGTTGGTGCGCAACAGGGCTTGGAGCATTTGATCCAAGGACACCCCATCGGGGAGGTTGGCTTGCGCCAAAGCGGCGGCGGTGTCACCGCGCACCACCCGCAGAGGCTGAGGAGCTGTTCGGGGCGATTCTGCAACGGCGGCAGGCGCTGGAGCAGGAGCAGGAGCAGGAGCAGGAGCAGGAGCAGGAGCAGGAGCAGGAGCAGGAGCAACGGGTTCGGGTGGTGCAACCGGTGCAGCTTGGGCGGCAGGCGCTTGGGGAACGGCATCCACGACGGTGCCGACAGCGGTGTTGGTCGCGGTCACAGCCTCAACCGGCAATGCCACCGCGGGGTTGGTCACGGCGGGTGGCGCTACAACCACGGGTTCGGTGCTCACCGTGGCCGCTGTAGCCGTGGGTGGGTTGAACAACAAGGTGTAATCGCGCACGGCCTTGCCGGAGGCCCATTTGATTTCGAGCAACATGTCCAAGAAGGGCTCGCTGATGGGGCTGGAGCTGGTGAGGTTCACCACCACGTTGGAGGGCACGCTGGCGTCAACGCTGATTTGGACGTTGTTCAATATCGGGTTGGCTACGATGCCCGCAGCTTGATAAACCGCGGCTGGTGCAAAGCCCGCGGTGATGCTGCTGAGTTCTTCGGCGGTGAGCTGTCCCAAGCTGAGTTGGGCTCGAAGCGGTTCGCCTAACGCGGACTGAACCCGCATGCCCCCCAAGGACAATGACCACGCTGACAGGGGAACCAATGCAATGGTTCCCAATAGCGTAGCGGTGAGCGCCCAGCGCTTCAAGGAGTGCTGAGGTGAGGGTTGGGTGGGTGAGCGTTGGGGCTGAGAGTACACATGGACCTCTAGAAAAGACAACTGACCAAATGGTAAAGCATTGTGTGAGGTATTTTGACGTAAGTCTTGAACTTCTCAGCCCCAGCGGTTTCAGGCTTGCAACAGAATGCGCAACATGCGGCGCAACGGCTCGGCCGCGCCCCACAGCAGTTGGTCACCGATGGTGAACGCGCCCACGTATTCAGGGCCCATGGCCAGCTTGCGCACACGACCCACGGGGATCGTCATGGTGCCGGTCACGGCCACAGGGGTCAGGTCCTGGATGGTGGCCTCGCGGGTGTTGGGCACCAGTTTGACCCACTCATTGTCGGCAGCGATCATGGCTTCGATGTCGGCCACAGGCACGTCTTTTTTGAGCTTGAAAGTCAGGGCCTGGCTGTGGCAGCGCATCGCGCCCACGCGCACGCAGAAACCGTCCACGGGAATGGCAGCCGAGTTGAAACCCTCGCCCATACCCAAAATCTTGTTGGTTTCGGCCATGCCTTTCCATTCTTCTTTGGATGTGCCCCAACCGGCTTCGTCCCGGTTTTTGCCAATGCCCAGGTCTTTGTCGATCCACGGGATCAGCGAGCCGCCCAGTGGCACGCCAAAGTTGGAGGTCTCGGCCGCCGTCAATGCGCGCTGCTTGGCGACCAC
>JBEDCE010000005.1:0-26773 GCA_041176905.1 Pseudomonadota bacterium
GAAGAAGGTCGGCACCAATTTCGATTGGGTAGCGGTCCCCAACCCTTGCGGCCCTGCAGCCTGTTCCGGCATTCCGGGCGGTGCTGCTTGGGTGGCATTGAAAACCGCCAAGTCGCCCAAAGAAACCGCCGCGTTTTTGGAGTTCATGGCCTCTGAAGCGGCTTATGCCGAATTCACCGCACGCACCAACAACATCCCTGCGCACGCTGGATTGGCCAAAAAAGGCGTGAGCTACACCAGTGCCGACCCTGCATCCAAAGCGGCTTTGACGGTGTTCAGCACGGGCGTGGGCCAACTCTCGCCTGTGGCTTATCGGTTCCAGGGTTACAAGTTCAACCGCGCCATCATGTTGCCCACCGTTACCCGCGTGACGCAGGCGATCGTGGGCGAGATGAGCACAGACGATGCCGTAGCCCGGATTTCTACGGACATGCAAGACGCCATCAAACAAGCTCAAAAGTAAGCTTTGAGCGAAGCGGCTCTGCCAGTTCTGGGTTGGTTGTCCATGGGGTGACCGATCCAGTCCTGAGCAGATGACCGTCTTTTTGCCAAGTTCTGTGTGCCGAAGGTAGTGAATGAAATTCTTGGCTGTATTTTTTAATCTGCTGGAGCCCCTGTTTGTGCTGGGCCAGCGGCTACTGGGCGTGCAACGCTTGGGGTGGCTGTTCGTGGCACCCAACCTCTTGGTCTTTGGGTTATTTTGTTTTTTGCCGATCCTCATCAACGTGGTGTACGCCACCACGGGCGGCACCAACCTGATGCCTTGGGCGCGCCCCTATACAGGTGCTGAGAACTTTCAAATTTTGTTCGAGTGCGGCAGTTACTGGGATTTGTCGACTTGTCGCAAAGACATTTTTTGGCGCGCCATGGCCAACACGCTGAAGTTCAGCGTCTTGCAGGTGGGCTTGATGGTGCTGTTTGCGCTCATCACAGCCCTGGTTTTGAATCGGAAAATCATCGGACGGGGTTTTTGGCGTGGCGTGTTTTTCTATCCTGTTTTGCTTTCACCCGTGGTGGTGGCTTTGATTTGGAAGTGGCTGTTGCAAAGCCAGGGTGCCTTCAATGCTGGGCTGGTGGCGATGGACGCCGCGCCCGTGGAATGGTTAACACAAGCGGGGTGGGCCTTTTTTTGGTCGGTCTTTGTGTCGATCTGGGCTCACATGGGTTTTTACACCCTGATCTTGTTGGCTGGTTTACAAGCGATCCCCAAAGACCTTTACGAAGCCGCAGAAATGGATCGAGCCAGCCCTTGGCGCACCCTGACCAAAATCACCTTGCCGTTGTTGTTACCCAATTTGGTCGTGGTTTTGGTGTTGGCGGCCATCCGCGCGGTTCAAGTGTTCGACGAGGTGTTTGTGCTCACGGGTGGCGGCCCAGGGTCCGCCACCACGTTCATTGTTCAATTCATTTACCAAACGGGGTTTGCCGAACAAATTCACTTGTATGGCTTGGCCGCAGCGGCTTCGCTGGCTTTGGCGGTTTTCCTGATCGTGTTGACCTTGGCCCAACTGCGATTGACGCGGGCCAGCGAATTGGGACAAAAGGCCCGTTGATATGAACCCCATCCATTTTTTGTTGCGCACCCGTGGCCGCCGCCGCTTGGACTGGACCGATGTGGTCACGTATCTGTATTTGGTGCTGGGTTTGTTCACCATGTTTGCACCGGTGGTTTGGCTGGTGATGTCTTCGTTCAAATCCGAGGCAGCGATTTCACAATTTCCGCCGACGTTTTTGCCCCGCACCCAGCAAGTGGTGCAGGTGCCTGGCCACGACAAACCCCTGCCCTTGTTTCTGGTGACTTTGGACGATGGCACGCAACAAACCTTGGCCCAAGTCAACCGCATTGGCATCATGGCCAATATGGTCGACCCCGCCAAACCAGAGGAACGGGTCCGCGTCAATATCCAACAGCGCGAACCCATCACCGAGATCCACTTCTCTTGGGGCAATTACACCGACTTGTTTGACAAGTTCACTTTCGGCACCTACTTGTGGAACAGCGTGTTCATCACGGTGGTTGCCACGGCCTTGACGCTCTTGTTCAACTCCATGGCGGCTTTTGCCTTGTCCAAGTACCGTTTCAAAGGTCAAAAAGCGGTGTTTTTGTTGATCATCGCGACCTTGATGATCCCGCCCACCATCATTTTGGTGCCGGTGTTTCTGGTGATCAACCAAGTGGGGCTGCTCAACAGCCTCTGGGGGGTGATCCTGCCCGCCGTGGCCACCCCCACGGGGGTATTTTTGTTGCGACAGTACATGCTGACCATCCCCGACGAATTGTTGGAGGCCGCTCGCATGGACCACGCCAGCGAATGGCGCATTTACTGGCGAATTGTGTTGCCGCTGTCGGCACCCGCTTTGGCGGTGCTGGCCATCTTCTCGGTCATGTGGCGTTGGAACGATTTCCTGTTGCCCTTGATCGTGTTGTCGCAAAACGAATTTTTTACCTTGCAACTGGCGCTCAACTCCTTCCAAGGTGAGCTCAACACCCAGTGGCACTACCTCTTGGCCATGACCGTCATCACCTTGTTGCCGGTGACGTTGGTGTTTGCCTTCCTTCAGCGCTACATCACCACGGGCATTGCCGGTGCAGGTGTGAAGTAAGCAGCCCTAATCAACCAGGACCTATCTGTGTCTACCTTAGAACTTCAAGCCATTCACAAGCAATTCGAGCAAACGCCGGTCATCCATGGCGTGGATCTATCCGTCAAACACGGCGAGTTCGTGGTCTTCGTGGGCCCATCGGGTTGCGGCAAATCCACCCTGTTGCGCATGATCGCTGGATTGGACGAACCCACCAGTGGACAACTCTTGATCGATGGCGAAGTGGTCAACCACATTGGCGCAGCCGATCGAGGTTGTGCCATGGTGTTTCAGTCCTATGCTTTGTACCCGCACATGACGGTCTACGCCAACATGGCGTTTGGTTTGGAAAACGCCAAAGTGCCCAAGGCCGAGATTGAGCGCAAGGTCAACGAAGCCGCAGTGCTGCTGCGGCTTGACCCGATGTTGCAGCGCCGGCCCACACAGCTCTCTGGCGGTCAGCGCCAGCGGGTAGCCATTGGCCGGGCCATTGTGCGCAACCCCAAAATCTTTTTGTTTGACGAACCCTTGTCCAACTTGGATGCCGAGTTGCGTGTGTCGATGCGCACCGAATTGCGCGAGCTGCACCACCGTTTGGGTGCCACCATGGTCTATGTGACGCACGACCAAGTGGAGGCGATGACCATGGCCGACAAAATTGTCGTTTTGCGTGCTGGTCGCGTGGAGCAGGTGGGCACTCCGCAAGAACTGTACACGCGCCCCTGCAACACCTTCGTGGCCGGCTTCATCGGCAGTCCCCGCATGAATTTTTTGCCGGCAGCGGCGTGGGCCGCATGTGCCGAATGGCAAGGACGCTTGCCGTCCAAGACCGATCAAGTTGGCGTGCGCCCTGAGCATTGGACGGTGTGCGGGTCGGACCAAGGTTTGGCGCTTCGCGTGGTGGCCTCCGAGTACTTGGGCGCACAGCGTTTGGTGCAGGCTCAGTTGGTCGACGAAACGCGCGTGGAGGTCTTGCTGTCGGGCGACTTGGCGGTGGGCGTTGGGGATACCTTGAACGTCGTTGCCGAGCTGAGGCACGTTCACGCCTTTGATCCACAGGGCTTGCGTTTGGAAGGTCTTCAGCCATGACCCCCGTACACTCCGCGTCTTGGCAGATGACACCCGGTGGGTTGCAGGCCGATGCGTGTGCGTCGCTCGGCGGTGGAGCCGAATTGCGTGTGGTTTTCTTGTCGCCCAGCATGGCCCGTGTGACATGGGTGCCAAGCCAAGGCTTTCGCGAACCCAAGACATGGGCCATTGCACCTAGCGGCGTTGACGTGCCTTGGTCGGGACGCGACCGATCCAGTTTGGATGGGTTTGTGCGACCCGCGTTGCACAGCCCGGCTGCGCACTGTTTGGCTGCTGATCACTTACAAGTCGAGCTGCACGCGGCGCCTGGAGCGGCGGTGCGTTTGGTGTGGTCCAACCCCAGCAGTGGACATGCGCTGATGGAGGATCGTCACACCAGCGCCTATCTGAGCGAGCAACGCACCGGCTTGGTCCGGCACAGCGTGGTGCGCCAAGCGGGCGAGCACTACTTTGGCTTGGGTGACAAGACGGGACCTTTGAATTTGCACGGACGCCGTTTGCGTTGTTTGGGTCAAGACTCCATCGGATACGACCCCCAGTCTGGTGACCCTTTGTACAAGCATTGGCCGTTTGTGTTGACGCGCACGCTGGACGGTGAGTGGTTAGGGGTTTACTACGACACACTGTCGGCGTGCACCTTTGACTTGGGTTGCGAACACGACAATTACCACGGTTTTTTTCGCAGTGTCGACATCGACGATGGCGACATGGATTGCTATGTGATTGCAGGGCGCACACCTGCAGATGTGATCGCCCAGTTCGTGCGGCTGATTGGGGGCACCCATTTGCCCCCGCGTTGGACATTGGGGTTTGCGCAAACGGCCATGGGTTTGGCCGATGCACCCGATGCCCAGCAGCAACTCGATCGGTTCATCGACGAATGCCAGCAAAGACGAGTGCCGATTTCTTCGTTTCATTACGGCTCGGGTTATTCCAGTCGTGGCAAGCAACGCTACGTTTTCACTTGGAACCACGACAAGTTTCCAGATCCCTTGGCCGTCAACGCCAAATTCCATGCGGCGGGCATGAAGTTGGTGGCCAACCTCAAGCCTTGTTTGCTCGATGACCACCCCGCGTATGCACAGCTGGCCGACGAGCGGGCCTTCATCGAACACGCCGAGTCCGGTCGCCCGGTGGTGGAGCCCTATTGGGATGGACAAGGTTCACACCTGGACTTCACCAAACCCCAAGCGGTGCGTTGGTGGCAGACGCAGCTGCAGCAACAGATCCTCGACAAGGGGATTGAAGTGGGCTGGAACGACAACAACGAATACGCCATTGCCGCTGAGGACGCCTATTCTTTTGGATGGGGACAAGCCATTCCCATGCACCGCTCGCGGCCCTTGCACGCGCTGTTGATGACGCGGGCCACCCATGAGGCTCAGCTGGCTTGGAACCAAGTCCAAGGACAAACGGACAACCAGTTCACCGTCACGCGTGCAGGACCGCCGGGTATCCAGCGTTATGCCCAAACTTGGTCGGGCGACAACACCACCAGTTGGGCGACGCTCAAGTGGAACATCCGCACGGGCTTACAAATGAGCCTGTCGGGCATGTTCAACATCGGGCACGACGTGGGCGGATTTTTTGGCCCCGTCCCCGACCCCGAGTTGTTTTTGCGCTGGGTTCAGGCCTGCTCACTCAACCCGCGTATGGTCATGAACTCATGGAAGGCGGGCAACGTCAGCAACCTGCCTTGGATGCACCCCGAGGTGGCCGAATCGGTCAAAGCCGCCATCGAGTTGCGGTACCGCTTGATGCCTTACCTGTGGGCCTGTTTTGAAGCCGCCAGTCGCGATGCTGTGCCCATCATCAGGCCCACGTTTTACAACTTCCCCAACGACTTGGCGTGCTTGAACGATGGCGATGATTTCATGTTGGGGCAGAACCTCTTGGTGGCCCCAGTGGTCGAGCAGGGCGCTTGCAAGCGTGAGGTCTATTTGCCCGCTTTACCCAACGGCGCGCCTTGGTTCGATTTCTTTTCGAAAGCACCCTATGCGAGTGGTCAGGTGCACCTCATCGATGTGAAGTTGGACCAACTCCCCTTGTTTGTGCCCTCAGGCAGCGCCATACCTGTGGCGGCACCCACCCCAGGTGAGGTGCCGCGCTGGGATGATCCCGTGAGTGAAGTCTTGCACTTTTGAAGCAGGCCTCCTTGAGGAGGCCCACCAACCGCCGTTAAGTGATGGGGGCTGGGTTGAACAGCACGAGGTCGTTGTGCAGTCCCCAGCGCTCGGCCCAAGTTTTCTGGCCGCTGGCCACCGCCAGGGTCTGATGAAACAGCTCCCAGCCGACCGACTCGATGCTGGCCTCAGCGCTGGCGATGCGGCCCGCGTTCAAGTCCATGAGGTCGTGCCAACGCCGCGCCAAACCATTGTGCGTGGCCACTTTGATGACCGGACATTCGGCCAATCCATACGGTGTGCCACGGCCGGTGGTGAAGATGTGCAGGTTCATGCCAGCGGCCAATTGCAAGGTACCGCAAATGAAATCACTCGCGGGTGTGGCGGCAAAGATCAAGCCTTTTTGTCTTAACTTTTCACCCGGTGCCAGTACGCCGTGGATGGGCCCGAGGCCACTTTTGACAATCGACCCCATCGCTTTTTCCACGATGTTGGTCAGCCCACCTTTTTTGTTGCCCGGTGTGGTGTTGGCGCTGCGGTCCGCTTGGCCACGGGCCAAATAAGCGTCGTACCAAGCCAGTTCGCGAACGATCGCTTCGGCTACCGCCGGGCTGGCCGCTCGCCTTGTGAGCTGACCCACCGCATCGCGCACCTCGGTGTTCTCACTGAACATCACGGCAGCACCGGCGCGGACCAACAAATCGGTGGCAAAGCCGACCGCCGGATTGGCTGTGATGCCTGAGAAGGCGTCGCTGCCGCCGCATTGCACCCCGACCACCAAATCACTGGCAGGGCAGGTTTCACGGCGTCGGCGGTTCAAACGCTCCAAGTGGACCTGTGCTTGTCTCAGGATGCTGTCGATCATGGACATGAAACCCACGTGCTGCTCGTCTTGCAAACACACCACATCCAAGGGGGTGCGTTGATCCACGATGGGAAAGCTGCCAGGTGGGAGCAAACGTTCGGGCTGCAGCTTTTCGCAGCCCAGACTCAAGACCATGACTTCGCCGCCAAAGTTGGGGTTGCTGGCTAGGTTGCGCAGCGTGCGGATGGGGATGATGGCGTCGGGCGCGTCGATGGCCACGCCACAGCCGTAGCTGTGGGTCAATGCCACCACGCCATCCACATGGGGGTATTGCGGCAGCAAGGTTTCACGTATGCGCTTGACCGCAAACTCGAGAACGCCCGCCACGCATTGCACGGTGGTGGTGACGGCCAAGAGGTTGCGCGTGCCCACGCTACCGTCGGCGTTGCGATAACCCTCAAAGGTGTGGCCTTCCAAGGTTGGCAGGTCCGATGGTGGGTCAGAGGCTGGCGCTTGATCCAGGCTACAGGCTTGTGGCATCACCAAGCGTTGTTCGTTGACCCAAGCGCCCGCGGGTATGGGCTCGGCGGCGTGGCCGATCACCACCCCGTAGCGCCGTACCTCACCGCCCTTAGGGACTTCGGTCAGTGCCACCTTGTGGCCTTGCGGCACGGTGTCGATCAGCGTGGGGCCACCGGGCAGGGCTGTGCCAATGGGCAACCCACCCTCGTTGACCACCACCGCCACGTTGTCGTTGGGGTGAATGCGGATCGTGTGCGGTGTGCTGGTCATGGTGTTACGGGGTTTTGAATCGGCCCACCAACGTTTGGGCACTGTCGCGCAACACGTTTTGATCTGCGCCAACGGCCACAAACAAGCAACCCAAGTCGAGGTAGTGCTGGGCTAAAACGGGATCGCCGGTCAAGATACCCGCGGCTTTGCCGCAGACACGGATGCGGCGTATCGCATCGTCGATGGCGGCCAAAACCTCGGGGTGCTTGGGGTTGCCCAAATGACCCAAAGCGGCGGAGAGATCGCCAGGGCCAATGAATACCCCATCCACGCCCTCGACCCCCGCGATGGCTTCCAAATTGTTCAAGCCCAAGACCGTCTCAACTTGAACCAGCACGCACAGTTCATCGGCACAGTGGTGCGCGTAGTCCTTGACCCTACCGTAGCCACTGGCCCTGGGTGCGCCAGCATAGCCTCGTACGCCATGGGGCGGGTAGCGGGTGTATGAAACCGCCTGCCGCGCTTCTTCTTCGGTTTGCACATAGGGCACCAACAAAGTCTGGACGCCAACGTCGAGTAAGCGTTTGAAGGTCACCATGTCGTTCCAAGGCGCGCGGACAACCGCGCTGGCGCAGCTGCCGATCATGGCGTGCAGTTGCGCTAAGACATCGGGCAACTCGTTGGGCGAGTGCTCCATGTCGAGCACCAGCCAATCAAAACCCGAGTGGGCCAGGATTTCGGTGCTGATGGGGCTGCACAGGTGGCTCCACAGTCCAATTTGTCGGTTTCCAGACAAGATGGCGCGTTTGAAATGGTTGATGGGCTGATCCATGGTGTCTTTCGTGTGGTGGGTGTGAATTAAAAATGATGGTCCAGTGGTGTGTGGCTTCAACGAACCAAGGCGGCTTGCTTGGGGTTGAAGGACCAGCCGGGGATGAGGTACTGCATGGCGATGGCATCGTCGCGCGCGCCCAAGCCATGTTGTCGGTAGAGTTTGTGGGCTTTTTCAACCTCGACCATGTCAATCTCGATGCCCAAACCAGGTTTGTTGGGCACGCGGACATAGCCTTGCTCAATCGTCAAGGGGTCACGCGTCAGGCGCTGGCCGTCTTGCCAAATCCAGTGGGTGTCGATGGCGGTGACCTTGCCCGGAGCTGCAGCCCCCACGTGCGTGAACATCGCCAAGGAAATATCGAAATGGTTGTTGGAGTGGCTGCCCCACGTTAGGCCCCAGTCACGACAGGTTTGTGCCATCCGCACGCTGCCCGCCATGGTCCAGAAGTGTGGGTCGGCGAGGGGAATGTCCACGCTTTGCAGGGCCAAGGCGTGGGCCATCTGACGCCAGTCGGTGGCCACCATGTTGGTGGCGGTGGGCAGTCCGGTGGCGCGGCGAAACTCGGCCATCACCTCTCGCCCGCTGAAGCCGTCTTCGGCGCCACAAGGATCTTCGGCGTAAGCGACCACGCCGCGCATCTGTTGCCCCAGTCGAATGGCGTCCTTGAGCCACCAACCTCCGTTGGGGTCTAGGGTCACACGCGCTTGGGGAAACCGTTCGTGCAAAGCGCACACAGTTTCAAGCTCGGCATCGCCGCTGAGCACGCCACCTTTGAGTTTGAAATCTTGAAACCCGTAGCGTTGTTGTGCCGCTTCGGCCAAACGCAGCACGGCATCGGTGTTCATGGCCGCCTCGTGCCGCAAACGGCACCAATCGTCGGCTTGCTCGGGTTCGCTCGCATAAGGCAAATCGGTTCGGGTGCGGTCACCCACAAAAAACAGGTAACCCAACATTTGCACTGCGTCGCGTTGCTGGCCCTCGCCCAACAAAGCGCAAACCGGCAAGCCCACGTGCTGCCCTTGCAAATCGAGCAAGGCCGACTCCACGGCGGTGATGGCGTGGATGGTGGTGCGCAAGTCAAAGGTTTGCTGTCCGCGCCCGCCGCTGTCCCGGTCGGCAAACTGCACCCGCATGGCGTTCAAGATGGATTGCAACTGGGCCACCGCTTGGCCTTCGACCAGTGGTCGGGCGTCCTCCAAGGTCTGGCGAATTTTCTCGCCGCCAGGCACCTCGCCCAAGCCCATGTGGCCAGCGGTGTCGGTGACGATGACGATGTTTCGGGTGAAAAACGGCGCGTGGGCACCAGAGAGGTTGAGCAGCATGCCGTCACGACCGGCAACTGGGATGACGCGCATGGAGGCAATGGAGGGGGGTGTGGACAGGCTCATGGCGTTTGGTGGTTTCAGTAGCGGGGCTGAATGCCGGAAAAGGTGGGGTCGTATCGACGCATTTGCGCCAAGTCGTCGCGGTTGCGGATGGCGGTGTTGCGGTAATTGTCGTGGAGGCGGGCCAAGGCTTCGGGATCAATTCGGACACCCAAACCAGGCTCGGTGGGCACCCGCATGCGACCCTGTTCAAAGCGCAAACGCCCCCCTTGAACGACCTCATCGTCTTGCCATGGGTAGTGGGTATCGCAATCGTGCGACAAGTGCGGCACCGCAGCGGCCACGTGGGTCATGGCGGTGAGGCTGATGCCCAAATGCGAATTGGAGTGCATCGACAAACCCAATCCAAAGGTGTCGCAGAGTTGGGCCAGTTGCAGGGTGGCGCGCAGTCCGCCCCAATAGTGGTGATCGCTCAAGACAATCTTCACCGGACAAGATTGTTCGGCGTTTGCACGAAACTCAGCCCAATCGGTGACCACCATGTTGGTGGCCAGTGGAACCTGACAGGCCAGCGCCACAGACGCCATGCCGTCCAACCCTGGGGCAGGGTCTTCGACATACTCCAGCACACGGGCGAGCTGTTCGATGGCTTTGAGGCTGGTGCTCACCGACCAATTGGCGTTGGGGTCGATGCGCAGCGGCAGGCCTGGGAATGCGTTGGACAGCGCCAGCACCGCCGCCACCTCTTGTTCGGGCGGCAAAGCGCCGCCTTTGACTTTGATGCTCTTGAAGCCGTGTAACTCGGTCATGCGGCGGGCCTGCGTCACCAGCTGCTCGGGTTGGGTGGCTTCGCCCCAAGGGTCTGGCGCGTAGGGTTGATCGATGTGCTCGGCGTATTTAAAAAACAAATAGGCGCTGAAGGGCACGCTGCTGCGAACGGCGCCACCGAGCAAGTCCACCACCGGGGCGTTGGCCAGTTGACCTTGAAGATCCATCATGGCGACTTCGAAGGCGCTACGAACTTTGGCCACGGTTTTGGACACGTGCGTGCCTGGCGCCAATGAAACTTGGGTGCCCAAAAATTCGGATGTTTGTTGGGGTGGCGTGACCAAAGCGGCCACGCGCGCATCCATGTCATTGAGGGCCCATGGTGATAAACCCATGAGGGCATCGGCGCAACGTGCCAAGGCCTCGAGCATGGGCCGATCGCCGTAGGTCTCGTTGATCCCGATCAAGCCCGACTGCGTCTCTAATTCAACGATGGCACGCAAGGCCCAGGGCTCGTGTATGCCCGCCGCGTTCAGCAGCGGGGGGTCGCGAAACGCAATCGGTGTGATGCGCACATGCCGGATCTGATGGGCGGTCATCAACGCCTCACTTCAGGACCAGACTCGGCAGCCACAAGGACAGCGCAGGGATGTAGGTGACCGCACCCAACACCAGCAGCAAGGCCCCAAAGAAGGGGAACAAAGCTTTGACCACCTGCTCCATGGGCAGCTTGGCCACGGCCGCTCCTACGAACAAGACACCGCCGACCGGTGGGGTGATCAAGCCCAATCCCAAATTGACCATCATGATCATGCCGAAGTGCACCGGATCAACCCCAATCGAGACCGCTACGGGCAGCAAAATCGGTGTCAGGATCAGGATCAGTGGGGCCATGTCCATCAAGGTGCCCAAGACCAACATAAGCAGGTTGATCAGTGCCAAGATCACGTAGCGGTTGTCAGAGATCGTCGTCAGGGCGGTCGTGATCTTCAAGGGGATCTGCATCAAGGTCATGATGAAACCGAAGCTCGCGGCAAACGCGATCAAGATCATCACGATGGACAAGGTCTTGACGGTGCGGTGCATCAGCTTGGGCATCTCGCGCCAGCGGTAATCACGGTAGATGAACATGGTCACGAAAAACGCCCACAGCACGGCGATGGATGCCGATTCGGTGGGGGTGAACACGCCCGACAGGATGCCCCCCAAAATGATGACCATGGTCATCAAACCCCACAAGGCATCGACACAAATCTTCAGCGCTTGGCGCAGCGGGATGACCTCCCCTTTGGGGTAGTTGCGTTTGTGTGCCATGAACAGGCACAGGATGGCCAGCGTCAGCCCCAGCAGCAAACCGGGCAACACACCTGCGATGAAAAGGGCGGCGATGGACACCGAGCCGCCGGCAGCCAAGGAGTAAATCACCGCGTTGTGGCTGGGTGGAATGAGGATGGCTTGAATCGAGCCCGAGACGGTGACCGCAGTGGCAAAGTCCTTTGGGTATCCCTTTTTGACCATTTCTGGAATCATCACGCTGCCAACCGAGGCGGTGTCGGCCATGGATGAGCCCGAAATAGCGCCAAAAAAGGTCGATGCCAAAATATTGACCAACGACAAGCCGCCTCGAACGAACCCAACCAGCACGTTGGCAAACGCAACCAAGCGCCGGGCCATGCCGCCTTCGGCCATGATGGCGCCGGCGAGCACAAAGAACGGAATCGCCAACAAGGAGAACTTGTTGACACCGTTGGCAATGGCGACCATCACCGCGTCGAGCGGGATATCAATCCACCACGCCCCAATCAGCGCCGCCATGCCCATGGCATAGGCCACCGGTGCGCCGATCAGGATCAGCACAAAGAAACTGCCCAGTAAGACCCATGCTTCCATCATTGGGCTCCTTCGGCCTGGGCCGATTCGTGGTCATAGGTGACCACCGCGCGTTGGCTCTGGTCACCCAAAAACAGGTGTTCCAACACAAACAAGGCAGTGATGGCGCCGCCCAGCGGTACGGGCATGTAAGCCAAGCCCACGGGTATCAGCGGCAATTCGGGAATGGATTGGCGCCACGTGCCGATGCACAGTTGGGTGCCAAACCACAGCATGAACAAGCAGATCAGCAGCATCAGCACATGGACCACGCGGTTGATTGTGTGTTGGGTTGCTGCAGGTAATCGCTGGGTGAGCATTTGGACGGCGATGTGCCCACCGGCGCGGTAGCTGGCGGCAGCCCCCAAGAAAGTGAAGATGACCATCAGCTGGATGGAGACGGGCTCGGGCCATTGCGAGCCGGTGCCCAAGACATAGCGGGTAAAAATACCCCAGGGAATGAACACCGACATCAAGGCGATGCAGATGCCAGAAACCCAAATACAAGCCAAGTAAAGGCTGTCTAGCAGTCGAGAGACGCGGTGTCCGTTGGGGTGTGTGTGGGGCATGGCTGGGTGAACTCTGAGGAATGACGGCGGTTTTTTTCGCCGTGGGCGCCGAGGTGCCTGTTGAAGCAAACCTCGGCGCAGTTTTCATGGCTGGGAGGCCGATCACCTCCCCTTGGCCTTACTTCACGGCGGCGATGCGCTTCATCAATTCCGTGTGTTTGGCGCCGTACTTCTGTCGAACAGGTTCGGTGGCGTCAAAGAAAGGCTTGGTGTCGATGTTGATGAACTCCACACCCGCCGCTTTGAGTTTGCCGCTGTACTCTTCGACGCTCTTGTCCCAAATCGCACGTTGCTCCATTTGGGCTTCGCGAGCCAATCGCCGAACCACCGCTTGATCCGCTGCACTCAATTTGTCCCAAGCCACTTTGGACATCACCAAAATTTCGGGAATGATCAGGTGGTTGGTCTGGGTGTAGAACTTGGCGGGCGTGGTGAAGTGGTTGGCGGTGAAGTAGCTGGGCGGGTTGTTTTCTGCGCCGTCAATCACGCCGGTTTGCAAGGAAGTGAAGACCTCGCCGTAGGCCATGGCAATCCCGTTGCCACCCATCGCGTTCATGGTATCCACAAACAAGGGGTTGCCCATCATGCGAACCTTTTGCCCTTTGAGGTCGGCTGGGGTGCGAACGGGTTTTTTGGTGTACAGGCTTCGAGAGCCGCCGTCCATCCAACCCAAGCCCACCAAGCGCGCCGAGCTGTCTGTGACCTTGCCCAACAGTTCAGCACCGATGGGGCCATCGATCACCGCGCGCATGTGCTTGATGTCGCGGAACACAAAGGGCATGTTGAACACATCCACTTCAGGCACCACAGGGCCGACAACGCCCAAAGAAATGCGCGCCAGTTGAATGGCGCCCAATTGGGTTTGTTCCACCGCTTCTTTTTCTTGACCCAAAACGGCGCCAGGGAACATTTGAACCTTGATACGGCCGTTAGTGGCGGCCTCCAATTTCTTGCCCATGCTTTCCACCGCGACCACGGTGGGGTAGCCGGCTGGATGGGTGTCGTGCGCTTTGAGCACGGTCTGTGCTTGAGCGGTCATGGGCAGCAGTGCAGCCAAGACCAGTTGGGCAATCGTTCGTCGTTGAAAAGTCATGGTTGTCTCCAAAGTTTTTGATCGAGGTGAGAAAAACTGTGCCCGGTGGTCAAGGGACCCACCGTGGCTCATCCAGGCCCCTCACGCCTGGCTGCAGTGCAAACACGCCCCCGGCCAGCGGTTGATCGGACAGATCCTCCGCAGGTCGAATGCTCGTGACAAACAAGGTGTCCATGCCGACACCTCCAAAAGCGCACATGGCCGGCTTTTTGACGGGGACGGCCAAAGACCGGTCCAGCTGGCCCTTGGGCGTGAAGCGATGGACCATGCCTGCGTCGTTGCCGCATATCCAGTAACAGCCGTCTTCGTCGATCGCCGCCCCATCGGGGCGACCTGGCAGTGGGGTGAAGTCGATGAAGTGGCGCCGCTGGTGCGGTGTTCCGGTGTCGGTGTCGTAATCAAACGCCCACACCTGTTGGGCTTTGGGGTGCGAGTCTGAGAGGTACAGGGTGCGGCCATCGGGACTGAACGCCATGCCATTGGGCGTGAGCAGGCCGCTGAGCAGCACCTTGAGGTGGATTCCATTGAGCCCACACAACTGACCAGAGGCGCGGCCCAAGGCCATGTCCATCACCATGGTGCCTGCCCGCAGCCGGCCTTGGCGGTCGCAGCGGCCGTCATTGAAGCGCATGCCGGGCTCGGGCATCTCCATGCGAGCCTGCCAATCGCACAGCACGGTGCCGTCATCGCAAGGGGTCAAGCGCGCCACGCCGGTTTGCATTGCCGCCAACCACTGCCCATGCGGCAAGCCTGCACTGCCATCGATCAAGGCCACGCAACCCGTGGCCTCAGGCGTCGGCCAGTGCCGCACCGCACCGCTGCGGCTGTTCCAGCACCACAGCTGCTGGGCAGGAATATCCACCCACCACAGGCACTGACGATGACCGTCCCAGACGGGGCTTTCACCCACGCTGTTACGGGCATCAATCACACATTCGACGCTCATGCGGCTTGGCCTTTGGTGGGGTTGGCGAGCACAAAAGCGCCGCCTTGGTAAATGGCAGCGGGGTCGTTCAGGTCGGGCGTTGGGGTGCGTGCAAACACCGCATCACGGAACACGTCTGAGGTGTCGGCGGGAACGAAGCCCACGTGGCGGGCGCGGCTGTTGTCCCACCAAGTCACGGCGTTGTTGGACATGCCGAAAACGATCGAATGGCCCAAGACCGGGGTGGACAGGCATGCGCTGACCAGTCGGTGCAAATCGTCGTGACTCAGCCAAGTGGCCAACATGCGCCGGTCTTTGGGCTCGGGGAAGGACGAACCGATGCGCACGCAAGCGGTCTCGATGCCCCAGCGGTCAAAGTAAAAGCGCGATAAGTCCTCGCCAAACGCCTTGCTCACCCCATAAAAACTGTCGGGTCTGGGCGGGTGGTCGGCGGTGATGGTTTCGCCTTGGCGGTAAAACCCCACCACGTGATTGGAGCTGGCAAAAATCACCCGCTTCACGCCATGGCGGCGTGCGGCTTCATACAAGTGATACACCCCCAAGATGTTGGCTTGCATGATGGCCTCAAACGGGGCCTCCACCGAGATGCCGCCCATGTGAACGATGGCTTGGCAGCCGGCCACGGCGGCGTCGACTTGGCTGGCTTGGGACAAATCGGCCATCACGCACTCTTCGTTGGGTTGTGCGGGCCCCAGATCAACCTTGTCGGACAGTCGCAGCACATCGCAGTTTTGGCTCAGGCGTGAGCGCAAGGCTTGACCCAAGCCCCCAGCAGCGCCGGTGAGCAAGATTCGGTGGTGGGTTTTGGCCGCGGTGTTTTTCATGTTTTTCGTTTGTCGGTGCTTGCAGGTGATGAGCTGTCTTGTTACATTTCGATACCCCCATCAGGTTGTATGTTGTCTGACAACTATGGGGGATTGTGAAAACCCAATGTTACTTTGTCAATGACATGACCCACCAACTAGCGAAAACCCCTAGTCCTGCGTTGATCAGCTCCTTGGTCGGCCCTTCTCGCGAGCGCCGCTCGGGGGGCTTGGTGCAAGAGATCGTGCAGCTTTTGGAGACGGATATCCGCGAGGGGCGTTGGTTGGCAGGTCACAAACTGCCCACCGAGTCCGACTTGGTCAGCCGTTTCGCGGTCAGCAGAACGGTGGTGCGTGAGGCCATTGCTCGCTTGCAGGCATCGGGTCAGGTAGAAACACGGCACGGCATCGGCACCTTTGTCAGCGAGCCGCCGCTGGTGGAGCCGACGTTTCGCGTGGCGCCTGAGGACTTGGCCACCGCGGCTGACGTGGTGTCTTTGTTGGAGTTGCGCATGAGCTTGGAAAGCGAGGCCGCTGCACTGGCTGCGCAACGCCGTCACCCGAACGATTTGTTGCAGCTCGAACAGGCCTTGGTTGAATTCGATGCCGCCATCGGCGCCGACTCTGATGCCGTGCCATCGGACTATCGGTTCCACATGGAAGTAGCCAAGGCCACGGGCAACCGGCATTTCGTTGAGTTGATGACCTATTTGGGCACCATGATCATCCCGCGCACAAGGCTCAAAACATCGCCGACGGATCCGCAAGGCCGTTTGTCTTATTTGCGCCGCGTTCACCAAGAGCACCAGCAAATTTACTGGGCGATCCAAAACCAAGATGCGTCCGCTGCCCGAGCGGCCATGAGACAGCATTTGTCCAACAGCCGTGAGCGCCTGCAGAGAGCACAAAGACTGGGCGATTGAAACGCCCCAGCAGACGTGAGCGGGTTTGCGACCGGTTACTGGATGAAATTGGGGAAATTTATCGCTGTAAATGCAGCGATCTAAGCATTAACCCCAAGATGAAGCTGACGCAATTCATCTATTATTCATACACAACTGCAGCAGCCGCTGGGTTGATCCAAATCAAAGTTTCCGGCGCAGCGTTCATGGCATCAGTACAACTACAAAGCATACAAAAGAGTTACGACGGCAAAAACAACGTCATTCACGGCGTTGACCTGGAAGTCAAGCATGGTGAATTCGTGGTGTTTGTCGGCCCGTCGGGCTGTGGCAAGTCGACGTTGCTGCGCATGATCGCGGGCCTGGAGAGCATCAGCGGTGGCGATGTGGTGATCGATGGCAAGCGCGTCAACGACGAGCCGCCACGCAACCGCGACATCGCCATGGTGTTTCAAGATTACGCCTTGTACCCCCACAAAAGCCTGTTCGACAACATGGCGTTTGGCTTGCGTCTGAGGAAAACCCCCGAGGCCGAGATCCAGCGCCGGGTGATGGACGCGGCCAAGCTGCTGCGCATCGACCACATGTTGGACCGCAAGCCCGCAGCACTCTCTGGTGGTCAGCGCCAACGGGTGGCGATTGGCCGTGCGATCGTTCGTCAGCCCAAGGTGTTTTTGTTTGACGAGCCCTTGTCCAACCTCGACGCCCAGTTGCGCAACGAAATGCGCACCGAGATCAAAAAACTGCACCAACGTTTGGGCGCCACCATCATTTACGTGACGCACGACCAAGTGGAGGCCATGACCTTGGCCGACCGCATCGCGGTGCTCAGCGGTGGGCACAAGATGCAATACGACACCCCCGACGAGATTTACAACCGACCCGCGGCCCAGTTCGTGGCCGGGTTCACCGGAAGCCCGCCCATGAATTTGGTGGCTTGCACCGTCGCCGATGGCGTGGCCGAGTTGGGTGCGGGTGTGGGTGTTCGCCTGCCGCCCGAGCTGGTTCAGCGCGCGGCCAAGGCCACAGGCCACGTGTTTGGAATTCGTCCCGAAAACGTCACCTTGGCCAGCCGCGGTGGGGAGGGTGAAGTGGCGGTGCCAGCCACGGTGGTCATCACCGAGCCCTTGGGCGCAGAAACCTTGGTGACCTTCCAGGTGGGTGCGGTGGAGTTGATGGCGCGCTGCGCCGCCAGCTTCAAAGTCCCGCCAGGCACCCAGCAAACGGTGTACCTCGACCCTGCGGCCATGCACCTGTTTGATCAAGTCGGGGGACAAGCCCTCTGAGGCCCTCTTTTTTAGTTGTGTGTATGTGTGTTTAGCCCTTTATGGAGATGAAGATGAAGAAACGGCAGACTTTGAAGTTCGCGTCGCTGGCTTTGGCCGGCATGATGGTCATGGGTTCAAGCTGGGCGCAGCAAACCACCTTGCGTGTGTTTGTGGGCCCCAACCAGCGCCCCGATTTACAAGCCAAGTTGTTTGAGCAATACAGCAAGGCCAACCCCAGCGTGAAAGTGGAGATCGAAACCGGTGGTGCCACGTCCGAGTTGCAGCGCCAGTACCTGTCCACCGTGCTCAACGCCAAAGATTCGGCGATTGACTTGTTCTTGATCGACATCGTCAACCCCGCACAGTACGCATCCAAAGGCTGGATCGAGCCGCTGGACAAATACGTGGGCGGCCCATCGTTCTTGCGCAACGACTACCTGCCGGTGTACCAGCAGGCCAACGTCGTTGACGGCAAAGTGGTGGCCTTGCCCAGCCAGGGTGACTCGATGTTCATGTACTACCGCAAGGACCTCTTGGCCAAGCACGGCGTGGCCGAGCCGAAGACTTGGGATGAGTTGGCCGCTGGCGCGAAGAAGATCATGGCCGCCGAAAAAGACGCCAACCTGCAAGGCTTCTCCTTCCAAGGTGCGCCCATTGAAGGCGCGGTGTGCACCTTCTTGTTGCCCTACTGGAGTCAAGGCAAGCAGTTCAACGACGCTGGCGGCAAACTCACGCTGGACAAAGCCGCTGCAGTCAATGGCATGAAGATGTGGCTCAAGATGATGGACGACGGCGTGGTCAAAAAGAACATCGCTGAAGTCACCACACCCGTGACCGTCAATGAGTTCAAGGCCGGCAACGTGGTCTTCGCCATCAACTGGGGATTTGCGTTTGATCGCTTCAAAGACGACGCCGACTCCAAGGTCAAAGGCAATGTGGGTGTGATGCCCCTGCCGGCCATGGCTGGCGGTAAGTCCGCCACCTGCATGGGTGGCTGGCAGTGGTCCATGAACGCATACGGCAAAAACAAGGACGCGGCAGGCAACCTGATCAAGTTCTTGGCCTCCAAAGACGCCAGCGCGTTCATCGCCCGTGAAGGCTCCATCTTGCCGGTCTTCCAAAGCGTGTACAAGGACGCCGCGGTGAACAAGGCCGTGCCATGGTTCAAGGACGCCTTGCCCGTGGTCTTGGGTGCCCAAAGCCGCCCCATGGTGGAAGACTATGGTCAAGTGTCGGACATCATCCGCACGACCACCAGCGCCGTCTTGGCCCGCACCAAAACGCCTGAAGCGGGTGTCGATGAAATCGCCTCACGCGTGGGCCGTTTGATGCGCTGATCCCCGACTTGGCACCAAAAGCCAAGCCTAGAGCCCTGGGCGCCACCCCGCCCAGGGCTTTTTTGTTGAGAACGGCGCCGCCGCCCAAACCCTTCGCCCCATGTTGACCAAATTCAAAGACCCCAGCGAAAAAACACTGGCGATCATGCTCTTGGCGCCCGCGTTTTTGCTCCTCTTGCTGATCGTGGTGTACCCCATCGGCAAGCTCATTTACAACAGCTTGTTTGACATTGAAAAAACAGGCCAGTACATCGGTTTTGTTCACTACGTGGATGTGTGGCAAAACCCGCAGTTTTGGAACGCCACCAAAAACACCTTGCTCATCACCCTCATCACCGTGCCCGGGGCATTGTCGGTGGGTTTGGGTTTGGCCTTGCTGGCCAACCTGCCGTTCAAGCGCAAATGGCCGGTTCGGCTGTCGCTTTTGCTGCCGTGGGCCTTGCCCTTGTCGTTTGCCGGTTTGATCTTCGCTTGGTTTTTTAACACCGATTACGGCGTCGTCAACGATGTGTTGCTGCGCTTGGGTGTGATCGAAGAGTCCACCAGCTGGTTGCTCAAGCCCAACTGGGCGTTTGCTGCGATTTGTTTGACCATCATTTGGAAAACCTCCTCTTTCATGGCCTTGATATTGCTGGCGGGTCTGCAAATGATCCCGCTCTCGCTCTATGAGGCTGCAGAGGTGGACGGAGCCAACAAGTGGCAACAGTTCTGGGAAATCACCATCCCCATGCTGATGCCCAGCATCATCGTAGCGCTCATTTTCCGAACCATCACGGCCCTGCAAACCTTTGACATCCCCTACACGATGACGCGCGGCGGACCGGGTGAAGCCACCGAGACCTTGGCCATGCTCATCCACAAGTACACCATCGATTATTCGGACATCGGTTACGGCTCCACACTGGCGGTGTTCATGTTCTTGATCTCACTGGTGGTCACCGGTTTTTATTTGAAACACGTTGGGAAGAACGCATCATGAGTCAGTTGAACATGGGTTTTTGGACGGCGCCGATGCTGCGCTGGGCTGCCGGATTGATCGTGGTGGTCAATGGATTTTTCCCCGCTGTGTGGATTTTGTTCACCTCACTCAAAACCGAGACCGAGTTGGTGCAAAAGCCCATTACCTGGTGGCCAGAGGCGGCGACCATGGAGAACTATGTGCGGGCTTTCAGTGACCAGCCGCTGCTGCACTACCTGAAGAACAGCGTGATTGTGGCTTCAAGCGCGACGGTGTTGTCGCTGATCGTGGCGGCCTTTGCGGCTTACGCCATCGCGCGCTTGAACCTCAAGCGCCGCGAATTGATCCTGACCTGCATCGTGGGCTCCAGCATGTTTCCTTTGGTCACCTTGCTGGTGCCGATTTTTGAAACCATGCGGGCTTTGGGCTGGCTCAACACTTACACCGCGTTGATCCTGCCTTACGTGGTGCTCAACTTGCCGGTGTGCACCTTGGTGTTGGTGAGCTTCTTCCAAGGCATCCCCCGTGACTTGGAAAACGCCGCCATGATCGATGGGTGCACGCGCATCGGTGCTTTGTGGCATGTGGTCGTCCCATTGGCCGCACCTGGGGTGTTCACCGCGGGCATTCTGGCCTTTGTCAATGCTTGGGACGAGTTCTTGTTGGCCTTGTCGCTCAACTCCAGCAACGAGGTTCGCACCTTGCCGGTGGGCATCACCTTGTACCAAGGCGAATTCACCTTCCCGTGGCCCATCATTTCAGCCGCGCTGATCGTGGCCATCGTGCCGATCGCCATCCTGATCGCGGTCTTCCAAGAGCGCGTGGTGGGTGGTTTGACACAAGGCGGCCTCAAAGGCTGATGGGGCAGGGGCCGCTTGGCCCATGCCCCATCACAAATGATTGGAAGCGGGGTCTCAGGACCCCGCGCTGCGTTGGATCAAGCCTGGGCTTGAAACTCGACAAACTGGCTGCGCCAAAAGCCCAAGGCGGCGGCATCGCGCCAGCCAAAGTCTTGCACCTGTCCGATGACGATGTGGTGATCGCCCGCATCCACCAGTTGGTGCAAGCTGCAATCAAACCAAGCCACGGCTTGCGTCAAACGCAGGCGCTCGCTGTTTTGCCGCACCACATCAACGCCAGAAAAACGTGCGGCCATGTCGCCACTGGAGAACTGGCGTGCCAAGGACTGCTGGGGCTGCGACAAGACGCTGACCGAGAAGCCCCCAGATTGGGTGAAGGCTTCCAAGCTGCTGGCGGCTTTGCGGATGCTCCACAAGACCAAACGCGGCTCCAAGGACACCGAGGCGAAGGAGTTGCAGGTCATGCCCCAATCGCTGTCTTGCCAACGGGTGGTGACCACGGTCACGCCGGTGGCAAAGCACGACAGGGCTTTGCGGTAGTCGGCAGGGTCGCTGGCAGCCGCTGCGGCGGCGGGTTGTGCAGCGGGCATGGCATCGGGCATGTGGCGCATGGGGGCTTTCTTTGGGAGGAGGGGCGATGTCGAGGGGCCGTTCAAGGCACTTCGTGGCCATTGGCCAGTTCGTAAAGTTCGTACCAGGTTTGGCGGTCCATGGGTACCTTCAACGCTTGCGCGAAGGTGCCGATGCGGTCGAGTTGGTTGCTGCCCATCACCGGCAACACACCCACGGGGTGGTGCATGAGCCAAGCCATGGCCACCGCCGTGGTGTCGGTGCCGCTGGCGCGGGCCAGCTCGGCCAGCTTGGGCGCCAAGCGCGCCGCGGCGGTACCGCCTTGTATGGCTTGGCTGTGCAAACGGCCGCCACCCAAGGGTGACCAAGCCATCACCGGCATGCGGTGTTGCTGGGCGTGGGCAATTTGTCCGTTGATGAAGGGCGCGGTGTGCAGCAAGCTCAGCTCAATTTGGTTGGTTTGCAGGCGGTGCTTCATGCGCGACTGCAGCAGGTCGGCGTCCCAAGGCATGAAGTTGGACACGCCCACGCCGCGCACCTTGCCGCTGTCGATCAGGCTGTCCAAGCAGGCGGCCAGCGCGGTGGCGTCGCACAGCGGGTCGGGGCGGTGAATCAACATCAGGTCGATCACGTCCACGCTGATGCGCTGTAAAGACCGGTCCACGCTGGCCGTGACGTGCGCGGGCGTGGTGTCGTAGTGCTTGACGCGGGTGGTCGGCCACTGCTGCGACAACAGCATGATGTCGGTTTTGGTGACGATTTCGATTTGTCCGCGCAAAGCAGGGCGGGCCTTGATGGCTTCGCCAAACAGCGCTTCGCAGCGGTAGTCGCCGTAGATGTCGGCGTGGTCAAACGTGGTGATGCCTTGGGCCAGGCAAGCGTCGATGCGCGCGAGGTTGGCGTTGACGCTGGTGTCGGTGGCTTCGGACAGGCGCCAAACGCCGTAGGCCATCTGGCTGAGTTGTTGTCCGTTGGGCAGGGTGATGCGGTTCATGGATGGGTTTCGGTTGGGTCAAAAGGATCAGCGGCGAACGCCCACACCCAGAGGGGTGGCGGGTGTCTGGCTGGGTACGCGCCCGTAAGCTTGGGCCAGCGAGGCCGTTTTGAGGTGGGGCAGCACCTTGGTGCCGAAGATCTCGCATTCTTGCAGGTGTGGGTAACCCGAGAAGATGAAGGCACGAATACCCATTTTTTGGTAATCGTGGATGGCGCTGAGCACCTGGTCCACGCTGCCCACGAGTGCGGCGCCACAGCCGCTGCGCGCACGGCCCACGCCGGTCCACAGGTGCGGCTCAATGTAGCCTTCGTCATCGGCAATCTCACGGTTGGCACTTTGCAGCGACACGCCCAAGCTGGTGGCGTCGAGGGCGCGCTTGCGAATTTCGCGGCCTTTGTCGTCGTCGAGTTGGGACACCAATTCGCGGGCGTATTCGCGCGCTTCGGCTTCTGTGTCGCGCACGATCATGTGCACGCGCAGTCCGTAGTCCAGCAAGCGGCCGTATTTTTCGGCTTGGGCATGCACATCGCGCATGCGCTGGGCCAGCACCTCTTTGGGCTCGGGCCACATCAGGTAGGTGTCGCAGTGCGCGCCGCACAGGGCCAGCGCGTCGGGGCTGTAGCCACCAAAATAGAGCAGCGGGCCGCCGGTTTGGTAAGGGCGCACCGGGTCGGTGGACAGGCCTTTGATGTTGTAGATCTGGCCTTCGTAGTTGATTTCGTCTTGGGTCCAAGCCTGCTTCAAAATTTCCACCACCTCCCAGCTGCGGCGGTAGCGGTAGGCGCTGTCTTCTTGCTGGCCTGGAAAGTCTGAAGAAATCACGTTGAGCGTCAAGCGACCCTCGAGCATGTGGTCCAGCGTGGCGACCGTGCGCGCCAGCATGGCCGGTTGCATCTCGCCGCAGCGAATCGCACCGAGCATGTTCATCTGTTTGATCTTGGGGGCCATCGCGGCCACAAAGCTCAGCGTGTCTTGACCCACTTGGTAAGAGGAGGGGCACAAGATGTTGCGAAAGCCCAGTTCGTCGGCGCGCTGCGCGATTCGACTGGTGTTGGCCCAGCTGCTGCGCAAGTCGCCATTGGGCACACCCAGGTGTTGGAAGTCGTCGGAACACAGGGGGGCAAACCAAGCCACTTCTGCGCCTTCAATGTCGGCGCCTTTGACGGGGACGATGCTCATACAAGACCTTTCTGCTAAAGTGCATGAATGGTATATGAATTAGGGTGCTTTGTGACGAGGGTTTCCACCAACCCGATGGCCTTTTGCCATACTCAGGTGCATGACACAGTCCACCCCCGCCAAACCCCTGCCGGTGTACCTGCAAATTGCCGAACTGTTGGCCCGACAAATCAAGGCCGGCCATTGGCGACAAGGCGAGCGTTTGCCCACCGAAGCCGAACTGGCCCAATCGTTGGAGGTCGCGGTGGGGACCCTGCGCAAGTCCTTGGCCTTGTTGTCCGAGCAGGGGGTGCTCGAGCGCATCCAAGGCTCGGGCACTTATGTCAAACAGGTGGCCGGCAAGCAACACATTTACGAGTTGTTTCGACTGGAGCTGGCCACGGGCCCCGGATTGCCCACCGCACACATCGTCGATGTGAAGCGCATGCCCCGGCCCCGACATGTGCCCGCTTTGGGCTCGGCCGACAGCGCGCAGGTGTGGCGCGTTCGACGGCTGCGCTTTTTGAGCCAAGTGCCCGTGGCTTTGGAAGAGATTTGGTTCGAGGGCCCCGGCCTGAACGAATTGACGGCGGGCGACTTGGGTGACTCCATGTACCTGTTTTACCAAGAGCGCTTTGGTGTGTGGATCGCGCGCGTGGAGGACCGGCTCTCGGCCGCCCCCGCACCCGAATGGGCTTGTGCGCCCTTGGCGATGTCGGCGGGCGCCAGCGCGGGATTTATCGAGCGCCTGTCTTGGACCACGAACAACACCTTGTCCGAGTATTCACAAACGTGGTTCGATCCGGCGGTGTGCCGCTACACCTCGCGCTTGAGCCAATGACGCTAACGAAAGACACCATGAACCCTTGGAACGCCCTGAACGACGACGCATTGAATCGGTTGTTTCGTCAAGCGCACACCGCGCACGCTTTCACACCCGATCCGATCGAACGGCACACCCTGCATGCGCTCTACGACTTGGTGAAATGGGGCCCCACCGCCTTCAACGCACAGCCCACGCGCTTTGTGTTCGTGACCAGTGCGGCGGCCAAAGCCCGCTTGTTGCCCGCGCTCATGGCCAGCAACGTGCCACAAGTCCAAAGCGCACCGGTGACGGTGATCGTGGCGCACGACCTGCAGTTCCAGCGCCATTTGCCCGAGCAGTTCCCAGCCTACAACGCCAAGCCTTTGTTCGATGACAACCCGGCACTGACCGAGGAAACGGCCAAGCGCAACAGCGCTTTGCAAGGCGCCTATTGCATCTTGGGCGCACGGGCGTTGGGTTTGGACGTGGGCGTGATGTCGGGATTTGATGCGGCCAAAGTGGACGCTGAATTTTTCCCCGATGGGCCATGCCGCACGAACTTCTTGCTGAATTTGGGCAAGGCCGATCCCAAAGGCGTTTACCCGCGCGGGCCACGCCTGCCGTTTGACAGCGTGGCCACGGTGATCTGATCGGCATGGACACCGCAGCACGCCGCAACAGCCTCAACGCGGTGGCGGTGCCCATCGTGGGTGAGTTCTTGTTGGGCATTGTGGTGGCGGTGGCGGGCCTGTCCATGGCCGCCAGCATTTCGGACGCCGCAGCGGGCAGCTTTGGGCTGACGCAAATTGTTTTGGAGAGCTTGTCGGTTCTCTTTCGTGTCTTGGCCATTGGCGTGGGTGTGGTGGTCGGACAAACCTTGGGGGGCGGGCGACAACACGAGGTGCAAAAGCCCGCCTTTGCGGTGCTCAGCGCCAGCACTTGGGTCGGCCTGAGCGTGAGCTTGCTGTTGCTGCTGGGGCACGACGCTTTGCTGCGGCTGCTCAACGCGCCCGCCGAGGTCTTGCCCTTGGCCGGCACGCTCATGGTGTGGATGGCCCCGGCGATGCTGATCGAGGCGCACAACCTGAGCATGTCGGCGGTCTTGCGCGCTCACCTGTTCGCCAAAGAATCCTTGCGCATCATGTTGACCATGCACGCCACGCACCTGTTGTTGGCGTGGTTTTTGATGAAGGGGGTGGGCGACACACCCGGGCTGGGTTTGGAGGGCTACGCCGTGGCCTACGGGCTGAGCCGGGCCTTGGCTTTGTTCCTGCACGTGCGGTTTTGGCGCATGAGACTGGGGTTGCGGCCACAAGCCGCACATGGGTTCATTGCCCCATGGGCCAGTCTGTTGCCCGTCTTGCGGGTGGGCATACCTGGGGCGTTCGTCGAGTTCGGTTACCGCTTGGCTTTCATGGTCTCGATCGCGGCCACAGCCAAGCTCGGTGTGCTGGCGCTGGCCACGCACGCCTACACCTTGCAAACCCTCAAGCTGGTGATGATCGTGAGCATGTCGATCGGCTGGGCGGTAGAGATCATGGTGGGCCGTTTGGTGGGGGCAGGCCGCCTTCGCGAGGCCAATGCCTTGGTGCTCAAGAGCGTTCGCAGTGGTTTGTTGGCTTCGGGCCTGTTGGTGCTGATCGCGGCGAGCACCGCACCGTGGACCATGCGCTTGTTCACCCAAGACCCCGCCATCATCGAGATGGTGCAACACCTGTTGTTCGTGTCGGTGGCGTTGGAATTGAGTCGGGCCTTCAACATGATCATCAACGGCGCTTTGCGGGCGTCGGGCGATGTGCATTACCCCGCCATGGTCAGCGTCTTGTCCTTTGTGCTGTGTTTGGCCGTGGGCTCGCACGTGTTGAGCCTGTGGTGGGGCATCACCGGGATCTGGTTGGCTTATATCGCCGACGAGTTCGTGCGTGGCTTGTTGGTCTGGCGACGTTGGCGAACGGGTGGCTGGTGGTCGTCGGCGCGGGCATCCGCCCGCCATATCCGTCACCGTTGAAGCGTCAGACAGGCCAGCGCGGCCTCAGTCGGGCAGGGACTTCTCTTGCGCGCGCAGGGCAAATTCGGCCCGCAAGGCGCGCAGCTTCTCTCGCGGGTCTTCTTTGATGGTGTTTTGGTCCAGCGCCATCTCAGCGATGAAACGGCTGGGCAGGCCAGCAATGTAGTCGCGGCCTTTTTTGCGCCGTTTGAGCCAACTCACCGACAAGGTGCGTTGGGCCCGGGTGATGCCCACGTACATCAGGCGGCGCTCTTCTTGGAGTCGCTGCGCGATGCTTTCTTGCGCGGCTTCGCTGCTGGCGTCGGCATCGTCGTCGAGCTTGAAGGGCAACAAGCCTTCGTTCACGCCCGCGAGCGTGACGTGCGGCCAC
>JBEDCE010000006.1:0-24559 GCA_041176905.1 Pseudomonadota bacterium
GCCCTAGCGGGTAATCCCTTGTCAGTACCCCGCCCCCCCTCATATTGGCACTTGCTGTGGGCCATGAATGCTTTTATGATTCAAATAAGCAATTGCTTATTTAATTCACCTTCTCAGGAAACCCCCATGCGCTCAAGCCCCCATCAGCCAACACCCGGCCAGCTTGGTCATCGTCGCGATTGGCTTCGGTGGGCTGGCGGCATGGGGCTCGGTGTGGTCGGCATGAGCTTGGTGCCAGAGGTTCGCATCGCCGCTCAGCAATTGCAAGACTTCATCGAAGGCCCGCCCATGCCCGACATCAAGCCCGAGCGCTTGGCGAAAAACACCTGGATGATCTTTGCCAAAGAAGGTTTCCCCACCCAGTCCAACCAAGGCATGATGGCCAACATCGTGTTTGTGGTCACACCCAAAGGCGTGGTGGTGCTCGACAGTGGTGGCTCTTGGCAAATTGGCCAAATGGCCCTTCGCATGATCAAAACCGTGACACCCTTGCCCGTGATCGCGGTCTTCAACAGCCACTACCACGGCGACCACTGGCTGGGCAACCACGCCTTTGTCGAAGCCTATGGCAAGGACCTCCCCATCTATGCCCTGCCCTTCACCCAGCAACAAATCGCGGGCGCTGAAGGCAACCTCTGGCGCAGCCTGATGGAGCGTTGGACCAACCAAGCCACGCTGGGCACCAAGGTCTTCGCGCCGAACCGCACGGTGGAACACGGTCAGATGCTCAACATCGGCGGCATGGATTTCAAAATGCACTTTTACGGCAAAGCCCATTGCTCGTCTGACCTGTCGATTCAGATCATGGGCGAAGGCCTCACCCACGTGGGCGACATCGCCATGGACAACCGCATCGCCAACATGGACGACGGCACCTACCTGGGCACTTTCAAGTACTACGATGCCTTGCAAGCCGCTGCGGGCGAACAGCTGTGGGTGCCAGGCCATGGGCGCGCCAGCAAAGGCTTGCTCAAGACCTACGGCACCTTCATGAAGGGCATTTGGGAGCCTTGCGAGAAAGCCGTCAAAGACGGCGTGTCGTTGGACGCAGCCAAGGCCTTGGTCCTCAAAGACCCGCGTGTGGCGCCTCACATCCAGACCATGGCAGGCTTTGAAACCAACATCGGCAAGTACACCAGCTTGGCTTACTTGGAAGCCGAAAAGGAAAACTTCTAAAGCCCTGACCGACGGGCAAAAAAAAGCCCGCCACCGCTGCCGGTGGCGGGCCAAGCATGAAACCTGAAAAGGTCAGACCACCATACCGGGGTTGTTGCCCATGCCCACCACTTTGGGGGTGTTGATCTTGACGCCTTTGATGACCTTCTTGTCGCGCAAGTAGCCCGAGACCACGTCCCAGATCGGCTCGCCCTGCACGCCCTCTTGTACCGAAGCCCACCCGGCCACTTTGTACTTTTTGTTGGGGTCGATCGGCTTGCCTTTGAGCGTCATGTTGTTGATGCGCGAGCCATTCTTGGCGTTGGGGGTGATGTCGTAGCCCATGCCACCCACACGCACCATGTCGCCACCTTGCTGGTAGTAAGGATCGGGGTTGAAGATGTTGTCGGCCACGTCTTCCAAGATGCCTTTGATTTGCTCGCCGGTGAATTCGTTGACCGTGGTCGCGGGGTAGGTCATGGCCATCTGGTCCATCATCTTTTCGTAGGTGATGGTGTCGCCGGGCAGCAAAGAAGTGCCCCAACGCACGCCGGGCGAGAAGGCCATGTCGGTGCCTTTGACTTCCATCAGCGCGTCACAAATGATCTGGTCCCACGAACCGTTGAAGTTGCCGCGGCGGTACAACAGGTCTTCGGTCACGGCCAGTTTTTCGTCCAGCTTGGCTTTGTAAGGCGCGCGCACCTGGGTGATGAACGCGTCCATTTCTTTGTCGGCCGCGATCAGGTTCGAGAAGATGGGCAACAAACGGTATTGGAAGCCTTGCACCTTGCCACCGCGCACGTCGAAATCGAGCACGCCCAAGAACTTGGAGTTCGAGCCGGCGTTCGTCACCAAGGTCTGGCCACCGCTGTTCTTGACGATCACCGGAGCGGGCATGCCGTCGTGGGTGTGACCACCCAAGACCGCGTCGATGCCGCGCACGCGCGAAGCCATCTTGATGTCCACGTCCATGCCGTTGTGCGACAAGACCACCACCACTTTGGCGCCTTTGCTGCGGGCTTCGTCGACCACTTTTTGCATGTGCTCGTCTTGGATACCGAAGGTCCAGTCGGGCACCATGTAACGTGGGTTCGCGATGGGGGTGTAGGGGAAGGCCTGACCGATGACGGCGACTTGCACGCCGTTCATCTCTCGCATGGCGTAAGGCTTGAAAACCAAGTCTTCGAAATCGGTGGTCTTGACGTTTTGTGCCAGGAATTCGATGTGGCCTTTGAAGTCCTTCTCGACCACTTCTTGCACGCGCTTGGCACCGAAGGTGAATTCCCAGTGAGGGGTCATCATGTTCACGCCCAACATCTTGCAGGCGTCAACCATGTCTTGGCCGTTGGTCCACAAAGACGTGGCCGAACCCTGCCAGGTGTCACCACCGTCGAGCAAGAGCGCATGTGGGCGGCTGGCTTTGATTTGTTTGACCAGCGTGGCCAAGTGGGCAAAACCACCAACCTTGCCGTAGGTTTTGGCGGCTTGGGAGAAGTCCAAATAGCTGAAGGCGTGCGCCTCAGGCGTACCGGGCTTCATGCCGTAGTACTTCAAGAGCTGTTCACCCACGATGTGGGGTGGACGGCCCACGGCGTCGGCCACGCCGAGGTTCACGTTGGGCTCGCGGAAGTACACCGGCGTGAGTTGAGCGTGGCAGTCGGTGAAGTGCATGAAGCTGACGTTGCCAAACTTGGGCACGTCGTACAAGCGCTGGCCTGCCGACGCGTTGGCGGCCAACAAATCCTTGTGGTTCAAGGCCATGCCACCGGCGGTGGCCACGGCCAACACCTGCATGAATTCACGACGACTGAAGCTCATAAACATTCCTTTTCAATTGATCACTGATATTTGCGTCAAAAAAAAGCGCGCGCCGAACGCCCCGTTCGACATGACGGGCCCCATCCTAGCGGACGAGACCCGTCAAACCGCTTACTTGTTGACAGGCGACGCGGGGTCGAGCAACAAGGCCATGACGTTCTGCAGTTGGGTTTCGTTCAAGATACCCATGTGGCCGGCGCGTGGCATTTGAGAACACGCGTTGTAAGCGCGCGAGTTGTAGAGCTTGCCCCAGGTGTATTCCACGATCGCTTTGGAGGCTGCGGCCGAGGGGTCGGTCACACCACGCAGTTTGCCGTAGTTGTACAAGCTTGGGCCCAATGTGCCGTAGGAAATCTCTTCCTTGCTGATTTGGTGGCAGTTGTAGCAGTTGCCACCGTTGGGGGTGCCTGCTGCGTCTGACCACGTCAGACCACGACCACTTTGAGCAATTTTTTCGCCCTCTTTCCAGTCGCCCAAGAACTTGCCTTCGGCAGGCCACTTGATGGTCTTCAGGTTATCGGCTTCGATCTTTTGGGCCACTTTTTTCGCCAAAGGCTTGCCCTTGACATCGGCGGCCGAGCACAGGCGGTTCGCCTCGTCGGTGTCCAAGCGATCCACTTTGACGGTGCCCTTGTCTTGGAAGGACTTTTTCACCACATCGGCGGTGATTTTGTCGAAGTCGGCCCAAGCCGAAGTGGCGGTCAAACCAGCAACGGCCACGATGGCCATAGAGGTGGTCAGTTGTTTGAAGTTCATGTTGGTGTCTCCTGATCAGCGCTTGATGGCGGGGACGATGGACTCAGCGCCTTTGGCGTTGACACCCATGTAAACACCCAGGGCAATCGTCACATCGCTGCCGAACTTGGGCTCGGGGAAGCGTTGCTGGCGGTAGCAGTCGTTCAAACGAAGCTGCATGCCCCACATTTGAGCGTTGGAGACGCGGTAAGCAGGCCAAGCGGCAAAGCCGATGCCGTCACCGGGGTTTTTGGTCAGGTTGGGCAAATCTTGCAAACGGATGCGTTTGTCGTCCGAACCGTGGCAAGAGGCGCACGAGAAATCGTGGGTACCGGCACGTTGGAAGAAGGCACGCTTGCCCACTTCGAACATGGTTTTTTCTTGCTTGTGGGCTTGCGGCAATTTGAAGCGCATGCCTTTGGACTGCGTGGCCACATAGGTCGCCAAAGCCGTCACGTTGGCCATTTCGCCTTGGCGGAATGGGGTCTTGGCAATTTCTTCACCGTTGAAGCCTTGCAGGGTTTCCATGCAAGTGATCAAACGGGTTTCCAGATCTTGGACACGGCCGGTGTCCTTGAAGAATCGGGGCAGTTCCACAAAAGCGCCTTTGGTCACGCCAGGGCCTTTGCCCAAGTCGCACTGTTCCAAAGAAGCGTTTTTGGGGCCGCGTTTTTGTTTCCAGAGGTCTTCGCCTTTGGCTTCAAACAGTTCGGCTGGGTTGCCGTCTTGCAACATTTCGCGGTATTTGGCAATACCGTCTGCAGCGGACCCTTGTGCATGAGCAGCGCTGAGTCCGATGGACATCAATGCAGCCAACATCACGGGACGCATGACCAGGTTCTTCTTCATCTGGGGTCTCCTTGTTGTGTCAAAAAATCAAAAACGGCCAGCGACTGTTGTGGCCGGCCGTTTGTATCACACCACGCAATTAAGCGATGGCGACCTCGTCGGTGCGGGTATCGCCTTTGTTGTCCACCCACTTGACGGAGACTTTGTCGCCCTTGGCTGCGCCCTTGAACTGAAAGGACAAGAAAGGGTTTTGCGACACGGCGCCGCTGAACATGCCCTTCAGAACGGTCTTACCGTTGTGGGTGGCTTCCAGATCGGTGATGAAGTGGGCATCTTTGCCGGTGGTCATGGGGTGGGACATCAGCACACGAACGGTGGTGGTGTCGCCTGCGAGGGCTGCACGGATGCGCATTGGATCGGCCATTTTGAACTCCTGTGTTCTAAAAAATAAGGGGGTGTGAAGTGCGCTGTGCGATTAACCGCCGCAGCCGCCCAAGGTCACTTTGGTTTCTTTGCTGGCAGAGTACAACTTGCCACCGGCCTTGACCACGGCGATGACGTTGGTGCTCTGGCCCATCTTCAGACGGGTTTGCACGTCGGCCACGGTACCAGCGGGCAGAACGAAACCAGCCGCCAGGGGGGTGGGGTTCTTCTCGACCAAGAGGTAGATTTCGGTGGTGTCGGCCAGCTTGCTGGACGCGCCCACGGGCACCACGGCGCCGTTCTCGGCGATGTCGGGGGACACCACGGAGATTTGGTCGCTGGTGGCGGGGGTGCCGCCGATGGCTTTGAGCGCATCGGCCATGGTCTTGACGTCAAAAGAAGCACGGTCCACAGCGGCTTGGGCTTGGCTCTGGGTCACGAGGCCCAGAGAAACCAGGGTAGCCATGGCGCCGGTGGTTTTGATCGCTTGGCGACGGGTTGCTTTCATATCAAACTCCTTGGGTAAAAAATGGTTGTTCACTTATCGGGGGCGCCAGCCAAAATCCATTGGGCCAGCAGCTTGAGTTCGTCGGGCTTCAGGTTGGGCTGAGCGGGCATGGGGATAGGACCGTACATACCGGAACCACCCGATTTGATGCGGGCAGCGACTTTGTCCACCGCATCGGCTTGACCTTTGTGCTTGGCGGCCACGTCTTTGTAAGCGGGACCCACCATCTTGCGGTCAACCGCATGGCAACCCATACAAGCGCTCTTGGAAGCCAAGGCCTTGGCCGCAGCCGCGTCCATGGCTTGAGCGCCGTTGGCACCCACGATTGCGGCAACAGCCAACATGATGTGTTTCAAATTCATCTTCATAGCTTAACAACTCCAGTTGAGAAAAGGCATGAGGGATTACGCTTATTTAAGCAAATAAGCACCCACGGATTTATTGAGCTCCGGCGGCAATCCATTGGGCCATGGCTTGCGCATCGGCGTCTTTGACTTGCGGCTGAGCTGGCATGGGGATGGCCCCGTACACGCCCGATCCACCATTTTTGATCTTACCGACCAAATAGGCTTCCAAATTGGCCTTACCTTTGTGCTTGGCGGCAATTTCGTTGAAACCAGGACCCACGATCTTGTTCTTCATGCCGTGGCAAGCCGTACAAGAGTTCGCCGCCAACAGGTTGTTGACGTTGGGACCTTTGGCTGCGGCAGGAGCCGCCGCGGGTGCGGCCGCAGCAGCAGCGCCACCGACCAAGCCCTTGGCTGGGGGTTTTGTGGTGTCAACGCCACGCACAGGGCCGATGCCGCGGTTTTGCTCTTGGATGTTGCCGTGAGCGTCACGGGCAAAATCGGGCAAGAAAGATTTCACGCGAGGATCAAATTCGCAATCTTTCATACAAGCCACGTTTTTCACGTCGCCCTTGCCATTGACTTTCCACAGCGGCTCATAGAACACCATGCCGTTGCGGTTGGGCATGCGCTTTTGCACCTCGGCGATGTTTTTGTCGCTCAGCACAAAATCGGCCGGCACAATTTCAGCCAAGCTCAACAGGTAAGCCGTCACGCCGAAGACTTCATCGGGCGTCAGGGTCTTGGGGTTGTTCCAAGGCATGGCGCGGTTGATGTAGTCCCAGATGGTCGACAGGGTGGCGACCTTCATGATGGTCGTTTTTTGCGGGGCCTTGGAAGGTGCACCTTCGACCAAGGCTGCCACGCGGCCGGTTTCGATGTCCTTCTTGGTGGTGCCGCCAATGATGGGCGTGAACACCTCGTTGGACTCGCCGAAATCGCCGTGGCAAGACGAGCACTTAGCAATCCAGACCGTTTCACCCATGCTCACCGAGCCGGCGCCTTTGGGCAGACCTTTGAAATCGGGGCGCACATCGATGTCCCAGGCCTTGACTTCGGCGGGGGTCGCGGCGCGACCCAAATCGTGCCATGGCTGGTTTTGAGCGTGGACCGCGCCCGTGAGGGCCACAGCGGCCGCAGCAACGGCCACCTGACGGGAGAGTTTGAACATGTTTTTCATCAGTACACCTGCACGTTGGAGACTTCACCGTTTTCCGACACCAACCAGCTCTGGATGGCGTTTTGGTGATACACGGACTTGGTGCCACGCACGGCACGCAGCTGGTTGATCTTGGGCTGCACATAGCCGGTGCTGTCGATGGCACGGGCTTGCAAAATGGCGGGCTTGCCGTCCCAGACCCAATCGATGTTGAAGCGGGTCATGGCCTTGGGCAACACAGGGCCCTCCAGCCGGGCGGTACGCCAAGTGCGACCACCATCGGCGCTCACATCCACGCGCTTGATCGAGCCACGGCCGGACCAAGCCAAACCCGTGACGTTGTAGTAGCCCTTGTCGAGCAGGGTCTGCCCCGCCGATGGGGTGGTGATGACCGACTTGCACTCTTGAATGCCGGTGTACTGGCGGTGCGTGCCGTCTGGCATGTGGTCGATGTAGTGAACCGCCTCGTCTTTGGCGGCGTACTTCATGTCGCCCACTTCGATGCGGCGCAGGTACTTGACCCAACTCACGCCCTGGATGCCCGGTACCACCAAACGCAGGGGATAACCGTTTTCTGGGCGCAGCATTTCGCCGTTCATGGCCCAAGCCACGATGCAGTCATCCATGGCGCGCTCGATGTCGATGGTGCGGGTCATCGAAGAACCGTCGGCGCCTTCGGCCAACACGAACTTCGCTTTTTTCTTGTCGATGCCACACATCTCCAACAAGGTGGAGAGCAGCACGCCGGTGAATTCCGAGCAACTGACCATGCCGTGGGTGTATTGAACACTGGGCACAGCCACGTTGCCCCACTCGGTGGCGGTGTTGGCACCGCACTCAATGAAGTGGATGCGCGAGACGCTGGGCAGGCGCATCAAATCGTCCATGGTGAAGACGCGTTCGCGCTTGACCAAACCGTTGATCATCAGGCGGTGCTTGGAAGGATCGATGTCCCACCAACCTTGGTGGTGACGCTCAAAGTGCAAGCCACTGGGCGTAATGATGCCGAAGAGGCCTTGCAGGGGCGTGAAACTGACGGAAGCCGCGTCCACGCGGGTCAGGCCTGGGCTTTGGCGGCGGCGCAGGTTGCTTTCCCACTTGCTGGGCTGACCGTAACCGGGGTCCATGGCCACGGGCATGCCCAGACCGGTGGTGTGCTCGGGCAACTTCAGGATGGCATCTTCGCCTTCGGCGGCGATGGCCTTGGTGGCGGCACCCGCAGAGGCGGCCACACCAGCACCCATGGCGAGCGCTTTGCCCATGAAACTGCGACGCGCTTTGCGGGCGCTCTCGAGTTGTTCGGCACTCAGAAAGTTTTCTGGTGCGGGCACAACGCGCCCAATGACTTCACTCAGGTCTTTAGACACTTGTTCTTCCTTCATGTTGACAGGTGGGGAGACCAGACGGGTTGGTCTGGTCGGACAAAAAATCGATCGGCACAGACAGGCGAACCGACAACCAGCACCCGCCTGAAGAGCACCATATTATATGAGCAGTTACTGATATACGGATAGGTGCAAACCCTTCCCAATCGTCCAAAACGAACGCCACAGAGCCTGAACGAAGGCTGACAACTCAAGGGTTTCCACGCGCTTGGCATTGGCTGAGGCGCGGTTAACATTGGATATCGATTTATGCGCTTTTAGCGATGCTTGAGTGCTGCGATTTTTCATCACCCCCATTGGAGAAAACCATGGCAACTGTCAAACACTGGCTCGCCGCCACCGCCCTGCTCGCAGCGGCTGCAGGCGCTCACGCCCAAGTCAACCAAATTCAAGTGTGGGCCGCCGCTTGCGCCAACTGTCACGGCACCAACGGCCGGGCTGAACCTGGCATGGAAGCCTTGGCCGGCAAAAACAAAGACGAGATGGTCAAAACCTTGTTGGCCTTTAAGGCCGGCACCAAGCCTGCGACCATCATGCACCAGCTCACCAAGGGTTACTCTGACGAGCAACTGGCCCAAATCTCTGGCTACTTTGCCGCACAGAAAAAATAAGGAGCGCACCATGATCCAACGTCGACAATTTGTTCAAACCTTGGGTGCCGGCTCCGCTGTGGCGGGCTTGGGCACCATGACCGGTTGCGCGTCCATCGGCGGCGCCAAAGGCCACGTGGTGGTGATCGGTGGCGGCTACGCTGGCGCCACCGCAGCCAAGTACGTGCGTTTGTTCTCCGAAGGCAGCGTCAACGTCACGCTGATCGAGCCCAACGCTTCGTTCATTTCTTGCCCCATCTCCAACTTGGTGGTGGGTGGTCACAAAACCATCGCCGACATCACCACGCCCTACGACAACTTGGAACGCCGCCACGGCATCAAGCTCGTGCGCGACATGGTGGCCAGCATCGACACCACCAAACAAACCGTCAAGCTCGCCGGTGGTGCTGACATCGCTTATGACCGCCTGATCGTCTCGCCCGGTGTGGACTTCATGTGGGAAACCCTGCCCGGCATGGCCAAAGAAGGCGCCAAGGACAAGGTCTTGCACGCCTGGAAGGCCGGCGCACAAACCACCGCATTGCGCAAACAACTCGAAGCGATGCCCGACGGCGGTGTGTTTGCCATGAGCATCCCCCGCGCGCCCTACCGCTGCCCTCCCGGCCCTTACGAGCGCGCTTGTATGGTCGCGAGCTACTTCAAAACCGCCAAGCCCAAGAGCAAGGTCATCATTTTTGATGCCAACGACGACATCCAGTCCAAAAAGCCCTTGTTCTTGAAAGCTTGGGATGAGCACTACAAAGGCATGATCGAATACCGACCCAAGCACCGTGTGGTCGACGTGGACGCCAACACCAACACCATGAAGTTCGAATTCAACGACGACTTCAAGGCCGGTGTGGCCAACGTGATCCCCGACATGCGTGCGGGCGACATCGCCGTCAAAACCGGCTTGGCCACGGCCAATGCGCGCTGGTGTGAGGTCGATTTCTTGACCTTTGAATCCAAGGCCGCCAAAAACGTGCACGTCTTGGGCGACTCGATCCAAATCGCTCCCGCCATGCCCAAGTCGGGCCACATGGCCAACCAACATGGCAAGACCTGTGCCGCCGCGGTCGTGTCCTTGCTCATGGGCAAAGAAGTCCCCCAGCTGCCGATTTACGCCAACACCTGCTACAGCTTCGTGACCGCCGAAGACGTGGTCCACGTGGCCAGCGTGCACCGCTACGACGCCGAGAAAAAGACCATGCTCACCGTGGCAGGTTCCGGTGGTGTCTCCAGCGCGGCGAGCGAGCTCGAAGGCCGCTACGCCATGGCTTGGGCCCGCAACATTTGGGCCGATACCCTGGCTTGATGCTCCCCCCAACGCCCCAGCCCCGCGCTGGGGCGTTTTCACGTTTGCTTATCTGTTGACGACGACCATGCGACTCTCGACCCTGACCTCTACCCTCACCTTGCTGGCCTTGGGCCTCTCCAACAGCGCTTGGGCACAAGCCGATGAAGCCCGCGCCAAAAAAATCGCGGGTGGCTCTTGCTTCCTGTGTCACGGCGCCATGGGCGAATCCACCAGCGAAATCTTCCCTCGCTTGGCCGGTCAACACGCCGAATACATCGCCAAACAGCTCAACGCCTTCCAATCGGGCGAACGCAAGAGCACGGCCATGGCCGAAATGGTCAAGAACCTCAAGCCCGATGAAATATTGGCTTTGGGGCGTTACTACGAAAAAATGAACGCCTCCCCAGAACCCAGCAAAGAACCGCATCTACCGCAACGGCAATAAGTTCACCGGTGTCCCCGCCTGCGTGAGCTGCCACGGCGAATACGCCCAAGGCACCAACGCCCTGCCCCGTCTGGCCACCCAGATCCCGGCTTACATCCACAGCCAGCTCAAGAGTTTCAACCAACGCAAGCGCACCAACGACAACGCGGTGATGCACTTGGTGGCCGAGAAAATGACCGAGCTCGAGATGATCGCGGTGGGTGAGTACGTCAGCGGCAAATAAGCGCGACACACCGCCTCAAAGCCCGCCTCGCGCGGGCTTTTTTGTGCTCGATCAGTGGCGCCCCATCGACCACAAAGCCAAAGTCAACGCACCGCCATGTAGCAGCACCAAGGTCAAGAGCGTGCGCTCACCCCATCTCAAAAGCACACCCGGCCACGTGACCAAACCCCAAACTGCGGCCGTTGGTGAGACCTGCGCCCAGACGGAGGTAGCCAAGATCGCGTGGGCGATGAACACCCACGCCCGGGCCGTCGCCACGGAAGGCACCGGCGACCGGTATCGATAAGCGGAGAACACACCGACCAGCAGCGCGAAGCTGGCCGAGGTGGCAATGGGTATCCACAGCCACGCTTGGCGCTGAACCACATCGGACACAGCGATCAGCGCCCACACCCCCAAAGCCACCCCCACAGGCTGCCATGAGCGCGTGTTGCGGTAGGACGGCGTGGGACGCCAACGCGTCCCCAAGACGATCAAAAACAGCCCCAAACCCAACACATGGCCACGGCTGTTCACCGACAGCCACACCAGGCCCAACACCACCAAGCCCCACAAGGTCCGCGCCAGCATGCGGTCATCGCCGGTGCCGTTGGGCGCTGACCAGCGCCAAGCCTGCAGGCCCACCACCATCGTCAAAGCCGTCGCGGCCAACAAGAGCGGATCGGTCCCACAGCCACACGCGCTGGCCGAGGCCCAGCCCAAGCACACGGACAGGGCAGCCAAGGCCCACGTGCTGCGTCGAAAACCACCCATCAACATGCCATCCCCTTGTGTTTTGTTGTTGTTTTCATTTTGTTGTTGGGTTTGTTACTTCAATTTGACGCAGGTCAAATACCAAAGGGGGGTATCGATTTATCGTTCAGTCATCAATTTTTCAAGTGACCTTAAGGTGATATTTATGCGATTCAAACCACTCGCTTCTTCCTTGATGCTGATCGGCGCAGCGGCTTGCGCCACCCAAGCTTTGGCCCAATACGATGGCCTGTACGCGCCCGTGGCGCCACCGAAGTCGGTGAACTTGGGCGCGGTTGAGCTGGGCAAAAAGCTCTACTTCGACCCCCGCTTGTCCAAGTCTGGCTTTATCTCGTGCAACTCGTGTCACAACCTGAGCATGGGTGGCACGGACAACATCCGCACTTCGATCGGTGACAAGTGGCAGCAAGGCCCCATCAACTCACCCACGGTGTTGAACTCCAGCCTGAACTTGGCCCAATTCTGGGATGGTCGAGCCGCCGACTTGAAAGAGCAAGCGGGTGGCCCCATCGCCAATCCCGGTGAGATGGCCTTCAGCCACACCCTGGCGATCGACATGCTGGCCTCCATCCCCGCTTACCAGCGCGAATTTAAACTGGTGTTCGGCAAAGACAAAGTCGACATCGATCAAGTCACCATGGCCATCGCCGAGTTCGAAAAGACCCTGGTCACGCCCAATTCGCGTTTTGACCAATACCTCTTGGGCAACAAGACCGCGCTGAGCAAAGACGAATTGGCTGGCTACAAGCTGTTCAACGAAAGCGGTTGTGTGGCTTGCCACAACGGCCCCAACCTGGGCGGTAACTCGTTCCAGAAAATGGGCGTGGTCGCGCCGTACAAAGGCAACGTGGAAGGCCGCGCCGCGGTCACTGGCAAAGACGCCGATCGATTCAACTACAAAGTGCCGACCCTGCGCAACGTGGAACTGACCTACCCCTATTTCCACGACGGCCAGTCCAACACCTTGGGTGAAGCTGTGGACGTGATGGGCCGTTTGCAACTGGGCAAAAAATTCACCAAAACCGAGAACGAGCAGATCGTGTCGTTCTTGAAAACCCTGACCGGTGAGCAGCCCATCTTCCGCCTGCCCATCCTGCCTCCGTCTTCAGACAAAACCCCACGCCCCACGCCTTTCAACTGATCGGTTGAGTGCGTGACCCCAGCCCCAACCACCACCGGTTGGGGCTTTTGCATTGGAGACTGCCATGTGGAAACCCTTGAGCGCCGCCCTGGCCTTGTTGGCCGTGGGTTGGGACATTGCTTTGGCCAACCCGGTTTTGATTGAGGGCGAGCGATTGACACAATCGCAATGTGCTTCTTGCCACGGCCCACAAGGACAAAGCGGTACCGACAAATTTCCGCGCTTGGCCGGACAAAACGCGCAGTACCTGATCAAGCAAATGAAAGACTTCGCCAGTGGCCAGCGCGATAGTCCGGTCATGAAGACCCAGGCGAACCGACTCACGGACAGCCAAATGCGCGCCGTGGCGTTCTATTACGAAAAACAAAGCGCGGGACATACCCCCAGCGAAGACGCCTTGCTCAGCGGCGTGGGACGCTACGTCTTTGAACGCGGCAACGCCTTCAACGCCCTGCCCGCCTGCCTGTCCTGCCACGGCACTGATGCGCGCGGCACCAAGACCTTGCCTCGTTTGGCCGGTCAACACCCGGGCTACATCGTCGCGCAAATGCGCGGCTTTGCCGAACGCCAACGCGTCAACGACGCCTCAGTCATGGGCCTGATCGCCAACAACATGAACGAGTTGGAATTACAAGCCGTCGCCACTTACTTGGGGCAACTCAAATGAAACACATGCACCGCACCACGTTTGCACTGACCCTGGCCGCTGGCCTGCTCTGGAGCTCAGCACAAGCCATCGAACTCGACCAAGTCCCACCCGCCAAACGCAGCGCATCGGGCTGGCACCTCACGGCCACCGAAGCGGCCGCCTTGAAGAAAGACCAAGGCGCCAAGGTGTTGATGATCGACATCCGCACCCGGGCTGAAGTGATGTACTTGGGCATGGCCGCACCGGTGGATTACCTCGTGCCATTTTTGGACTTCCCCGAATTCTGGGAGTGGAGCGATGAGCGCGCCGAGTTCATCCAAGTCTCCAACCCCAACTTCGTCAAAGACATCGAAAAACGCTTGGCAGCCAAAGGCCTGAGCAAACAAGACCCCGTGGTGCTGATTTGCCGCTCCGGTGTGCGCAGCAACAGCGCCGCCGGCTTGTTGGCTCAAAACGGTTTTGACAAAGCCTACAGCGTGATCGATGGATTCGAAGGTGACGTGGCCAAAGAAGGCGAATTCAAAGGCCAGCGGATGGTCAACGGCTGGAAAAACGCGCGCCTGCCGTGGAGCTACAAGCTTGACAAAACGCGCGTGTACCTCGACCCACTCTGAGCGCACGACACAAAAAAGCCGCGACGGGCAAAGCCCGTGCGGCCAATGGAGTGAAACCCCCGAAGAAAATCAGAACTGGCGGCTGTACTGAACGCCCAAGCTGTTTTGTTTCATCTGGATGGTTTCTTGGATGCCATTGCCAAAGAAGGAATTGCCCGTCACGCTGTTGCTCACAGCATGCATGTAGCTGCCAGAGACCTCGGACTTGGCGTCGAGCTTCATGGTGACGCCCAAGGTCATGTGCTTCTCTATCACGCCAGGCGCAAGGATGTTGAAGGACACATCCTGCGCGCGGATCGGGTTGTCGCCTTGGCTGTAACCGGCGCGAACCGTCAAGGTCTGCGAGGCTTGCCATTGAACACCCAACTTGACCACGCCAACGTCTTGCCAACCAAAACCCGAGCCCTGGGCTGAGCCCAGGACGCCCATGCCCATGGCGGTGTTGGCGCTGCTGTTGCCAATGGAGCGAACACCGCTGTATTGGATGTTCTGGTAGTCCAATGCGATCGTCACTGCAGGCGACGCTTTCAGCGCCACACCCAGGGTGTAGTTGGCCGGGATGTCGAAATCACCCCCTTCAGCGAACAACTCTTTGTAAGCGGAGAATTTGCTCATGTTGATCTTGGGCGAGTACGAAGCGCCCACAGACACCATGTCATTGACTTGCCCCAAATAACCCAGACGAACGCCGACACCTGAACTGGAGTCTTTGCCCTGGTCGCTCAGGTATTGAGGCGACTGAGAAGGCGTCATGGGCGAGAACGCCTGCAAACCATAGGCTTTGAAGGTTTGGTACACGATCAAGGGTGACAAACCCAGTGCATGATGTGCATTGAGTCGGTAGGCCACGGTGGGGGCCACGATGAGTTGCTCAAGGTTAACGCCCAATCGACCCTGACCACACATGGCATTGCTGCCAGGGGTCGCTTGGTTGGAGCCAAACTGGCACAGCGCAGGTTGTGAAGGGTAGGTTGTGTTCATGCCCCCATTGCCGTAGATGGTCAAGCCCATCGACAGGTTGTTGTCGATGGACTGGTTGATACCGAACTCCGGTATCCAGAAGCGCTCTTTTTCGCTCTTGGCTTCGTGCAGGGTCATGGGTCCAAATGTGCGGCTCATTTCACGCTCGGGCATGAACAAATCCAGACCCACGTCGTAACGGTTGCCCGCAGAAGCCGACTGAGCGGGGTTGTTAGCGCCAGCAAAGGCGTCTTGCGCCAGAGCCACGCCAGCACCCGCCATGCCTTTGGACTTGACACCATAGCCATGAGAGAAATAGCCGTTGGTGGCGTGTGCGGGGATCAGGGCTGCGCCCAAGGCGAGTGCAGCGGCGGCGCGCACGGCGGTTTGTTTGAATGTCATGGTGTTATCTCCAACTTTATGGTTGTGGTGGTTGAGGGGAAATCAAAATTCGCCGTTGGCTGCACGGTTCAACAAAGCCCACATGGCTTCACGCACTTGCCAAGCTTGTTCTTTGAGTGGCGATGGCAGCTTGCGGCCCATCTTGACCATCATGTCCATGTTCAAGGTATAGAGCCAGATGCCATCGGATCGCTCGACCAAGGACACACGGCAAGGCATGTAAGCGGCCATGTGCGGGCTGAAGTCGGTCATGTTGCGGGCAATCACGGGGCTGCAGAACTGGTAGATGGTCAGCAGCGGCTCTTTTTTGCCAGAGCGGGCTTCCAGTTCTTTGGACAAGGGCAAGGTGCCCACGTCGCGGATGTTGTGCTCAGCGGCCACTTGGCGAAAGATTTCTTCGATGTCAGCGACCGTGATGCCGTCTTTGACTTTGGCTTCCCAAGTGGTGGCCACGGCGATGTCGCCTTCGGCTTCGACCCAGCGGTCCCACATGCGCATGGCTTCGGTACCGGCACCGTCTTCGAGCTTGGTGATGGTGGAGATGGTGCCGCAACCGGTGGTGGCCAACACCGCGGTGATCAGGCCCAACGCCATGGCCCATCGTTTCATAACTTGCATACAAACTCCTGTTGAGGTATCAAAAAATAGCTGGCTTGATATTTATCAAGTTGGCATGGAAGCGACCTTAAACAACAGAAGCTGGATTGCGCATACTTGTTTACCCTAGGGGGTAGGGTAAATAAGGATGGGTAGGGGGATAGGTATTCCCGAATGGCCGGGGTTATTTGTTTTTTGGCACACTGTTGACACCTTTCATGACCACGAGGAACACCCCATGGCCACTCGCAAACCCAAAACGCTCTCAACCGACGCCCCTGCGCCTGCAGTCGGCCCCATTTCCACCTTTCGGGAGGAACACGAACGCGATGTGGTCAACCGCCTCAAGCGCATCGAGGGGCAGGTTCGGGCACTGATCACCATGGTCGAGGGCGGGCGTTCTTGCGAAGACGTGGCCCAACAAATGGCGGCGGCACGCAAGGCCATGGACAAAACCTTTTACCGAATGATGGCCTGCTCGGTGATGGAGGCGGTCTCTTGCAACGAACCCAGCAGTGCGACGGTGCGCGACGTGGAGCGCTCCACACGCATTCTCGAAAAGTACGCCTGATCGACCCAAAGGGTTGAAGGGGACGCGTCACATTGCTGACGCTCATGTGTTTCCCTTGAGTTGACTTGATCAAAATCAAACCCTTGTGTGGTCTTGTCAATTTATAGTAGCAAACCCCCAGGGGTATGCATAGGAGCCCACATGACCCAGATCAAACACCCCGAAGAAAACATCCGCAACGCCCGCCGCGCCTTTTTGGGCGCCGTGAGCGGACTCGCAGGCGCCGGCCTCTTGGCCACGGCCAGTCCTGCGGCACAAGCCACTGCTGTGAACACCAAGGCACGGATCGTGATCGCCGGTGGTGGCGCCGCGGGCCTGACCGCCGCCGCTTACTTGTCCAAGGCCCTACAAGGTGCGTCGATCACCATCATCGATGCGCGCAAAAACCACTATTACCAACCCGGCTTCACCTTGGTCGCTGCGGGCATCAAGCCCAAGGACTACGTGATCTCGAGCACCAGCGAATACGTGCCCAAGGGCTGTGCTCTGATCAACGCCGCCGTCGCCGAGATCGACCCCGAAGGCAAAAAAGTCGTCACCAGCAGTGGGCAAACCGTGCCCTACGACTTTTTGATCGTGGCCACCGGCTTGGAGTTGAACTACGCTGGCATCGAAGGCATGGACACCGCGCGCATTGGCCAGAACGGCTTGGGCAGCATATACCACAGCCCCGACGCCGCGGCCGCCACCTGGCAGGCCCTGAGCCAATTCGCCGACCAAGGCGGCGTGGGCTTGTTCGGTCGCCCCGCCAGTGAAATGAAGTGCGCGGGCGCTCCCCTGAAATACGCTTTCATCAGCGACGATCACCTGCGCCGCCGTGGCAACCGTGGCAAAGCGGAGCTGCATTACATGGCGCACAACAAGGCCTTGTTTGGTGTGCCCATCGTGTCTGAGAAAGTGCGCATGCTCTTCCAAGACCGGGGCGTGAAAGTCCAGCACGAACAGGTGATGACATCCATCGACATCGACAAACGCATCGCCACCTACAAGACCCCGGCCGGCACCGCCGAGCAGGCCTACGACTTCATCAACGTGGTGCCGCCCATGCGCGCGCCCGACGCGGTGCGCAACAGTCCACTGCCCTGGACCGAAGGCCCCTTCGCCGCCGACGGTTGGGTGCAAGTGGATCGCGAAACGCTGCGCCACCAACGCTACCCCAACGTGTTCGCGGTGGGCGACATCGCCGGTGTGCCCAAGGGCAAGACGGCGGCCAGTGTGAAATGGCAAGTGCCCGTGGCGGTGAACCACTTGGTGGGCGACATCAACGGCAAACCTTCCAGCGACAAGTTCAACGGTTACACCAGCTGCCCACTCATCACCCGCTTGGGCCAGGCCATGCTCATCGAGTTTGATTACCAAGACAACCTCATCACCTCCTTCCCCGGCGTCATTGCCCCCTTGGAAGAGCTGTGGATCAGCTGGGTCATGAAGACCATGGCGCTCAAACCCACTTACATCAGCATGTTGCGCGGTCGCGCATAACCAGGAATTCCCATGAAAGAACTTGACCCTTGGGTGTTTGTCGCCGTGTTCCAAGAGATGCTCGGCTTTTGGCTGTGGATCTGCCTGATCGTGGCCGTGGTCGGCGCGGTGGCCTTTGTCTCGTTGCTGGTGCGCGAGCGCACCGTGGTCTCGCGCCGCTTGGTGCAGTCAGAACTGATGGGCTTGCTCGGCGGCATGGTGGCCTTGGTCATCATGGCCCGCGTGTCCTCATCGGGTTTCACCGACGCCGGCGGCCCCGCCGACTGGTTCTTGATCGCGCTGGTCTACGGCGTGGGTTTTGCCGTCACCACGGTCTTGCTCTACACCGTGATGGGGTGGATGCGCGCCCCCAAAGCCCGCACCTAAAAAGCCACCGTCCGCTCGTCGTCCACGGCGATCGAAACCTCACTGAACCGTCACTGCGAGCGCAGCGAAGCAGTCCATGGATGGCTTCACTGCGTTCGTCATGACAGCCCGGCGGAGCTGATGGCTGACCCAAACGTCGCTTCGACGCCCTTGGCGTCTCAGCCAGCGATGCGAGCGGCGAGTTCGCCTTTGTCGTAGCGCTTTTGCATGTCTTCCAAGCTGTGCACCTTGCTGATGCGGCTGGCCATGCCAGCGCTGCCAAAAGCTTGGTAGCGGTTGGCGCAGATGGCTTGCATGGCCTTGGTGGCCTCTTTGTAGAACTTGCGGGGGTCGAAGTTTTTGCGGTCTTCGGCCAAGTGCTTGCGGATCGCGCCGGTGCTGGCCATGCGCAGGTCGGTGTCGATGTTGACCTTGCGCACGCCGTTCTTGATGCCTTCAACGATTTCTTCCACCGGCACGCCGTAGGTCACGCCCATGTCGCCGCCGTATTGGTTGATGATGGCCAACCAGTCTTCGGGCACGCTGCTCGAGCCGTGCATGACCAAGTGCACGTTGGGGATGCGCTGGTGGATTTCTTTGACGCGGTCGATGCGCAGTACCTTGCCCGAGGGCTTGCTGGTGAACTTGTACGCGCCGTGGCTGGTGCCGATCGCGATGGCCAAAGCATCGACTTGGGTTTTTTGTACGAAGTCCGCGGCTTCATCGGGGTCGGTGAGCAAGGCCGAGTGGTCCAGCACACCTTCGGCGCCGTGGCCATCTTCTTCACCGGCTTTGCCGGTTTCCAAGCTGCCCAAGCAACCGAGTTCGCCTTCCACCGACACGCCGCAGGCGTGGGCCAGGTCCACCACTTGGCGCGTGGTGTTCACGTTGTACTCGTAGCTCGCGGGTGTCTTGCCGTCGGCCAACAAGCTGCCGTCCATCATCACCGAGCTGAAGCCCGACTGGATGGAGCGGCTGCAGATCGCGGGCGTGGCGCCGTGATCTTGGTGCATACACACGGGGATGTGCGGATACATCTCGATGGCGGCCGAAATCAGGTGGCGCAAGAAAGGCTCACCGGCGTACGAACGCGCGCCGGCCGAGCCTTGCAAAATCACAGGGCTGTCCACCGCCGCGGCGGCTTGCATGATCGCTTGGACTTGCTCCATGTTGTTGACGTTGAAAGCGGGCAGGCCGTAGCCGTGCTCGGCGGCGTGGTCGAGCAATTGACGCAAGGAAATGAGGGCCATGAAAAACTCCTGTTGAATGTTGAGGGGTTAAAGAGAGCCGGCGCGCTCGGACAGAATGGTGAACGCAGGCAGGGTCTTGCCTTCGAGCACTTCCAGGAATGCTCCACCGCCGGTGGAGATGTAGCCCACGTCTTTTTCGATACCGTACTTGGCGATCGCCGCCAAGGTGTCGCCACCGCCTGCGATGCTGAATGCGCTGGACTTGGCCACAGCATCTGCAATCGCTTGGGTGCCGCCTTCGAAGGCCGCGAACTCGAACACACCGACGGGGCCGTTCCACACAATCGTGCCTGCCTTCATCAGTTGCGCGGCCAGCTTGGCGGCGGTCTCTGGGCCGATGTCCAGAATCAGATCGTCGTCGGCCACGTCCGTGGCGCGCTTGACCGTGGCCACCGCGTCGGGACTGAAGGTCTTGGCGGTCACCACATCGGTGGGGATCGGCACCTCGGCACCGCGTGCCTTCATGGCGGCGATCACGGCCGTGGCCTCGCCCAACAAATCGGGCTCGGCCAAGCTCTTGCCGATCTTCAAGCCCGCGGCCAGCATGAAGGTGTTGGCGATGCCGCCGCCCACGATCAAACCGTCCACGTTCTTGGCCAGGCTTTGCAAAATGGTCAGCTTGGTGCTCACCTTGGAGCCGGCGACGATGGCAATCAGTGGGCGTTTGGGTGCGGCCAAGGCCTTGGAGATCGCGTCCATCTCCGCGGCCAGCAAAGGACCTGCGCTGGCGATGGACGCAAAGCGTGCGATGCCGTGGGTCGTGCCTTCGGCGCGGTGGGCCGTACCAAAAGCGTCGTTGACGTAAATGTCGCACAGCGCGGCCATTTGGCGCGAGAGCGCTTCGTCGTTTTTCTTCTCGCCCTTGTTGACGCGGCAGTTCTCCAGCAAGACCACTTGGCCGGGTTGCACGTTCACACCGCCGACCCAATTGGCCACCAACGGGACTTCGCGGCCGAGCAACTCGCCCAAGCGCTTGGCCACGGGGGCCAGCGAGTCTTCGGGCTTGAACTCGCCCTCGGTGGGGCGGCCCAAATGGCTCGTGACCATCACGGCCGCACCGGCGTCCAAGGCCATCTGGATGCAGGGCACGCTGGCGCGGATGCGCGTGTCTTCGGTGATGCTGCCGTCGTCGGCTTGCGGCACGTTCAGATCGGCGCGGATGAACACGCGTTTGCCAGCAGCAAAGCCGTTGGCACACACATCAGAAAATCGCAGGAAATGCATGTCTGCCTCCCGATCAGTGGGTGCCGACGTGCTTGACGAAGCGCATCATGTTGCAGGTGTAGCCGTACTCGTTGTCGTACCAAGCCACGACCTTGACAAAGGTCTTGTCCAAAGCGATGCCGGCATCGGCGTCAAAAATCGAGGGCATGGAGCAACCGCGGAAGTCGGTGGACACGACCTTGTCGGTGGTGTAACCCAACACACCTTTGAGCGCGCCTTCGGAAGCGGCCTTCATGGCTTTGCAGATGTCGTCGTAGCTGGCGTCTTTGTTCAGCTCCACGGTCAGGTCAACCACCGACACATCAGAGGTCGGCACACGGAAGGCCATGCCGGTGAGCTTTTTGTTCAGCTCGGGCAAGACCACACCCACCGCCTTGGCCGCGCCGGTGCTGGAGGGGATGATGTTTTCCAAGATGCCCCGGCCGCCGCGCCAGTCTTTGCTCGAAGGGCCGTCCACGGTTTTTTGGGTGGCGGTGGCGGCGTGCACCGTGGTCATCAAACCGCGTTTGATGCCAAAGTTGTCGTTGAGCACCTTGGCCACAGGGGCCAAACAGTTGGTGGTGCAAGACGCAGCCGACACGATGGCTTGGCCAGCGTAGCTGCTGTGGTTGACACCATAAACAAACATGGGCGTGTCGTCTTTGGACGGCGCCGACTGCACCACTTTTTTGGCGCCGGCGTTGATGTGGGCTTGGCAGGTGTCACCGGTCAAGAAGAAGCCGGTGGCTTCCACGACCACGTCCACACCCACGTCGCCCCACTTCAGGTTGGCGGGGTCACGCTCAGCAGTCAATCGGATCTTTTTGCCATTCACCACGAGGTCTTTGCCGTCCACGGCCACTGTGCCTTTGAAGCGGCCGTGCACCGAGTCAAACTGCAGCATGTAGGCCAAGTAATCGGGCTCGAGCAAGTCGTTGATCGCAACGACTTCGATGTCTTTGAATTCGGCTTCTTGCGTGACGGCGCGAAACACCATGCGGCCGATGCGGCCAAATCCGTTGATACCGATGCGAATGGTCATGGGAAATTCTCTCTAAAGTAAAAAAATCAAAGGTCAGGACTGGACCGTCAGGCCAGCAAAGCGGAAACGTCCGGGATCACCCGGTCGGGTTGGCAAGCTTCAATGGGTTGCCCCATGTTGTAACCATAAGGCAATGCCCAAACTGCCACGCCAGCGTTGCGGGCGGTTTGAACATCGATGCTGGAGTCGCCCACGAACAAAGCCCGCGAGGCGTCCACCCCAAAATGCGTCAGACAAAATTCAATGCCCGCCGGGTTGGGTTTTTTCTTGGGCAGGGTGTCACCACTGATCACGCGGTCGAGCAAAGGCATGAGGCCGTGAGCGTCCAGCACGGTTTGGGTGTAACGCCCTTCTTTGTTGGTGATGACGGCGGTGAACACACCTTGTTGGCGCAGCGCGCTCAAGGTCTCCAAGACCTGCGGGTACAGGTGGCTGCGCGTGCCGCACCGGGCCTGGTAGTGACCGATGAAAACGGCTTCGGCTTGGGCAAAACGCAGGTCCTGTCGCAAAGCCTCGGCTGGCTCTTGCAACACAAACGCCATGGCTTGCAAGAGCAACTCGCGTGTGCCGTGACCGATCCAAGCATTGACCTGTTCTTGGCTGACCGTGGCCCACCCAAAATGGGCCAAAGTGTCGTTGGTGGCGTCGGCGATCTCAGGGCCTGTTTCGACCAAGGTGCCGTCGAGGTCAAACATGACCAAGTCGTAAGCCCGCGTGCTCATGCGGCCACCACCGCTTCCACCGCTTGGGCCACCGCATCGGCGGTGATGCCAAAGTAAGCGTAGAGGTCTTTGGCCGGTGCCGACTCGCCAAAGCTGGCGATGCCCACCACACGACCGGTGCGACCGACGTATTTGCGCCAACCATCGGGGTGCGCCGCTTCCACGGCCACCGCGGGAAGGTTCAAAGGCAAGACCTGGTCTTGGTAGGCCTGGCTTTGGCGATCGAACACATTGGTCGAAGGCATGGAGACCACCCGCACGCGCAGGCCTTTGGCGATCAAACGCTCTTGGGCTTGGCAGGCAATTTCCAGCTCCGAACCGGTGGCCACGATCACGGCTTGTGGGTTGGCCACGTCGCGCAAGGTGTAGCCGCCTTGGCGGATGCTGGATGCCTGATCGATGTGGCTCAGGCGGGGCAGGTTCTGGCGAGACAAGCACAAGGCGCTGGGGCCATCGCGGCGCTCCAAAGACACCGCCCACGCCACGGCCGTTTCCAAGCCATCGGCCGGACGCCACACGTCCAAGCCGGGGATGATGCGCAAGCTCGGCACGTGTTCGACCGACTGGTGGGTGGGGCCGTCTTCGCCCAAACCGATGGAGTCGTGCGTGAACACATGGATGACGCGCTGCTTCATCAGCGCGGCCATGCGGATGGCGTTGCGGCTGTAGTCGCTGAAGGTCAAGAAGGTGCCACCGTAAGGCAGGTAGCCGCCGTGCAGCGTGATGCCGTTCATGATGGCGGCCATGCCGAACTCGCGCACGCCGTAGCTCAGGTGGTTGCCCCACTGATCGCGACCGGCGCGCACGCAGGTTTTGAAGTTGGTCAGGTTTGAGCCGGTCAAGTCGGCGCTGCCGCCGAACATCTCGGGCCACAGCGGTGCCATCGCGTCCAAGGCGTTTTGGCTGGCTTTGCGGGTGGCATGGGCTTGGTCGTTGGCGGCGATGGTGGCCAAGACGGCGGGCAACTGCGTCGCCCAAGCCGCGGGCGTCTCACCGGCCATGCGACGCTCGAACTCGGCGGCCTCAGTGGGGAAGGCGCTGCGGTAAGCGGCCATGCGCTGCTCCCACTGCGCTTGCGCTTGTTGGCCACGCTCGCGGGCGTCCCAAGCTTGCGCGATGTCGGCGGGGATCTCGAACGGGGCGGCGGTCCAGCCCAGCGCGTCGCGCGTGGCTTGCACCTCGGCGGCACCCAAGGCGGCACCGTGCACATCGTGTGTGCCAGCCTTGTTGGGCGAGCCTTGACCGATGACGGTCTTGCAGCAGATCAAGGTGGGCTTGCCATCGGCGCGGGCCGACTGCTCACGGGCTTGGCGCAAGGCGGCGTCCACGGCGGCGGGGTCGTGGCCGTCCACGTTGGGAATCACGTGCCAGCCGTAAGCGGCGAAGCGCATGGGCGTGTCATCGGTGAACCATCCGTCGACATGACCGTCGATCGAAATACCGTTGTCGTCGTACAGCGCCACCAATTTGGACAAACGCAAGGTGCCGGCCAAGGAGCAGGCTTCGTGCGAAATGCCTTCCATCAAGCAGCCGTCGCCCATGAACACATAGGTGTGGTGGTCAACGATGGCGTGGCCGGGGCGGTTGAACTCAGCCGCCAAGAGCTTCTCAGCCAACGCCATGCCCACCGCGTTGGTGATGCCTTGGCCCAGCGGGCCGGTGGTGGTTTCCACGCCGGGGGTGATGCCCACTTCGGGGTGACCAGCGGTTTTGCTGTGCAACTGGCGGAAGTTCTTGAGCTCGCCCATGGGCAGGTCGTAGCCCGTGAGGTGCAGCAAGGCGTAAATCAGCATGGAGCCGTGGCCGTTGGAGAGCACAAAACGGTCGCGGTTGGCCCAATGCGGGTTGGTGGGGTTGTGCTGCAGGTGTCGGTTCCACAGCACTTCGGCGATGTCGGCCATGCCCATGGGCGCGCCGGGGTGACCGCTCTTGGCTTTTTCCACGGCATCAACGG
>JBEDCE010000007.1:0-22721 GCA_041176905.1 Pseudomonadota bacterium
TTCGCTCGACAGGATTCGGGTTTTCCCTAGTATTTGCAGGGCTTGGTGCCAGTATAGCCTCAAACCAATTTGTGTACTGGTCAGTACATAAAGAAAAATCAACGTGCTAATATTCTTCGGCCATCACGTCTGAGAGATGGAACACACACCTCAATTCATTAGGAGACCCAGCATGCGTTTTTCACCCGTTCGTCGCACACTATTGACCACTGCGGTAGCAGCCTCTGTGGCCTCCGTTGGCGGTGCAGCCTTTGCCCAGAACAAAATCAAACTGCGTTTGTCTTCGCCCGCTTCGGCCACCGACCAGCGTGCGGTGGCCCTGACCTCGGTGTTCGCGCCTGCGATCGCGTCATTTGCCGAGTTGGACCCGCACTGGAACGCAGCCCTGTTCAAACAAGGCACCGAGCTGGAGGCCATCTCTCGCGGCAACTTGGATATGTCCATTGCTTCGGCTCAAGAGTTGGCTGAGTTCTTCCCCGAGTTCAGCGTGTTCTCCGCCGGTTACGTGCACCGCGATGCGGCCCACCAAGTCAAGGTCTTCAATTCCGATTTCTTCCAGCCCTACAAAAAGAAGGTAGAAGACAAGTTGGGCGTGAAGTTGTTGAGCGTGATGTACCTGGGTCGCCGCCAACTCAACTTGCGCACCGACAAGCAGATTAACACCCCCGCCGATTTGGCCGGTTTGAAATTGCGCATGCCGGGTTCAGAGGCTTGGTTGTTCTTGGGACGCGCCTTGGGTGCCAACCCCTTGCCCATGGCCTTCACCGAGGTTTACACCGGCTTGCAAACCGGCGCCATCGATGCGCAGGACAACCCGCTGCCCACCGTGCGTGACGCCAAGTTCTTTGAAGTCACCAAGCAAGTGGTGTTGACCAGCCATTTGGTGGACTTGAACTACCTGACCCTGAGCAAGCGTGTGTGGGACCGCATGACGCCAGCCCAACAGGCCACGCTGCAAAAGGCAGCCAACGACGCGGCTGAGTCGGGCCGGCAAAAGCAACTCGCTTTGGAAGGCGAGCTGGAGGCGTTCTTCAAAGAAAAAGGCTTGAAGGTGTACACCCCCAACTTGGATGCGTTCCGCAAGCAAGTGCAAGAGGCTTACCTGAAGTCTGACCTAGCCAAGAACTGGGAAAAGGGTGCGTTGGAAAAGATCAACGCTCTGTGATGTTCTGAGTGGAAGCCCGAGCCATGCAAACCAGAAAAAACTGGTGGCAGGCGAGGGCCGATGACGTGGCGGTCGCTTTGTTGACCGCCATGTTTTTGGCCTTCATCCTGCAAATCACCTCCCGTTATGTTTTCAACGCTCCGCTGGAGTGGACGCTGGAAGTCTGTCTGACCTTGTGGTTGTGGACGGTGTTTTGGGGCTCGGCTTTTTGTTTGCGCAACGAAGACCACATCCGCTTTGACATGCTCTATGTCTTGATGGGCAAGCGGGTGCGCCGGGTATTGGCGGGGCTCAGCGCCTTGGCCGTCCTGGCCACCATGGCCGTGGCGCTGCCGGGCACTTGGGACTTTGTGAGCTTTTTGCAAATCAAGAAAAGCCCGTCTTTGCGTATTCCGCTTTTTTACGTGTTCAGCATCTACATCGTTTTCATGGTGGCCACCATCGCCGCCTATGGGTGGCGGCTGTGGGCCATCATCCGGTCCGACGAAGCGCTTGACGCCGAGGAGACCGCAGCATGAGTGAAGCCTTTATTCTGTGCATTGCCACCCTGTTTTTGTTGGCTGCGGTGGGCACGCCGATTGCTTTTTCGATCATTTCGGGTTCGGTCGTCTACCTGTTGATGGCCGGACAAGACGTGGGTATCGCAGGCGAACAAATCATTTACGGTTTGTACGACAGCTTCGTGCTCTTGGCGGTGCCCCTGTTCATCGTGGCGGCGAACATCATGAACGCCGGCACCATCAGTGAGCGATTGCTGGATTTTTGTGTGGTGGTGGTCGGCCGCTTCAAAGGCGGTCTGGGTCACGTCAACGTGGTCTCGAGCCTGATTTTTTCGGGCATGTCGGGTTCGGCCATCGCAGATGCCGCGGGCATTGGCAAGGTGGTCATCAACATGATGGTCAAGAGCGGTCACTACACCCGTGGCTATGCGGCGGCCCTGACGGCAGCGTCGGCCACCATCGGCCCCATCATTCCACCGTCCATTCCCATGGTGTTGTACGCCTTGGTGTCGGACTCTTCGATTGGGTTTTTGTTTTTGGGCGGCGTCCTGCCAGGGCTCTTGATGGGCGCGATCTTGATGTTGATGAATGCGTACATGTGTAACCGCAATGGTCTTGCTGCCGACACCGCGCCACCCTTGTCGGAACTGCCCAAAGCCACCATGCGTGCGTTCCCAGCGTTGCTGTTGCCCGTGATTTTGCTCTACGGCATTTACGGCGGGGTCACCACCCCGACCGAAGCCGCTGCCGTGGCAGCCGCTTACGCTTTGTTGATCTCGGCTGTGCTTTACCGCGCCATCAAATGGGGCGACTTGCGCACCGTGATGTTCGAGAGTGTTCGCTCGTCGGCATCGGTGGGTTTGGTGATCGGTGGTGCACTGATCCTGAACTACATCGTGGCCTCCGAAGGCATTCCCGCCCAGTTGGCGGAATTTCTCAAGAGCCTGGATGTGAGCCCGCTGGGCTTCATGATCGCTTGCAACTTGCTGTTGTTGGCCTTGGGTTGTGTGTTGGACGCCAGCACCATCATCTTGGTGATCGTTCCCCTGTTCTTGGCCACGTGCCGGGCGCTGGGCATCGATTTGGTGTATTTCGGCGTGATCGTGGTGGTCAACTGCATGATTGGCCTGATCACACCACCTTATGGCGTGCTGCTCTTTGTCATCAACGGCACCACGGGCATCAAGTTGTCCGAAATGATCAAAGAAATTTGGCCCTTCTTGTTGGCGCTGCTGGTGGCCTTGGCCCTGATGGTGGCGTTTCCGCAAATCATTTTGTGGCTGCCACAACAGTTCGGCTACGTTCCCGCTGGATTGATGTGGTGACCGTAAACCTTTATCAGAAATGAGTCCAACATGAACCACCTGGTTTCTGTGCCGCACCAAGGCGTTTGGCCCGCCATGCTCACACCCCTCCAAGCTGATGGCGCTTTGGACCATGGGCGTTTGGTATCCCATGCCAAGCGCTTGTTGGCGGCGGGCTGTTCGGGCGTGACGCTGTTTGGCACCACCGGAGAGGGGCCCTCGTTCAGCGTGGCCGAACGCATGGCCGCTTTGGAAGCCTTGTTGCAGGGGGGTGTTTTGTCCACCCAGCTGTTGGTTCACACGAGTTGTGCGGCGCTGCCCGACACCGTGGCCTTGACCCGTCATGCGGCCCAGCACGCCGTGCACGGCTGCTTGGTTTTGCCGCCTTTCTTTTTCAAGGGTGTCAGCGACGGCGGCATCTTGGATTGTTACCACGCGGTGATCGGCGCTTGCGCTGGCTTGCCTTTGCGGGTGGTGCTCTACCACATACCGCAAGTGACTGGCGTGGGCCTGAGCCACCGGGTGATCGCCGAGCTCTTGCAACGTTACCCAGACGTGATCATCGGCCTGAAGGACAGCGGTTGCCAGCGTGTCGATTCGGTGGCGTATGCGAGAGCCTTCATGCCTCCCATGCAGGTGTGGGTGGGCAACGAGGCCGATGTGCCGGAGATGGCCACCTTGGGCACGCGAGGCGCCGTCAGTGGTGTGGCCAACGTGTTGCCTGGCTTGGTCCAGCGTTTGGTCACGGGGCGCGACCCGTTGACCGTTCAAGCGGATTTGGATCGAGTGAAGGCCTTTTTGACCTTGATCGGTGGCTACACCATGGTCCCGGCCTTCAAGGGCTTGATGGCCATGATCGACAACGACCCCGCGTGGTTGACTGTTCGTGCGCCGCTGCGCGCTTTGAGTCCCGCCGAATTTGAGCGCCTGCGCCAACAGTGGTTGAGCTTTCAGCCTGGGGGCGGTTTGGGCTGAGTCGAGGCGCTGCTGGGTTGGTTCTTTCAGAAAGTGGGCTCCATGAATTTCATTCGATTGCACCCCGCCGACGACATCGTGATTGCACGCGGCCAACTCATGAGCGGTGGCTCTGTGGAGGGCGTTCCGATCAAAGGTTTGATACCCCCCGGCCACAAAATTGCCACCCGCGCCTTGGCTGCGGGCGAGGCGGTGCGGCGGTACAACCAGGTCATTGGTTTTGCATCGCAGGCCATCGCGCCGGGTGAGCATGTGCACACACACAACCTGTTCATGGGTGCCGAGAAAGGCAACTTCGAGCGCGACTACGCCATCGGACAAGACGTCAAGCCCGAACCTGCCCGCCAGCAAGCCACCTTCATGGGCTACCAGCGCAGCGATGGTCGTGTGGCCACGCGCAACTACATTGGGGTTTTGTCGAGCGTGAATTGCTCAGCCACCGCCGCACGCGCCATTGCCGACCATTTCTCCCAACGCAGCAACCCCGGCGCGCTGGCCAACTTCCCCAATATTGATGGCGTCGTCGCACTGACCCACGGCACCGGCTGTGGCATGGACTCGGAGGGCTTGGGCATGCAGCTGCTCGAGCGCACGCTGGCCGGTTACGCCACGCACGCCAATTTCTGGGGTGTGGTGGTGGTGGGGTTGGGCTGCGAGTCGAACCAACTCAACACTTGGCTGGCGCACAGCAGCTTGCGCGAGGGCGACTCACTCAAGGTCTTCAACATCCAGGACACGGGCGGCACGCGCCTCACGGTGGAAAAAGGCATTCAACTGATCGAAGAGATGCTGCCCCGCGCCAACGCCGTGCATCGTTCTGCTTGTGGCGTCGAGCACATCACCGTGGGCTTGCAATGCGGCGGGTCTGACGGCTACTCGGGCATCAGCGCCAACCCGGCATTGGGCGCGGCGGTGGATTTGTTGGTGCAGCACGGCGGCACCGCGATCCTGAGCGAAACGCCCGAGATTTATGGTGCCGAGCATTTGCTCACACGCCGCGCCGTCAAACCCGAGGTGGCGCACAAGTTGATCGAGCGCATCAAATGGTGGGAACACTACACCGCCATCAACGGCGGCGAGATGAACAACAACCCATCGCCGGGCAACAAGGCGGGCGGCCTGACCACGATTTTGGAAAAGTCACTGGGCGCGGTGGCCAAAGGCGGCACCAGCAACCTGCAAGCGGTGTACGAATACGCCGAGCCGGTCACCGCCAAAGGCTTTGTCTACATGGACACGCCAGGCTACGACCCGGTGAGCGCCACGGGCCAAGTGGCCGGCGGGGCCAACTTGATTTGCTTCACCACCGGGCGTGGCAGTGCCTATGGTTGCGCCCCCTCACCCAGCCTCAAGTTCTCGACCAACACCGCTCTGTGGAAAAAACAAACAGAGGACATGGACCTGAATTGCGGTGAGATCGTGGACGGCGGCGTGAGCATCGCCGAGATGGGCCAACGCATTTTTGACATGATCTTGGCCACCGCTTCAGGCGAACCCACCAAGAGCGAGCGCCACGGCTACGGCCAAAACGAGTTTGTGCCGTGGCAAGTGGGCGCGGTGATGTGATGGGCGCTCAGGCTCAGGTCGGCTTGGCAGGGGCTTTCAACAAACCCCGACCCGCCAAGTTGTGCATGAGTGCGCCGATGCCGAAGGTCCACGGCGCGGCTTGATCGCTCAGGCGAACCCGGTTGACCAAGCAGCCCAGCGTGGGGCTGGAGACCGTGACCACATCCCCCACCACATGGGTGAACCCTTGCCCCGCGCCGTGCCGGTCTTTGGACGGTGAAAACATGGTGCCCATGAACAGCATGGCGCCATCGGGGTATTGGTGGCAGCGGTTGAGCAGCTGCTGGGCAATGTCGAGGGGGTCGCGGCTGATGAGCGACATGGAGCTGCTGCCCTCCAAATCAAACCCGTCCTCGCCCGTCACCGTCAAGGTCAACTCGCAGCGGCGCACATCGTCAATGCCGAAGTGTTCATCAAACAAACGGATGAAAGGGCCGATGGCGCACGAAGCGTTGTTGTCCTTGGCTTTGCCCAACAACAAGGCGCTGCGGCCTTCAATGTCCCGCAGGTTGACGTCGTTGCCCAAGGCGGCACCGCACACCTCACCACGGGCATTGACGGCCAACACCACCTCGGGCTCGGGGTTGTTCCAAACCGAACTCGGGTGAATGCCCACGTCGGCACCGTTGCCCACCGCGGCCAGCACCGGTGCTTTGGTGAAAATTTCAGCGTCTGGCCCAATGCCAACCTCCAGGTACTGCGACCAAGCGCCACGGGCGATCAAGGCCTCCTTGACGCGGCGCGCTTGCTCCGAGCCCGGCACGATGCCCCGCAAGTCGTCGCCCAAGATGGCGCCGAGTTCTTGCCGGATGGCGTCGGCGCGTCCCGCATCGCCCCGGGCCTGTTCTTCAATCACGCGTTCGAGCAAGCTGGCCACAAAGGTCACGCCGCTGGCTTTGACGGCTTGCAAATCGCAAGGGGCCAGCATCCATGGTCGGCGCTCGTCGCGGGCGTTTTCATCGCTGTTGGTCATCGCGTCGCTCATCGAGCACAGCACCGGCAATGAGCCGGCTCGGCAAGCTGCTTTCAGGGCTTGAGCGGGGTTGGGGAGGTTGATGAGCTCGCTGCTCGTGGCCGCCACAGAAGAAGCGTCCAACAGTTTGCCATCGCTGAGCAAGACCAGTGTGGGCCCCACGTTGGGCTGCCAAAGGCGTCCGATCAAGGTGGCCCGAGCCGCGTCCACGGGCAAGGCTTGCTTCAGGTGTGGTTGCAAAGGGATGCTGCGGGTCATGGGCGGGTCCTTTTTAAAGTTGGTAGGTTCGGCGGGCGGTGCCCCCAAAGAGTTCGTCTCGCTCGCTGGGGCTGAGCGTGGAGGCCAAGTGTTGTGAGGCTTCAAACCAGCCAGCATAACGCCCGGCGAGCTCCAAGACGGGCCAGTCGCTGCCCCACATCACCCGCTGGGCACCAAAGGTGTTGAGCACGTGCGCGCCCCAAGGGTGCACGGCGTCGCCCGTGGGGCTGGGACCGGCCTCGGTCAGCAGCCCTGAGAGCTTGCAAACGGCGTGGGTGTCTTGGGCGATGCGAGTTATCTGGCTGGCCCATGGCTCCCATTGCTGGCTGGCGATGTGGGGTTTGGCGGCGTGGTCGATGACCATGGACAGGCGAGGGTGGTGAGCGGCCAAGGTCAAGACGTGGGGCAGGTGCTGGGGTTTGACCAGCAAGTCCAGCACCAGCCCACATTCGGTCATGGCCTTCCAGCTGGGTGTGAGTGCGTCTTGCAGCACCCATGAAGGGTCGGCGATGTCTTGCAGCATGGGGCGCAAACCCTTGAGCTTGGGGTGGCGGGCCAAGTCGGCGATTTGATGGGGAGCGTCGGCCGCCAAGAGGTCGACCCAACCCACGACGCCCAGCACCTCGGGGTGGGCATTGGCTTGCTCCAACAAAAAGTGCGTCTCGGCTGCTGTGGGTGCGGCTTGTACCAACACGCCGCCCGTGATGCCGTGCGGCGCTGCGGCGGCGCGCCAATCCGATGGGCTCACGTCACGGTAAATGGGCGCCAAGTCGGCGGTGAGCCAGCCGTAGTCGCCTCGGGAGAGTTGCCAAATGTGAAAGTGCGCGTCGATCATGGTCAAGGGTGAGGTCTGGCGGGTGTTGGCGTGGGGGCCGCATCGGGTATGAGCCCTTGGGCGCGCAAAGCGCTCCAGAACTCATCAGGGATGGGGGCTTGTAGGTTGTGGACAGCGTCGGACCAATGGGCGGTGTGGCTGGCGCCGAGCATGACGATTTCAATGGCTGGGTGGGCCAATGGGAATTGCAGGGCGGCTGCACGCAAGGCCACACAGTGGGTCTCACAGACCGCTTCGATGCGTTGTGTGCGGTCGACCCAATGCGCCGAGGCCGGTGCGTAGTTGAACATCGGCGTGGCCGTTCGGGCGCCCGTGGCCAACAGACCGGAATTGAACACACCGCCCAACGCCACCCGCACGCCGCGCTCGGTGCACAAAGGCAACAGGGCGTTCAGTGCGCTGTGGTCGAGCAAGCTGTAGCGGCCGGCGAGCATCAACACGTCCAGATCGGCCTGTGCCAGAACGTCCAGGCAGACCTGTACGTCGTTCACACCCAGGCCGATGTGATCGATCAGGCCTTCGGCCTGCAGGCGGCGCAGCTCGGGCAGTGCTTCTGCGATCACCTGTTCCAGCACTTGAGGGTAACGCTGGCCATGGCAGTCGGCGGCGCAATCGTGAACGTAAACCACATTCAAGCGCGCCAGCCCCATGCGTTGCAGGCTGTCCTCCACGCTGCGGCGAACGCCAGCAGCGGAGTAATCCCAACGTTGGCGAAACGGCAGCACGTTGACGTAGGCGTTCTGGTCTCTGGGGGCGCTGCTGTCGGGCTCCAACAAACGCCCCACCTTGCTGGAGACCACCCGCGGTGGTGAAGCGATGGGCCCGAGGGCGCGCCCCAAGCGGTGCTCGCTGCGGCCATTGCCGTAGTGGGGTGCGGTATCAAAGGTGCGGCAGCCGTCGGCCAGGGCGAGTTCGATGAGCGCCTGCGCTTGTTCGTCGCTGACAGCTTGGAAGAGGTTGCCCAAGGGCGCACAACCCAAGCCCAGTGCCAAACCCTTGGAGGTGGGCAAAAAGCGGGGATCGGCGGGAGTGTTCAGGGGCAATGTCATGAGGTGGATGCTGGCGACGGATTTTTTTTTGGTTCTATCATGTTAGCTGTCTGCAGCCCAAATGTCTTCTGGTGGGCCAAGCCGACGTTGTCTTCCCTCACCATGGACGCTCCCCCATGCTCAAAGGTTTATCTCCCCTGCTCAGCGCCGACTTGCTCCACGCCTTGGCGTCGATGGGGCATGGCGACGACATCGTGTTGGCCGACGCCAATTTCCCATCGGCCACCCATGCCAAGCGCTTGATCCGCATGCCCGGCATTGGCGCGGCTCAGGTGTTGGATGCCGTGTTGTCGGTCATCCCCTTGGACACCTTCGTCGATGCGCCCGCTTTGACCATGCAGGTGGTGGGCGATGCGCAAGCGGTTCCACCGGCCGTTGTCGATTTCAACCGTGTGCTGGCGTCGCATGGGGCTCAGCCCACGGGCGCATTGGAGCGCTTCGCGTTTTATGAGCGAGCGGCTCAAGCGTTTGTGGTGATCGCCACGGGGGAGACGCGCGTGTACGGCAACATCATCTTGCGCAAAGGCGTGGTGCTTCACGATGGCTGATCCCAGCACTGCAGGGAGCGATGCGGCTCCTTGGGACGTGGTTTGCGTGGCCAGTTGGAACGCCGACCTGGTCTCTCAGGTTGAGCGACCGCTGCACAAAGGCGAGACCCTGATGGCGTCCCACTTTTCCATCGGCCCGGGTGGCAAAGGCAGCAACGCTTCGGTGGCGGCTGCGCGCCAAGGCGCCCGAGTGGCCTTGATTGCGCGCATCGGCGATGACGATTTTGGGCGCATGGGTTTGCGGCTGTGGCAAAACGAGGGGATTGATTTTGAGCACGTTGAACGTGCCCCAGGCGAGTCCAGCGGCGTAGCGCAAATTTGGGTCTATGCCGATGGCGACAACTCGGTGGCCGTGTGCCCCGGGGCGGGTGCGGGGCTTCGGGCGAGCCATGCAGAGGCGGCGCGGCCCTTGCTCGAACATTGTCGGGTCGTCATGGCCTCGTGTGAGGTGCCGCTGGCCGTGGCCGAGCGTGCCTTTGCCATCGCCCGTCAAGCCGGGGCCACCACGGTCTTGAACCCCGCGCCTGCGCAGCCCTTGCCCGATGCGCTGATTCGGCTCACGGATGTGCTGACTCCCAACGAAACGGAGGTCCGTCTCTTGGCTCAGTTGCCGCTCGACGCACCGGTGGCCGATGCCGCTCAACGCTTGTTGGATCTCGGTGCCGCAGCGGTGGTGGTCACGCTGGGCGCGTCCGGCTGCAGTCTGTACCGACCGCACCTGGCGCCTGTGTCGTTTCCCGGCCGGCCCATGGCGGTGGTGGACAGCATTGGGGCTGGGGACACCTTCACCGGCGCCTTGGCCGCGGCCTTGGCCCGTGGTGAAGCCTTGCCCAATGCCATCGTGTTCGCCAATGCCGCCGCGGCACTGTCCGTGACCGGCGCTGGCGCCATTGGGGGTATGCCAACACTGCCGCACACCTTGGCGTTGATGCAAACGGCAGCTGAGCCTGTGCGCAAATGACCCACCACAGCCGACCTTTGCTGGGCATCGCTTTGATCCTGGTGTCAGGCGCTTGTTTTGCTTTGCTGGACACCGCGGCCAAACACGTGGTCGCCACGGTGCCTGTGCTGATGGCCCTGGCGGTGCGCTACGTGCTGCAGGCCATCTTTTCCAGTTCCCTGTTGATGGCCGCGAAGCAACACGCGCCGCTGCGCACCAACCGGCTGGGCTTGCAGTTGTTGCGCAGCGTGCTGTTGTTGGGCAGCTCGGTGGCGGCACTCTTCAGCCTCAAACACATGCCCTTGGCCGAGTTCGTGGCCATCATCATGCTCACGCCACTCATGGTGTCGGTGATTGCGGTGGTGGTGATGAAAGAAAAGCTCGACGGCGCCGGTTGGCTGCTGCTGGCCTTGAGCTTCGCCGGGACCTTGTTGATCGTTCGACCCGGAGGAGCCGCTTCGGGTTGGGGCGCGGTGTTTGCCTTGATTTGCGTATCACAATCGGTGGCTTACCAGCTCTTGTCTGGCGTCCTTGGGCGAAGCGACAACCCCACATCCACCCACTTGATCACGATGTGGAGCGCTGCGGTGCTGTTCACGTTGACCCTGCCCTGGAGTTGGTCGCCGATTGAATATCCCGCGACTTGGGCTTGGTTGGCTTTCATGGGTCTGATGGGGGCCATGGGCCATTGGTTTCTGGCCCACGCCTTTCGCCACGCCCCCGCCTCGACCTTGGCGCCCTTCAACTACGCCAACTTGTTGTGGGCCACGCTGCTGGGTTGGTCGGTCTTTGGGCAGTTCCCCGATGCCATCTCCGCCACGGGCATGGCGCTGATCGCTGCGTGTGGGCTGATGAACACGCGGCGACACATGCGCCGCGAGCATCCTCTGTAAGCTGCACCAACGCACGCGGCATGCGTTGGTGCTGGGGTGGGCTCAGATTGAGTCGATGAAGCTGCGCAGCTTGTCCGAGCGGCTGGGGTGCTTGAGTTTGCGCACCGCTTTGCTCTCGATCTGACGGATGCGCTCGCGCGTGACGTCGAACTGTTTGCCCACTTCTTCCAAAGTGTGGTCGGTGGACATCTCGATACCAAAGCGCATGCGCAGCACCTTGGCCTCGCGTGGCGTGAGGCTGTCCAAGATTTCCTTGACCACGTCGCGCAGACCGGCTTGCATGGCCGCCTCCATGGGGGCCGTGTTCGCTTGGTCTTCGATGAAGTCGCCCAAGTGTGAATCGTCGTCGTCACCGATCGGCGTTTCCATGGAGATCGGTTCTTTGGCGATCTTCATGATCTTGCGGATCTTGTCCTCGGGCATCTCCATCTTCTCGGCCAAGATCGACGCGTCGGGCTCGAAGCCGTGCTCTTGCAAGTGCTGACGGCTCAAGCGGTTCATCTTGTTGATGGTCTCGATCATGTGCACCGGGATGCGGATGGTGCGCGCTTGGTCGGCGATCGAGCGGGTAATGGCCTGACGGATCCACCAGGTGGCGTACGTCGAGAATTTGTAGCCACGGCGGTATTCGAACTTGTCCACCGCCTTCATCAAGCCGATGTTGCCTTCTTGGATCAGGTCCAAGAACTGCAGGCCACGGTTGGTGTATTTTTTGGCGATCGAAATCACCAAGCGCAAGTTGGCTTCGATCATTTCTTTCTTGGCGTGGCGCGACGACGTCTCGCCTTGGTTCATGCGCTTGTTGATGTCCTTGAGGTGGGTCAGCGGAATCACCACGCTGCTTTGCAGGTTGATGAGGGCTTGTTGCAACTCTTGGATGGGCGGGATGTTGCGCTGGATGACCACGCTCCAAGGCTTACCCGCAGAGGCTTGTTTTTCTACCCACTTCAAATTGAGTAGGTTGTCGGAAAATTCTTTGACGAATTTGTCTTGGGGCATGCCGCACTTGTCGACGATGATGCGGCGCAACTCGCGCTCCTTCTTGCGCACATCTTCGACCTGGCTGCGAACGGTGTTGCACAGCTTTTCAATGGCCTTGGCGGTGAAGCGGATCGACATCAGGATGTCGGTCAACGTGTTTTGCGTCTTGATGTAGGTGGGTGTCCCGTAGCCGTCTTTGTCGTAAGACTTGTGCAGCTTCTCGAATGTGGTACGCATTTTGTCGAAACGATCCAAGGCTTCTCGCTTGAGTTCTTCCAGCTTGCGGGTCAGGGCTTTGGAGCCGCCTTTGCCGTCGTCGTCATCGGCTTCGTCGTAGCTGTCGAAGTCTTCTTCGGCGACGTAGTCATCGGCGGCATCGGCGTCGACAAAGCCGTCGACCACGGTGGAGATCACCACTTTGCCGGTTCGAATATCTTCGGCCATGGCCAAAATTTCGGCGATGGTGGCGGGGCTTTCGCTGATGGCGGCCATCATGTCGTTCAAGCCGCCTTCGATGCGCTTGGCGATTTCAATTTCGCCTTCGCGGGTGAGCAACTCAACCGTGCCCATTTCGCGCATGTACATGCGCACGGGGTCGGTGGTGCGGCCGAATTCGCTGTCCACGGTGGACAGAGCAGCTTCGGCTTCTTCCTCGGCTTCCTCTTCGGTCGCCGTGGTCGGGCCGTTGTTGTTCAGCAGCAGGGTCTCAGCATCGGGCGTTTGTTCGTAAACGGCCACGCCCATGTCGTTGAGCAAGGAGACCACCACCTCGAGGGTTTCGGCTTCGACCAGTTTGTCGGGCAGGTGGTCGTTGATTTCACCGTGCGTCAAATAGCCACGCGTCTTGCCCAGCTTGATCAGGGTTTTCAGGCGCTCGCGCCGGTTTTTGGCTTCTTCTTCAGACAAGACGGTTTCGTCCAAGCCGAATTCTTTCATCAAGGCGCGCTCTTTGGCCTTGCTGATTTTCATGCGCAGGGGTTTGACTTTTTCGGTCGGCTGGTCGCTGGTGGCTTCGACTTCACCGCTCAATTCCTCGTCGATGTCGCTCAGGTCGATGTCGTCCATCGGCGTGTCTTTGCCGGCTTTGCCTTTGACAGGGGCTTTTTTCTTGGCTGCGGGTGCTTTGGCCGCTGGCGTTTTGACGGCGGTTTTGACCGGGGCCTTGGCCACGGGCTTGGTGGGGGTCTTGTTGGGAGCCTTGACGGCCACTTTCACAGCAGCTTTGGCAGGCGCCTTGGCGCTCACGGCCGAGGCTTTGGTCTTTTTGTCAGCGGCGAGCGTTTTGGGCGCGGACTTGGCTGCAGGCGCAGGGATTTTTTTGGCGGGCATGGGCAACCTCAATCTGGTGAGACGTGAAATGGGCGTGTGAACAAGCTAGGGTCGCCGTGAGGCGACCTGTTTGGCATGCAAGCTGGGCGGGCGAACATTTGGTGTGCAACCCTTGCGGTGCGTCATGAGGCGGTTGGCCTGCTGGATTGACGTGCCCGAGAACCGTGGGTTCTGAATTCCCTGTGCGGGATGGGCGGATGACCGGAGGTGTTGCTGTCGCGCTTGCTGAAAACCAAGGTTGGATTATACCCTTGGACGTGAATCAGGTGGTGCGGTACTGAGCCATCCGCTCGTTGAGGGCTTTGAGTCGGGCCATGGCCTGGGGGTCGTGGTCGGCTTGTTCGGCCAAAGCGGTGCTTTGTTTTCGCCACTCGTCCATGCGCAAGCGGGCCATGACGTCTTGGATTTCTGCGGTGTCGGTTCCGTCGTGATGGGGGTCGTTGACGAATTCGGCCTGGGCCAAGGCGAAGGTTTCTTGGTTGTGGCCACGCAGTCCTTCGCGCAGCGATGCCCATGACTGAGGCCCATATTCCAAGCGTTGTGCGTCGAGCCAAGCAAACAAGGCACCGTGGGGCTCGGCGAGTTCGGTGAGCATGGCGTGGTCTTCGTGGCTGAGTTGGTCCCAAGCGGAGGGGTTGACCAGCAACAGGCCCAGTGCCCGATCGGCCCGACTGGCCACACCTTTGCGCCGACCGCTCACGCGCATCGGTTGGGGTTCGGATTCGCTGCGTCGAGCGCCGCGCGAATCGCGCGCCTCGGTTCGAGCGTTGGTGCGGGCCGCTGGTGCACCGCGGTTGGATGTGGTGCGGGGGTGCCACAGGTCGTGCAGGTCTTGTGCGTCCAGGTCGGCGAGTTTGGCCAACTCACCCAAGAGCTGGCGTTTGAGCGCGCCGTCGGGTAGGGCACTCCACAGGGGGCGGGCTTGTGCGGCCATGCGGGCGCGCCCTTCGGCGGTGCCCAAGTCGCAATCGGCGCTGGCTGCGTCCAGCAAAAAACGCGACAACGGTTCGGCATTCTTCACGCATTGGGCAAAGGCCTCGGTGCCGTTGGCGCGGATGAAGCTGTCGGGGTCGTGCTCGGTCGGCAAAAACAAAAATTTCACACTGCGCGTGTCGTGGGCCAAGGGCAAAACGGCGTCCAAGGCCTTGCGCGCAGCGCGACGGCCTGCGGCGTCGCCATCAAAACTGAAGACGATGGACTCGGTGAAGCGAAACAACTTGTTCACGTGATCAGGCGTGCACGCCGTGCCCAAGGTGGCCACCGCATTGCCAAAACCCAGTTGGGCCAAGGCCACAACGTCCATGTAGCCTTCGGTCACCAAGGCGTAGCCTTTGACGCGGATGTCGGTGCGCGCTTCAAACAGGCCGTAGAGTTCACGGCCCTTGCTGAACACCGGTGTTTCGGGCGAGTTCAGGTATTTGGGTTCGCCCTTGTCGAGCACGCGTCCGCCAAAGCCGATGCACTCGCCTTTGACGTTGCGGATGGGGAACATGATGCGGTCGCGGAAGCGGTCGTAGCGCCGACGTTCGGACGCGGGCACGGTGCTGTCTTCCTCGTTGTCGTGCGCGATCACCAGGCCCGAGGTGACCAGTTGCTCGTCGCTGTAATCGGGGAAGGTGCTCGCCAAGGTGCGCCAACCCTCAGGGGAGAAGCCCAGTCCAAAGGTTTTGGCGATTTTTCCTGACAGGCCGCGGCCCTTGAGGTAATCGATGGCACGCGGCGAGGCTTTGAGGTGTTGGATATAGGCTTGAGCCGCTTTTTCCAGCACATCGGACAAGGTGGCTTGTTGTCGGCGCAGCTGCGCGGCGCGTTCCCGGTCTTGCGGCGAAGCGTCGTCTTGGGGCACGCTCAAGCCCACTTGTTGGGAGAGGTCTGTGACGGCCTCCACAAAGCCCATGCCCGCGTGCTCCATCAAAAACCCGATCGCGTTGCCGTTCACACCACAGCCAAAGCAGTGGTAGAACTGTTTGGTCGGGCTCACGCTGAAGGAGGGTGACTTTTCCCCGTGAAAGGGGCACAGGCCCATGAAGTTGGCGCCACCTTTTTTGAGCTGCACAAAGCGGCCCACCACGTCGACGATGTCGACGCGGTTGAGCAGCTCTTGTATGAAGTGTTGTGGGATGGACATGGCGGATCAGCCCATTAGCTTAACCCGTCCTGCCCTCCCTCAAGTTGTGCGGGGCCGGTTTACTTGAAGCCCACGCGGTCGAGCATTTGTTGTACCTTGGTCAGGTTCTTGGCGACCACCCCCAAGGCCATGTTGTCGGCCTTGAACGTGTCGCCACCCATGGCCTTGAGCGCAGGGTTGTCGACCTTCACGCCCTTGGCGGCGGGGAATTCGTTGTTGCCGTTGGCGAAATAGTCTTGGGCAAATGGGCTGGCCAAAAACTCCATGAATGCCACTGCGTGGGCGGTGTTTTTGGCGTGTTGTGCAATGGCCGCGCCGGCGATGTTCACGTGGGTGCCGCTGCTGGCTTGGTTGGGGAACACCACGCGGACCTTGGCCATCGCGGCGCGGTCTTCGGGTTTGTCCGACTTCATCAAACGCGCCACGTAATAGGTGTTGGTCAGCGCCACGCCGCACTCGCCCGAGGCCACGGCCATGACTTGGTCTGTGTCGCCACCTTTGGGCGCGCGCGCCATGTTGGACACGAGGCCTTTGAGCCAGGCCTCACCCTTGGCGTCGCCCAAACGCTCGACGGTGGTGGCGAACAGCGACAGGTTGTAGGGGTGTGAGCCCGATCGGGTGCACAACAGACCCTTGAGTTTGGGGTCGGCCAATTGTTCGTAAGTGGCCACGTCGGCCGCTTTGACTCGGGCGGGGTCAAACACGACCACGCGGGCGCGGGTGGAAAAGCCGGTCCATGTCACGCCGTCTTTGGTGGGGGTGGCGCGCAAGTGGGCGGGGATGGCGGCGTCGAGCCTGGCGGACTTCATGGGCTTGAACAGGCCTTGGGCATCGGCGCTGGCCAAGCGGGCCGCATCGACGAGCAAAATCACGTCGGCGGGCGATGCGCTGCCCTCGGCCTTCAGTCGCGCCACGATGCCCGCGTCGTCCGCATCGACGCGGTTGATTTTGATGCCCGTGGTCTCGGTGAATTTGGCGTACATGGCTTCGTCGGTTTGGTAATGTCGAGCGGAGTACAGGTTCAGCACTTTGTCTTGGGCCAAGGCGAAAGTGCTGCTGAGGGCAGAGGCCAAGACAATGGCGGACAGGGTGAAGTGGCGCATGGGTGAAAATCCTGGATTGAAACAAAAGGTGAAGTGCGAATGCATCGGATCTTAACACAAACGCGAATTGTTCTCAATAAGTTTCGTGTGTGGGCTTTGGTTGGGCTCGCGCTGACCCTGGCCGCTTGCACCAGCGCCCCCACGGTGCCCGAGGTGGTGCAGCCGACCGTCCCGACTTTGCGCACGCCCAGCTGGGGTTTGGCCTTGGGGGGCGGCGCGGCGCGCGGCTTTGCCCACATAGGGGTGTTGCAGGTCTTGGAAGAAAACGGCTTGCGCCCCACGGTGGTGACGGGCACCTCGGCGGGCAGTTTGGTGGCCGCGATGTACGCCACGGGCATGAAAGGCAGTGAGATCGAGCGCTTGGCCTTGGGCATGGAGGAGGCGACCTTGACCGATTGGTCGTTGCCGATTTTGGGGCGTGGCGTCTTGCGCGGCGATGCCTTGGAGCGCTACGTGCGCCAAGCCGTGGGCGGCAGAACCATGGAGACCATGGCTTTGCCTTTGGGCATTTTGGCCACCGACCTGCAAACCGGGCGCGGTGTGCTGTTTCGCCGGGGCGACGCGGCCATCGCGGTGCGGGCGTCGAGCGCGGTGCCAGGTGTGTTCACGCCGGTGATGATTTCGGGGCGCGAGTACGTGGATGGGGGCTTGGTGGCGCCAGTGCCCGTGAGCCAAGCGAGGGAGATGGGCGCCGAGGTGGTCTTGGCGGTGGACATTTCCAAAGGCCCCGAGGCGGGGCCGGTGAGCGGGGCGCTCAGTGTGCTGCTGCAGACCTTTGACATCATGGGCCAGAGCATCAACCGTTACGAATTGGCCAAAGCCACGGTGGTGATTCGCCCCGCCCTGGTGGGTGTGGGCAGCGCCGACTTCGGGGCGCGAGCGCAGTCGATTGCAGCAGGCCGTGCGGCCATGCAAGCGGCCTTGCCCGCCTTGCGCCAAGCGTTGACGCCGCGCTGAACGAAAAAAAGCCCCCGCTGGGTAGCGGGGGCTTTTGGCCTCAAGGCCTCACAAAATCAACGCTTTTTGGCGGTGGTTTTGGTGGCGCTGACGGCGTTGGCGGTCACGGTGTTGAAGTTGGCTTCGGCCATTTCGGTGGCTTGCTTGACAGCCTTTTGAACCGATTCCATGGCGTTGTTGGCGGCGGCCACCGAGCTCTTCATCATGGCCACGGCGGTTTCGGAACCGGCGGGGGCGTTCTTGGTGGCGTTGTCCACGACGGCCATGAATTTCTTCTGGGCGTCGGTGGCTTGAACTTCAGCGGCTTTGCCGAACTCGGCACCAGCGCCAGAGGCGATGTCGTACAAGTGGCGGCTGTAAGCGACGGCCTTTTCAGCCAAAGGCTGCATCAGGCTGGCTTGCAAGGCCATCAATTCTTGTGCGTCTTTGACGCTCAAGAGGGCTTGGCTGTTGTTGGCGGACTCGGTCAAAGCGGTTTTGCCGGCTTGGACGTTCAACTCAACGATCTTTTCAACGCCTTCGAAGGCTTTCTGGGTCAAACCAAACAAGGTTTCCATGTTGGATTTCTGGGCGGCGACAATTTGTTCTGCGGTCAACATATTCAAACTCCTAAACTTAAAAATGGTGGGGTTTAGTTGTAGAGCTGCTTTGGGAACCCGCGCTGTCTTGTTTCGCTGTTGTTCTCGGTTCATTGCTGCGCTGCAACATGATTCGAATTATAGGGACGATTACCCCCGTGACAAGCCTTTTTTGCTGCTATGCAGCATATTAGAGTCCACGTTCTAAAACCCGAATGAGCGTTCCCCATGAACGAATCGCCTGTGTTCCCCGCCTTTTACGCCGACCATTTCGTCTTGCCCCTGCCCGAGGGGCACCGCTTTCCCATGGCCAAGTACGCCCAACTGCGCGAGCAGCTGGTGCAGCAGTTGTCAATGGTGGGTTTGAGCGAGGCGCTGGCGGCCAGCGACGGCGAGCTGGCTTTGGCGCACACGCCGTCTTACATCCAAGCTGTGGTGCAGGGTGGGCTGTCGGCCTCGGCCCAGCGCGAGATCGGTTTTCCTTGGAGCCCGGCCATGGTCGAGCGCTCGCGCCGCTCGGTGGGCGCGACGGTGCAGGCTTGCCGACACGTGATGGCCCATGGCGGCCTGGCCGCCAACCTGGCCGGTGGCACGCACCACGCTTATGCCGATCGGGGCAGCGGTTTTTGTGTGTTCAACGACGTGGCGGTGGCGGCGCGGTTGATGCAGGCCGAACACGGCCGCGCGTACCGCACACAAGCCCCGTTGCGGGTGGCGGTGGTGGACTTGGACGTGCACCAAGGCAACGGTACGGCCAGCATCTTTGCCCGTGACGATTCGGTGTTCACCTTGTCTATGCACGGTGAGCGCAACTTCCCCTTTCGCAAAGAGACCAGCGACTTGGACGTGGAGTTGCCCGATGGCTGCCAAGACGATGCCTATTTGGAAGCTTTGGACCGCGCATTGGACGAGTTGGATGGTCGCTTTGAGCCGGGCTTGGTGATTTACTTGGCCGGGGCCGACCCGCACGAGGGCGACCGGCTGGGGCGCTTGTCCCTGACCTTTGATGGTTTGGAGGCGCGCGACCGGCGCGTCATGGATTGGGCGTGGCAGCGCCGCACACCCTTGGCGTTTTGCATGGCCGGGGGCTACGGCGTGGACGTGGGGCACACCGTGCAAGCGCAAATCAACACCTACCGCGTGGCCAGTGAGTTCGCCCAGCGCTGGCACAATGACCCGTCTTGAGCGAACCAGAGAACAGACCCATGAGCGACCGCCACCCGATTGAACACGCCGCCAGCGTGGACGCCGCCATTTTGAGCCGCATGTCGGCACGGGCTTTTTTGCCCCAAGCTGTCTCTCGCGCCACCCTAGAGCACATCCTGTCGGTGGCCAGCCGTGCGCCCTCGGGCACCAACACCCAGCCTTGGAAGGTTTACGTCTTGCAAGGCGAGCGCCGCGACAGCCTGGTCGCCCAAGTTTGCGAAATCCACGACGCCATGCGCCACGACCCCAGCTTGGTCGAGCGCTACAGAGAAGAATACGACTATTACCCCGAAAAGTGGGTCAGTCCTTACATCGACCGCCGCCGTGAAAACGGCTGGGGCTTGTACGGCTTGCTCGGCATCGTCAAAGGTGACAAAGACCGCATGCACGAACAGCAGCAGCGCAACTTCCGCTTCTTCGACGCGCCCGTGGGCCTGATGTTCACCCTCGACCGCGTCATGGGCCGTGGCTCCATGCTCGACTACGGGATGTTCATGCAAAACATCATGCTGGCCGCTCGCGCCCAAGGGCTGCACACCTGCCCACAAGCGGCTTGGAACGCGTTCTCCAGCATCATCCTGCCGCACATCGGTGCGGGCGAAGACGAGATGCTGGTCTGCGGCATGGCGCTGGGCTACGCCGACCTCGCGGCCAAAGTCAATGCTTTTCACACGCCACGCGAAAGCGTCGCGTCCTTCACCCATTGGCTGGAATAATCCCTCTTTTTTATAGGAATCTCCCATGAACACCACCCCCAGCGGTTTGCAGTACGAAGACACCACCCTCGGCCAAGGCGACATTGCCACAGCGGGCAACTACGTGCAGGTGCACTACACCGGCTGGCTTTACAACAACGGTGAAGCCGGCGAAAAATTCGACTCCAGCAAAGACCGTGGTCAGCCGTTTGAATTTCCACTCGGTGCCGGTCACGTCATCAAAGGTTGGGACGAGGGCGTGCAGGGCATGGCCGTGGGCGGCGTGCGCCGCTTGGTCATCCCCGCTGAGCTGGGCTATGGCGCGCGCGGCGCTGGTGGCGTGATCCCGCCGAACGCCACGCTGTTGTTCGAAGTCGAGCTGCTCGCGGCTTGAACCCAGCATGGGCGTGAACCTGGACTGGATCGGTCCGCTGATCCTGCTCTTGCAGTTGGCGATCTTGATCGCGGGGTGGTGGTGGTCGCGGCGCGAGTCCGACAGCCCCATCGAGCCGCGCTTGGACCGTTTGGAAGCCGAGGTGCGTCGCGAGATCGCCGACAACGCCCGCTCGGCGCGTTTGGAGAGTCAGCAGCACCTCAGCGGCTTCCAAGACGCTTTGTTGCGCCAATCGGCCGAGGCCACGCGCACCCAAAACGCACAAATCGACGCCTTGGCGCAGCAACTCATCCAGCTGCGCGGCAGCATGGGCGACACACTCACGCGCCAGTTGCAAGACATGAGCGAGGCCAACGCCCGTCGCTTGGCCGAAATCCGCACCACCTTGGACGCCCAGTTGCAGCAACTGCAAGTCAGCAACGCAGCCAAACTCGATGAGATGCGCGCTACTGTGGATGAAAAGCTGCAAAGCACCTTGCAAACCCGTTTGGGCGAGAGCTTCAAACAGGTGGCCGACCGGCTGGAGCAGGTGCACAAAGGTTTGGGCGAGATGCAAACCTTGGCGCAGGGCGTGGGCGACCTCAAACATTTGCTGAGCAACGTGAAAACACGCGGCATGTTCGGCGAAGCGCAGCTGGGTGCTTTGCTCGAGCAGGTCATGGCCCCAGACCAATACGCCACCCAAGTGGCCACCCGACCCGGCAGCCGCCACGTGGTGGACTTTGCGATCCGTTTGCCCGGACGGGGCGACGACGGTGAGCCGTGCTGGTTGCCGATCGACGCCAAATTCCCCAACGAAGATTACGAACGGTTGCTCGATGCGCAACAGCGCGCCGACGCCGAAGGAGTGGAATTGGCCGCTCGCGGCTTGGAGCAACGCATCAAACTCGAGGCCAAGTCCCTGGCTGACAAGTACGTTGAGCCGCCGCACACCACCGACTTTGCGATTTTGTTTTTGCCCACCGAGGGCCTGTACGCCGAGGTTTTGCGCCGCCCTGGTTTGATGGAGGTCTTGCAGCGCGAATACCGCGTGACTTTGGCTGGCCCGACCACGCTCATGGCCATGCTCAATTCCTTGCAAATGGGTTTTCGCACCCTGGCTTTGGAAAAACGCAGCAGCGAGGTGTGGCAGGTCTTGGGTGCGGTCAAAACCGAGTTCGGCAAATTCGGTGACGTCTTGACCAAGGTCAAAACCCAAACCCTGACCATGCTCAACAGCTTGGAAAGCGCCGAGGTTCGCAGCCGCGCCTTGGGGCGGGCCCTGCGCTCGGTGGAGGCTTTGCCAGAAGACGCCAGCAAGGCTTTGTTGCCCCCAGAGAGCAGCTCGGGCGATCCGGCATGAGGTTTGGATCATGATGCCCAGCGACCTGCGACGGTCGGTGTTTCGACTCGTGGCAACGCAAGTTTGCCTTCACTCCGCCATGACGGGCTTTCGCATGGGCGCCCCCTTGATGGCCTTGAAGCAGGGTTACAGCCCTTTGGCGGTGGGATGTTTGCTCGCCTTGTTTGCGGTGTCCGCGGTGTTTTTGGCTTTGCCTGCTGGCCGATTGGCCGACCGACACGGTTTGCATGTCCCCATGCGCTTGGCCGTGCTCATCGCTTCCTTGGGTTTGGGCTTGTCGGTGCTGTGGCCGTATTTTTGGGTGTTGTGTGTCAGCGCCTTGATGGTGGGCGGTGCCAGCGGCTTGGCTGTGATTGCTTTGCAACGCCACGCGGGCCGATTGGCCCATGGCCCCACCGAACTGCGCGAGGTATTCAGTTGGTTGGCCATTGGGCCGTCTTTGTCGAATTTTGTGGGTCCATTGTTGGTCGGGGTTTTGATCGACGGGGTGAGTTTTCAAGCGGCATTTTTGGCCATGGCCACTTTGCCTTGGCTGGCGTGGTGGTTGGTGCGGCAGGTGGATCGAATGCCGACCATTCCCTCGCCGGATCAAGCCCTGGCACCGTCTTCTTGGGCGATGTTTCGTGAACCAGCGTTTCGCCGACTCATGTTGATCAATTGGGTGTTGTCCTCTTGCTGGGATGTTCACACCTTTTTGGTGCCCGTCATTGGGCATGAGCGGGGTTTATCCGCGACCGTCATTGGTGCGATTCTGGGATCGTTTGCCGTGGCCGCCACCTTGATCCGTTTGGTCATGCCTTGGATGGCGTCTCGTTTGCAAGAGGGACGTGTGGTCGGCAGTGCCATGATCGCCACCTCGGTGTTGTTCGTCCTGTACCCCATGGCCCACAGTGCTTGGCTCATGGCCGGTTTGTCGGTGCTGCTCGGATTCGCCTTGGGTTCGGTGCAACCCATGATCATGAGCACCCTGCACCAGATCACGCCGCATGCCCAACATGGTCA
>JBEDCE010000008.1:0-22132 GCA_041176905.1 Pseudomonadota bacterium
CTGCCCGCGGCCGTGCTCTTGGCCAGCTTCATCGGCACCGGCAGCAGCTTTTTGGCGTTTGCCGCACTGGCCGAAAAACGCGGCCTGACGGACACCGCCTTGCCGGGCAAAAGCTTTTACTTCCTGGGCGGCCTGACCGAAGCGACTGAGACCATCACCGTCTTCGCCGCCATGTGCATCTGGCCTGAACACTTTGCGGTGTTGGCTTGTGGGTTTGCTGCTTTGTGTGCCATCACCACGGGGATGCGGGTTGGGTGGGGGTATCGGCGCTTGATGTAACTTTTTTTCAATCGGGCACGAATACACCCGTAAGCACCGTTTAAGGTTCATGCACTGGCCGGCACATCGGCTTTTGGAGTTTTTCTCATGCGTACCCGTCAATTACTGGTTTTGCTGTTGGTGGCATTGGCCATCGGTGTTCTCTTGGCTCTCGATGTGGGTCGTTTCCTCAGCTTTGAGCAACTCAAGGCCAGCCAGGCCAGTTTTGCGCAGCTGCACGCCGAGCAACCGCTGACGGTGACGGTGGTGTATTTCCTGATCTATGTGGCCGCCACGGCTTTGTCTATCCCCGGCGCGACCATCATCACGCTGGCCGGTGGCGCGATCTTTGGGCTGTGGCAAGGCTTGTTGATCGTATCGTTTGCATCTTCTATCGGTGCCATCTTGGCGTTTTTGGCGTCGCGCTTTGTGTTGCGCGACTGGGTGGAGGCGCGCTTTGGTCAGCGCCTGGCCGACATCAACTCGGGCGTGAACCGCGAAGGCGCGTTTTACCTGTTCAGCTTGCGCTTGATCCCCGTCGTGCCGTTCTTCTTGATCAACCTGCTCATGGGCCTCACGCGCATGAAGGTGTGGACGTTTTATTGGGTCAGCCAGTTGGGCATGTTAGCCGGCACGGCGGTGTTCGTGAACGCGGGCACGCAGCTGGCGCAACTCGACTCTTTGCAAGGCATCTTGAGCCCCGCGCTTTTGGGCAGCTTTGTGCTGTTGGGCATCTTCCCGCTGATCGCACGACGCATCGTGGCCGCGGTGCAAAAACGCAAGGTCTACGCCCGTTGGGCAGACCAACGCCCCAAGACCTTCGACCGCAACCTGATCGTCATCGGCGGTGGTGCGGGCGGTCTGGTCAGCGCCTACATCGCCGCAGCCGTCAAGGCCAAGGTCACGCTGATCGAGGCGCACAAGATGGGCGGCGACTGCTTGAACTACGGCTGTGTGCCGAGCAAAGCGCTGATCAAAAGCGCCAAGCTGGCCCACCAAATGCGCCACGCGTCGAACTACGGCCTGAGCGATACGGCCCCGAGCTTCAGCTTCAAAGCGGTGATGCAGCGGGTGCACGACGTGATCAAAGCCATCGAGCCACACGACAGCATCGAGCGTTACACCGGTTTGGGTGTGGAGGTGCTGCAGGGCTACGGCAGATTGGTGAACCCGTGGACGGTGGAAGTGGCGTTGAACGATGGGACCACACAAAGGCTGACAGCCCGCAGCATCGTGATCGCCGCCGGTGCCCGCCCCCTCGTGCCACCACTGCCCGGCTTGGGCGATGTGGGGTACGTGACCAGCGATACGTTGTGGGACGAATTCGCGAAGCTCGATGAAGTGCCCCAACGTTTGGTGGTGTTGGGCGGCGGGCCGATTGGTTGCGAGCTGGCACAAAGCTTTGCACGATTGGGCTCACATGTCACGCAAGTGGAAATGGGCACACGCATCATGGTGCGCGAAGACTTGGAGGTGAGCGAACTCGCCAAAGCTTCGCTGGAGGCCGACGGCGTGCAAGTGCTTACCGGCCACAAGGCGCTGCGCTGCGAACTGGTGGACGGCGAGAAGACCCTGGTGGTGGAATACGCCGGTGCAGAACAGCGCATCGTGTTCGACCAGCTGCTGTGCGCCGTGGGCCGCGTGGCGCGTTTGCAGGGGTATGGCTTGGAAGACTTGGGCATTCCCACACACCGCACCGTGGACACCAACGAGTACCTGCAAACCATCTACCCCAACATCTACGCTGCGGGCGATGTGGCGGGCCCTTTCCAGTTCACCCACACCGCTGCGCACCAAGCTTGGTACGCCGCCGTCAACGCGCTGTTTGGCGAGTGGAAGCTGTTCAAGGCCGACTACTCGGTGATTCCGTGGGCGACCTTCATCGACCCCGAGGTGGCGCGTGTGGGCTTGAACGAGCAAGAGGCCAAAGAGAAAAAAATCCCGTATGAAGTAACCATGTACGGCATCGACGATCTCGACCGCGCCATTGCCGACAGCGAAGCGCACGGTTTTGTGAAAGTGCTCACCATGCCGGGCAAAGACAAAATTTTGGGCGTGACCATCGTGGGCGCACACGCGGCAGATTTGCTGGCCGAATTTGTGCTGGCCATGAAGCATGGCTTGGGCCTGAACAAGATCCTGGGCACCATCCACACCTACCCCACCATGGCCGAGGCCAACAAATACGTGGCGGGCGAATGGAAGCGGGCGCACGCGCCGCAGCGCTTGCTGGCTTGGGTGAAGAAGTACCACGACTACAAACGCGGGGCCTGAGCATGTCACGTCACATCACCGCATTGGCTGCTGGGCTCTTGGCCTTGAGCGCCCACGCCACATCGCCCCTGCCTTTGTCGGGTCCGCTGTTGCCCCTGACCAGCCAACACAGCGCCAACACCCCAGGCTGGCGCTTTGTGGGCTTGCCCAACAAGCCCGAGGTCAAACCCACGCGTTTTGAACTGGGGCAGGTTGAGGGTGTGGCCGGTGTGCAGATGCGCACCGACCAGTCGTACGGCACCTGGGCATACGACTGGCGCGGCACCGCGGGCACACAGCAGCGGCTGGGTTGCGCAAGTGCAATGGCGCTGAAGACGTGACCAGTGGGTCCGTGCGAGATGGACTGCTTCGCTGCGCTCGCAGTGACAGATGTTTGTCATCGCGAGCGCAGCGTGGCGATCCATCTTGTGGGGCCATGGCCCCATGGCTTCGCGTCAGCTTGGCTTGCGCATGGCCGTTTCAAACAAGGGGTCTTCTAACCACTGAGCCAGCCACGCCTGTACCGCCGGGAACGGCTGTGCGGACCACCACATCTGGTCGGTGGCGGCGAATTGGCGAACGAAGGGGAAGATGCCGATGTCGGCGACGCAGGGGGTGTCGCCACCGAGTTGTGGGGCGACTTGCAGCCGGTGTTCCAGCGGCTCGATCAAAACCTGCAGGGCTTGTTTGCGGTGCCACTCGCGGCCTTGTGCGTCGCTAAAACGCTCGGGGTATTTGGTGCAATCCAAGTGGTGTTTGAAGTCCCCATCACAAGCCGCTTGCAGCGCGGCGTTCGCATCGCTTTGTGACCGCGCCCACCAGCCCTGCGCGTCGCCCGCTTGCTCAAAAGCCCAGCGCACGATGTCCAGGCTTTGCTCCCACACCGTGCCGTCGGGCAAGACCAGCACCGGCACCGTGCCTTTGGGCGAGGCGGCCAACATCGCCGCGGGTTTGTCGCGCAACACGATTTCAAACGCCTCATAAGCCACACCCGCTTGCAGCAAGGCCATGCGGGCGCGCATGGCGTAGGGGCAGCGCCGGTAGGTGAAGAGCAGCGGCAGCGCGCTCATGCCAGGGCTCAGCCCAAGTGACCGGTTTTCACCAAGATCAAACAGCCCTCGCGGCTGAAGGGTTGGTGTTGGCTCATGTGCGGGCTGCGCAGCCAGCTGCCCGCCGGGTAGTCACCGTGCTCGTCTGAGAACACGCCTTGGACGACAAAAATTTCTTCGCCGCCCCAATGCCGGTGTGGGTTAAAAAACGTTTGCGGTGCCCAGCTCACCAGCGCGGTGTTTTGGGTCTCGAAGGTGTTGAGCGGCAAGACTTTCAAGCCATCGACCAGGCCCTGTCGCCATTCGGTCTGGCGCGAATCGACCACCACACGCTCGCTGTCGCGCGGGTCCAAGTGCCGCAGCTTCACAAACAAGGTGCAACCGTCCATGGTGAAGGGCGCGTGCGCGCTGCCCACCGGGTTCTTGATGTAGGTGCCGGGGCCGTACACCCCGTGCTCGTCGTGCAGCGTGCCCTCGAGCACCAAGATCTCTTCGCCGCCACCGTGGGTGTGCGCCTCAAAGGCCGCGCCAGGGGCGTAACGCACCACCGACGTGGCGCGCGCCACTTCGCCGCCGTCGCGCTCGAGCAGGCGGCGCGAAACGCCTGAAGCGGGTGAGGCCACCCAATCGAGCGAGGGGCTGAGGATGATGCAGCGCTGCGTCAGATCGGCGTTGAGTGTGAGGTGTTCAGTGGTCATGGGCATTCAAGATGTGAGGAGGTTCAGGTTTTCAGCAGCACCGGCTCCAAGGCCTCGGCCTGTGCGGTGATGCGGCCAATGACGGCGGTGTGGGTGTAACCCGCTTCACGCAAGGCCTGCACACAGGCGTCGGCCTTGGCTGCAGGCACGCTGGCGAGCAAACCGCCCGCGGTTTGGGGGTCGAACAACAAGGGGTAGCGCGGGTCTTGGGCAAAGGCCTCGCCGTTGCGCAAGGCGCGGCGCAGGCGCACGTTGGCGGGCTGCAGCGAACTGACGATACCCGCCTGCACACACGCCACCGCGCCATCGAGCAGCGGCAAAGCGCTGAGTTGCAACTCGGCGTCCACGCCAGACGGCCGCGTCATTTCCACCAAGTGACCGAGCAGACCAAAACCCGTCAAATCGGTGCAGGCCGTGGCCCCGTGCTGGCGCAAGACCTGTGCCCCGCTTTGGTTGGACAAGACCATGGAACGCACAGCGGCCTCGATCCAACGGCCTTTGGCCGCGTGCCGCGCGTGGGCGGCGAACAAGGTGCCCGTGCCGATCGGCTTGGTCAACAGCAACACGTCACCGGGCTGCATGCCGCCTTTGCGCATCACGCCGCTCATCTGCTCGTCGATCAATCCGTTGATGGCAAAGCCCAGCGCCAACTCAGCGCCTTCGCCGGTGTGCCCGCCCACCAAGGCGCAGCCCGCCGCGTTGAGCACCTTCACCGCGCCCGCCATCATCTGCGTGAGCAAATCCTCGACCTTGCGCTCCAGCCCCGGCGGCACGGTGACGATGGCGGTGGCCGTTTGTGGCTCAGCGCCCATGGCAAACACATCACCGAGCGCATGGTTGGCAGCGACCTGCCCGAACACATACGGGTCGTCGATGAAAGCGCGAAAGAAGTCCACGGTTTGCACCACCGCCTTGCCCGGCGGCACGCGCACCACGGCGGCGTCGTCCGGTGAGTGCAGGCCAATGAGCACGTCGCTGCGCTCGATGGGCTCAATGGCTGCGAGCGCCCGCGACAACACATTCGCGCCCACCTTGGCCCCGCACCCCCCGCAGCGCATGGCCAAGGCCGAGATCGCTTGCAAAGACTCCTCTGCGCTCAAAGCCAATGACGCGACGCCGGGCGGACGGTCCGACGCCATCTCGGGCAACTCGGTGAACTTGCGCATGAAGCTGCGGTCGATGTGGTCTTTCCAACGCCACACCCAATCGCCCGCAAAACCCAGCGCACCACGAGACGCCACGGCGTGTTGGTCGCCGGTGGAGATCAGCGACAACCAATCGCGCTGCGGGTGGTAGGCCTTGAGCGGCTCACCACGCAAGCTTCGGCGCAGGTTCTCGGCCAAAGGCTTGCCCATGCGCACCGCGAACACACCGGCTTTTTCCAGCGGTCGGTCGGTGAAATCGGCGATGTCGCCCGCGGCAAATACCGCGGGGTCCGTGAGGGTTTGCAGTTGTTCGTTGACCCGGATGAACCCCCGCTCATTGAGCGCCAAGCCCGTGCCTTGTAACCACGCCGGCCCACCGGCTTGCGTCACCCACAGGGTTTCATCGGCATCGAAGGTGCGGCCATCTTGGGTGTGCAAACAACCCGGCGAGACCTTGACCACTTCGCTGCGGGTGTGCACCTCCACATGGCGTTCGCGCAAAACGCGTGCAAAGCGCGCACGCACCCCCGGGTTGTGGGTGGGCAGCACGGTGTCGCTGGAGGTCAACAACACAAAGCGCATGGCCTCGGGGTTGCGGCCCATCGCTTTGAGTTCGCGGCGCAAACGGTATTGCATGGACAGCACCAGCTCCACACCCCCGGCACCACCGCCCACCACCGCCACCGTCATCGGCCCGCGCTGCACCGGCCAGTGCAGCACCTTGTCCAGCAAGGCCAACCAACGCTGGTTGAATTGGGCGATCGGCTTGACCGGCACGGCCAGCGCCTGGGCGCCCTCGACCTGCTGCACTTGCGGGGTCGAGCCGATGTTGATCGACAGCAGGTCGTAGGGCACCGGCGGGCGGTCGCGGCACAAGACCCGCTGGCGTTCGCGGTCGATGCCCACCACCGCGTCGTGGAAGAAACGCGCCCCCGCAAACGCACACAAGCGACCCAAGTCGATGTGCACGTCGTCAAAGCTGTAGTGGCCCGAGATGTAACCGGGCAACATGCCCGAGTACGGCGTGTCGATGTCGGTGCAGATGACGGTGATGCGCACGCCCGGCTCGGGCTTCATGGCGAACATGCGCAACACGCCCACGTGGCTGTGTCCGCCGCCCACGAACACCAGATCGCGCAACACGGGAGAGGGGGAAGCTTGCATCACATATTCCAGAGGTCTTGCACCCAGCGGTGCAAAGCGGCCCGTTCGGCCTGAGGTTCAAACAAGGGTGCGCGCAGCGCACACCGATGCGCCAAGTGTGCCACCAGCACCGCGCCGTGCTGGGGGTCGCGGCAGGCCAGCAAACGCTGCGCCAAGCCGTCGGCGTCGCCGGGCTCAAACACGCCTTCGTAATCCTCGCCCAACAAGCCCACATTGCCGTCGATGCGCGAGGCGATCACCGGCGTGCCGCTGCAGATGGCCTCCATGATCACGTGCGCACCGCCTTCCATGCGGCTGGTGTGCACCAACAGGTGGGCGCGCTGGATGCGCTTGAGCGTCTCGGCGTGGGGCAAAGCCCCCAACCAGCGGTAGTGTGGGCATTGCGCTTGGGTGGTTTGAGCGGCTTGGGCCAGCGCAGGGTCCAGGGCTGCGCCGATTTGGTCGATCAAAATCCCGCTGTCGGGTGACAGTCGTTGGGCCGCCGCCATCAGCGTGAGTGGGTCTTTTTCGTCGCGCAAATGGCCGACCATCACCACGCGCAAGTGCCGCGCGGTTTTGGGCAAGGTCTTGCGTTGCGCGGTGGACTGCAGAACGACACGCGCTTTGTGTTGGTGCTCGGCGGGCAAGTGGTGCAGCCCCAGCGGGTTGAGCACCACCAAGCCACGCGCCAAGGCCAAGGACCGTTGGGCCTGTGTGTCATGGGCGATGTCGCGGTAGAGGTCGGTGCCGGTCAAGACCAACCCCAAACCCCTCGCCCCGCGCTGAGCGTGCCACGCAGCCACTGAGTCGGCCGAACGCCGGGCGTGCAGGGCCAGCATCACCTCGTCACCCTCAGACAAGCCATCGGGCCAATGCTGCACGATGCGCACCTTCAAGGGCGCGAGTGCGCGCTGCCAACGGCGGGCGGTTTGCCAGTTGCCGTTGTTGGCGTCGGCCAAAGCGGGACTGACGATGACAACACGGTGGGGGCCTGAGAGCATGCAGGGTTTATACCTGAGCGCGAAGCCAGGTGCCGCGCCTTGGACATTCCATACACCCCCTCGTTTGACGACTGCAACCCATCAGATTTGAAGGCTCGGGCGGGGCGTTAACATGTCGGAATGGATGAATCCTCCCGACATTTGCTGCTGATTGGCGCTGGTCACGCCCACGTTCATTTTTTGCGCCAATGGACACAGAAACCTTGCCCTGGGTGGCGCGTCACCTTGGTTTCTCCCTTCCCCCAGTACACCCACAGTGACATGTTGCCGGGTTACGTGGCTGGGCACCACACCGCGGCTGATTGCCAAGTTGACTTGGCGCCCTTGGTCAAGGAAGCCAAGGTCCAATGGATTCAGGGCCTGTGCGTGGGCCTGCAAACCCTCAAAAACCAAGTCGAGTACACCCTCGCGACACGTCCCGATGGCGTGCCCAGCAAGCTCAGCTACGACATGCTCTCCATCGAGGCGGGATCCTCTATCGACCGCCGCCGCTTAGAAGGGCAAATGCCTGGAGCCACCTCGTACGCTTTGTCCTTGCGACCGATCGAGGTATTTGTTGATTTGTGGCCCAAAGTGATCGACTTGGCCCGTCAAAAACCCCCTTCCATGGTCGTCATTGGCTCAGGCGTGGTGGCCGTTGAAATGGTGTTTGCCGCCGAACAATCGATGCGCCTGTATGGCGTTAAAGGCGCCCGCTTCAGCTTGGTGACCGGACCGGGTGAGTGGTTGCCTGGCGTCAAAGAAGATGTGCGCCAGCGCCTGATGGCGCAGCTGCGGGCCCGTCACATCAGCCTCATCCACGCCACCTGCACCGCCATCGGTGACGAGGCTTTGGAGCTGGGCAGTCAAGCAGCATTGACCTGCGACGTGCCGATCTTGGCCATGGACAGCCAAGCCCCACTGTGGCTGCAAAACAGCGGCTTGGAACTGTCCACCCAAGGTCATGCGCTGACCACGCCGCAGCAACGCAGCACCCAATCCGAGAACGTGTTTTTGGTCGGTGAAGCCAGCGCTCGTCAAGACCAACCCGACAACCGCGAGGCGGCCAACAGCTTGGAAGCCCGTGAAACCATGGCGCACAACCTGTGGGCCACCTTGGCCGAACAGCCCCTCAAAAAACATGTGCCGCCGAAGGCCGGCTCAGCGGCCATCGCTTGCGGCACCGGTTATGCCATTTCGCGTTTAGGTCGATGGACCATCGAAGGCGGCTTGGCTTGGTGGTGGAAAAACCGCCGAGACCAAGCTGTCATGAAGAACTACCGCAAACCGATTCCAGCACCCAAGCCCAAAGCCCCCGAACCCAGACGTTTGGCGGGCTGAGGCTCACAAGGCGCTGTCGATGTCGGGACGCAAGGTGTCCAGCGGCAATCGGGCGATCTCTTCGATCAATGCGGCCAGCTGCGTGCCTGCGGCGTTGAGCATGGCGTGGCCTTTTTCGGCCGTGGCGTTGGCCGCGTTGCCCGCCGCGCCCATGGGGTTGTAGTCCTGCATCTGCCAGCCGAGTTTGGCGCTGATGCCGTTGCCCAAAATCGGGTATTTCGCGGCGCGCTGCTGCGAGGTTGAAGCAAAGTCGCGCGCTTGGTCCATGGCCACACGCTCGGGGTACAAGGCCAGCATCATCGAGGTTTCCACCTCGCCAGCGTGCACGCCAAAACGGTGTTCCTGTGCGCTGAACAAACCGTTGACCGCTTCTCCCAAGGGCAGTTGGTACCAGTTGCTGCTGTAGACCATGAGGTCGTGTTCGCAGCGCAGGTCGCGCGCCACGATGTCCATGATCGAGACTTGCCCGCCGTGGGCGTTGAAGATCAGGAGTTTGTGTACGCCGCTGCGCGCCACCGAGGCCCCGATCTCTTTCCAGACCCGAATCAGGGTTTCGGCGCTGAGGGTGAGGGTGCCGGGGAAACGCTGGTGTTCGTTGCTCTTGCCCAAAGCCTGGGTGGGCAGCACCAAGGCGGTGGCTGAGGCGCCGATTTGGGGCAAAGCGCGCTCCACGATGGCGTTGACCAGGTCGGTGTCCACGCCCGTGGGCAGGTGCGGGCCGTGTTGCTCGGTGGCCGCCACCGGCAGGACCGCCACCACCTGGGCCATCTGGCCAGCGGCGCGCAGGCGGGCAAAGTCCCGGGTGCTCAGGGCGGACCAATGGGTGGAGGGGATTGCAGACATGGCAGCATCCTAACAGGGGCACAGCCCCAGAAAAGCCATCCATTAGCACTCACAAGCCAAGAGTGCTAATATGGCGTGTAAGACATTTGGAAGGAGAATTTTCTCATGTCACATGCACTCGCTCCCTTGAACGCTTTGCCCTCTGCGGCCGTGGCCACGAACCCGTGGGCCTTGGTGCCGCCGCTGGGCAACATCAACGCTTACATCTCGGCCGTCAACGCCCTGCCCATGCTCACCCTTGAGGAAGAGCAGGCCGCTGCACGCCGTTTGCGCGACGAAGACGACCTGACCAGCGCCAGCCAGTTGGTGATGTCGCACCTGCGCCTGGTGGTCTCAATTTCGCGCCAATACTTGGGCTACGGCCTGCCCCACGCCGACCTGATCCAAGAAGGCAACATCGGCCTGATGAAGGCGGTCAAACGTTTCGACCCCGACCAGGGCGTGCGTTTGGTCAGCTACGCCATGCACTGGATCAAGGCTGAGATGCACGAATACATCCTCAAGAACTGGCGCATGGTCAAGGTGGCCACCACCAAAGCCCAGCGCAAGCTGTTCTTCAACCTGCGCTCGCGCAAACAAGGCTTTCGCGCCGATGCGCTCGACGGCGACACCCACCGCGACACCCTGTCCGACAGCGAAGTCCAAACCATGGCGCGCGAGTTGCAGGTCAAGCCGCAAGAGGTGCGCGACATGGAGATGCGCTTGGGCGGGGGTGATGTGGTGCTCGACCCAGGTCCCAGCGATGACGGGCAAGATGCTTGGGGACCGATCGCCTATTTGGCCGATGCCCAGCACGAACCCACCGCCGTCATCGAGTCGGCCCAGCGCGACGCGCTGGCCACCGACGGCGTGAGCCAAGCCTTGGCGGCTTTGGACGAGCGATCGCGGCGCATCGTCACCGAGCGTTGGCTCAAGGTCAACGACGACGGCTCGGGCGGCATGACGCTGCACGAGCTGGCCGCCGAGTTGGGCGTGAGCGCCGAGCGCGTGCGCCAAATCGAAGTGGCGGCCATGAAGAAAATGCGACAGACCCTCGAGGCCTACGCCTGACCACACCGCGCCTGAGGGCGCGGTGCGGCCCCATCACTGCTCGCGGCGCAGCGCGGGGAAGAGGATGACGTCGCGGATGCTCGCGCTGTCGGTGAGCAACATCATCAAACGGTCAATACCGATGCCGCAGCCGCCGGCCGGTGGCATGCCGTATTCCAAGGCGCGCACAAAGTCGTGGTCGTAGAACATGGCCTCTTCGTCGCCGCTGTCCTTGTTGGCCACTTGCGCTTGGAAGCGAGCGGCTTGGTCTTCGGCGTCGTTGAGCTCGGAGAAGCCGTTGCCGAATTCGCGGCCGGTGATGTAGAGCTCAAAGCGCTCGGTCACCTCGGGGCGCTCGTCGTTGGCGCGGGCCAAGGGCGAGATCTCGGTGGGGTGCTCCATGATAAAAGTCGGGTTCCAGAGTTTTTCTTCGACCGTCTCTTCGAAATACATGACCTGCAAGCCCGCCAGGCTGCGGCCCGCGAGCTTGTGCTTCTCTTCGCTCATGCCCAAGCGCTTGAGCTGCTCGCGCAGCCAAACCGCGTCGTCCACGCGCTCGCCAGCCTCGGTGTGCTTCAGAATGGCTTCGCGGATGGTCAAACGCTCGAACGGGCTGGTCACGTCCACCGGACGGCCCGCGTAGGTCAGGGGCGCGTCACCGCGCACACGGCGCACCGCGTGGCGAATGAGGTCTTCGGTGAAACCCATCAGGTCTTGGTAGTTCCAGTACGCCGCGTAGAACTCCATCATGGTGAACTCGGGGTTGTGGCGAACGCTGATGCCTTCGTTGCGGAAGTTGCGGTTGATCTCGAACACGCGGTCAAAGCCACCCACCAGCAAGCGCTTGAGGTAGAGCTCGGGCGCGATGCGCAAGAACATTTGCTGGTCCAGCGCGTTGTGGTGCGTCTCAAACGGCTTGGCGTTGGCACCACCCGGAATGGGGTGCAGCATGGGCGTTTCGACTTCCAAGAAACCGTGCTGAACCATGAAGTCGCGGATGGCGCTCACGCCTTGGCTGCGCTGCACAAAACGCTGGCGCGCGCCGTCGTCGGTCATGAGGTCGACGTAACGCTGGCGGTACTTGATCTCTTGGTCGTGGATGCCGTGGAACTTGTCGGGCAAGGGGCGCAGGCTCTTGGTGAGCAAACGCAGGCTGTCGGCGTGGATGGTGAGCTCACCAGTGCGGGTCTTGAACAACACGCCTTCGGCGGCCACGATGTCGCCCAAATCCCAGTGTTTGAACGCGTTGTGCAGTTCCTCGCCCACGCTTTCGTTGTTGAGGTAGATCTGGATGCGGCCGCCGCACTCGCCCAAGGAGCTGTCTTGCAAGGTCGCAAAGCTGGCCTTGCCCATCACGCGCTTGAGCATCATGCGCCCGGCCACGCTCGCGCGCACCGGGGGTTGGCCTTCGAGGTCTTCTTTGCTCAAAGCACCATGGGCCGCGAAGAGTTCAGCGGCTTTGTCTTTGGGCTTGAAGTCGTTGGGGAAGGTCACCCCACCACCGTCGCGCTGGGCTTGGCGCAAGGCCTTGAGCTTCTCGCGGCGCTCGGCCATGAGTTGGTTTTCGTCGACCACGGGGGTGGCGGCATCAAGGGGGGTGGCGTTGGGTGTGGTCATGGGAGGGTCAAAAAAAACGGGCTGCACCGCAGCGGCGCAACCCGTCATTGTAAATTTAAGCGCGAGCCCCTCTGCACAGCCCGGCCAAGGGCTTATTCGCCCAGGTAAGCGGCACGCACTTTCGGGTCGTCGAGCATCTCTTTGCCCACGCCAGTCATGGTGATTTCGCCCGAGTCCATGACGTAGCCACGGTCGGCGATCAGCAACGCACGGCGAGCGTTTTGCTCCACCAACAGCACCGTGACACCCTGCGAAGACACGTCGCGCACGACTTCAAAGATCTTGTCGACCATGATGGGCGCCAGGCCCATGGAAGGCTCGTCGAGCAAGAGCACCTTGGGCTGGCTCATGAGCGCACGCGCCATGGCCAACATCTGTTGCTCGCCACCACTCAAGGTGCCGGCGAGTTGGTCTTTGCGTTCGCGCAAACGGGGGAACAGATCGAACATGCGCTCGATGTCGTTGGCAATGCTGGGCTTGTCCTTGCGGATGTAGGCGCCCATTTGCAGGTTTTCGGTGATGGTCATGCGGGTGAACACACCGCGGCCCTCGGGCACCATCACCAAGCCTTCGCGCACGAGGTCCCATGCGCCTTTGCCTTTGATGCTTTTGCCCAAGTATTCGATGTCGCCCGCTTCCATGTCCAAGGATCCGGTGATGGCTTTCATGGTCGTGGTTTTACCCGCGCCGTTGGAGCCGATGAGGGTGACGAGTTCGTTTTCACGGACCTCGAAGTCGATGCCTTTGACGGCTTTGATGCCGCCGTAGGAGACCTTGAGGCCTTTAACGCTGAGTAGGGTGCTTGCCATGGTGGTGTGTCCTTACGCGCTCAATGGCCGCCTGTGCCCAAATAGGCTTCGATCACTTTCGGGTCTTTTTGCACCTGCGCGGGCGTGCCTTGCGAGAGCAGCTTGCCCCCGTCGAGCACGGTCACGCGGTCGCACAAGCCCATGACGAGTTTGACGTCGTGTTCGATCAACAAGATCGTGCGGTTGTCGTTGCGGATGCGGTCGATGAGTTCGCGCAACTGCACTTTTTCGGTCGCGTTCATGCCCGCAGCGGGTTCGTCCAAGGCGATCAACTTGGGGTCGGTGGCCAAGGCGCGCGCAATCTCCAAGCGGCGCTGGTCGCCGTAGCTCAGGGTGCGCGACTTGTAGTCGGCAAACTTGCCAATGCCCACGTAGTCGAGCAACTCTTGGGCGCGTTCGGCGATTTCGACCTCTTCGCGTTTGAAGGCGGGGGTTCGCAGCACGGCGCCAATCAAGCCAGAGTGGGTGCGCACATGGCGGCCCACCATCACGTTTTCCAAAGCCGTCATCTCGGCGAACAAGCGGATGTTCTGGAAGGTGCGGGCAATGCCAGCCTTGGCCACTTCGTGCACGGCGGTGGGCTGGTAAGGCTGACCGGCCAACTCGAAGGTGCCGGAGTCGGGCGTGTACAGGCCAGTGAGGACGTTGAAGAACGTGGTCTTTCCCGCGCCGTTGGGACCGATCAGGCCATAGACCTGACCGCGGTGAATTTCAATGCCGACATCGCTGAGGGCTTGCAAGCCCCCAAAGCGTTTGGAGACATTGGCGACTTTGAGGATCGTTTCGCTCATGAAGGGTCTCCGCTCACTTGTTTAAGGACTTGCCGTGTTCGGGCGCAGGCCACAAACCTTTGGGTCGTAAGAGCATGACGATGATCATGGCCAGAGCGATCAGCAATTGGCGCAAGATCTCAGGCGCCAAACGGCCATCGGTCATGGCGGTCAACGGGTGTGCCACGTGACGCAGCAACTCGGGCAAACCGGCGAGCAAGAGCGCGCCCAAAATCACACCCGGGATGTGACCAATACCGCCGAGCACCACCATGGCCACCACCATCACCGACTCCATCAAGGAGAACGATTCGGGCGACACGAAGCGCTGGAAAGAAGCGAACAAAACGCCAGACACACCACCAAAGGTCGCGCCCATACCAAAGGCCATGAGCTTGAGGTTGCGCGTGTTCAGGCCCATGGCCTTGGCGGCGATTTCGTCTTCACGCACCGCCATCCAAGCGCGGCCGATGCGCGAGCGCTCCAGGCGGTAAGAAATGATCACCGCCAACACCACAAAGAACAAGAACAGGTAGTAGTACAGCGTCACCGGCTGGAAGGTGAAGTCGCCGATGGTCAAGCGCTTGCCCAGATCCAAGCCAAACACCGAAATGCTGTCGATCTGGCTGATGCCTTTGGGCCCGTTGGTGATGTTGATCGGGCGGTCCATGTTGAGCAAGAAAATGCGGATGATCTCGCCAAAGCCCAAGGTCACGATGGCCAAGTAGTCACCGCGCAGCTTCAGGGTTGGCGCGCCCAAGAGCATGCCCACCAAACCTGCGACGGCCGCGGCCAAGAGCATGACCAGCCAAATGCTCAGGTGAATACCGGCGGGGAACATCGCGGCAAAAGCCGGGAAGGTGTCGCTCAAGTGGGACGAACCCAGCATGGCAAACAAATAACCGCCCACGGCAAAGAAGGCGATGTAGCCCAAATCGAGCAAACCGGCGTAGCCCACCACGATGTTCAGGCCCAAGGCCAAGAGCACGTAAAGCAGCGCGATGTCCAAAATGCGCACCCACGAGTTGCTGCCCGTCATTTGCAGCAAGATGGGCAGGGCCATCACAGCCACTGCGGCCATGATGAAGAGAATGAGATGACGGTAGGCGTGTGCTTTGGTCATGTTGTTCTCCCGGGTCAAGCGCGATCGGCCACACGCTCACCGAGCAAGCCCGAGGGCCGCACGGTCAGTACGATGGCCAACACAATGAAGGCAAAAATATCGGTGTACTGGCTGCCCAGCACACCCCCTGTGAGCTTGCCCAAATAGCCCGCGCCGAGCGACTCGATCAGGCCCAGGGCAATGCCGCCGACCACCGCACCGGCCAAGTTACCAATACCGCCCATGACCGCGGCCACAAACGCTTTGAGGCCGGGCATGAAGCCCATGGCGTGCTGCACCGTGCCGTAGTTGGAGGCCCACATGACGCCAGCAATGGCCGCGAGCATGGCGCCGATGATGAAGGTGGCCGAAATCACCACGTCGGGCTTGATGCCCATGAGGGCCGCCACGCGGGGGTTCTCGGCGGTGGCACGCATAGCACGACCGAGGTTGGTGCGGTTGACCAACCACATCAGCAAGGCCAAGGTGATGGCGGTGGTGGCCAAGATGGTGACTTGCGTGACCGAGATCACGGCACCACCGATTTGGATGGGCTCAGACGACAAGACCGAGGGGTATGACTTGGGGTTGGGTTTCCAGATGATCATGGCCAAGGTCTGCAGCAAGATCGACATACCGATGGCGGTGATCAGCGGCGCCAGACGCGGCGAATTGCGCAGAGGCCGGTAAGCCAGCTTTTCAATCGTGTAATTGAGCACCGCGGCCACCACCATCGCAATGAGCGTGGCGACGATGAGCATCAACCAGCCCGGCATGTTGGGCGATGACTCTTGCATGCCCACGATGATGGTCCAACTGGTCAGGGCGCCGACCATGAGCACGTCGCCGTGCGCAAAGTTGATGAGGCCGATGATGCCGTACACCATCGTGTAGCCCAAGGCCACCAGGGCGTACATACTGCCCAAAACCAATCCGTTGATGACTTGCTGCAGCAAGGTATCCATGTGCTTCTCTCCAGAAAAAAGCCCGCATGCCTCAGGCGCCGTTGGGGGGCAGACCGGGTGCGGGTGGTGGGGAATTGTAGCCACCGCGAACGACCGTTCGCCTACGTGTAAGCCCTATGGCATAGGGAAAATGAATACCTGCAGCTGATTTTGCCGCCACATCAGCCAAAGTGCAGAGGCATTACCCGCGCTTATGTGTCGCGGACTTGCGCGTTCAAAGCCCGCCAATGGGCCATTTTTTCGGCGATGCGGATCTCCAACCCACGGTTGACGGGTTGGTAAAAATCGGGCTCGGGCATGCCCTCGGGCAGGTAAGACTCACCAGCGGCGAAGGCATCGGGCTCGTCGTGGGCATAGCGGTAGCCTTGGCCGTGGTCGAGCGACTTCATGAGGGCCGTGGGCGCGTTGCGCAAATGCAGGGGCACGGGGCGGGTGCCGTCTTGTTTGACCCAGGCCTTGGCCGCTTTGTAGGCCTTGTAGGCCGCGTTCGATTTCGGGGCAGCAGCCAAATACAAGACGCACTGCGCCAGGGCCAACTCGCCCTCGGGCGTGCCCAAACGCTCGTACACATCGGCGGCGTCCAGAGCCACACGAATGGCGCGCGGATCGGCCAAACCGATGTCCTCGTTGGCCATGCGGATCAATCGCCGCGCCATGTAACGTGGGTCGGCCCCGCCGTCGAGCATGCGCACGAACCAGTACAAAGCCGCGTTGGGGTCGGAGCCGCGCACGCTTTTGTGCAAAGCGCTGATGCTGTCGTAAAACTGGTCGCCACCTTTGTCGTAGCGGCGCATGCGCTCGCCCATGACCTGCAGCAACCACCCGTCGCTGATCGATTCGAGTTGCTGAGCCTGAGCGGCCACAGCCAAGGTCTCCAGCGTGTTGAGCATGCGCCTGGCGTCACCGTCGGCGTACGACACCAAGCGCTTGAGCGCGGCATCCTCCATGGACGGCACAGCACCCACCGAGCGCGCACGTTCGACGATGAGGGCCAAATCGGCTTCGTCCAAGGGCTGCAGCACATACACCGCCGCCCGCGACAACAACGCCGAATTCACCTCAAACGAGGGGTTCTCGGTGGTTGCACCGATGAAGGTGAACAGGCCGGACTCGACGTGCGGCAAGAAAGCGTCTTGCTGGCTTTTGTTGAAGCGGTGCACCTCATCCACAAACACCATGGTGCGCTGTGGGCTCAGGCCGTGTAGCGCATGTTGAGCGGCTTCCACCGCTTCGCGGATGTCTTTGACGCCCCCCAACACCGCACTGATGGTGATGAATTGCGCATCAAACGCATCGGCCATGAGACGCGCGATGGTGGTTTTGCCCACGCCCGGCGGGCCCCACAAAATACAGCTGTGCGGCTGACCCGACTCAAAAGCGAGTCGCAGGCCCATGCCCTCGCCCAGCAATTGGCGCTGCCCGATGACCTCGGCCAAGGTCTTGGGCCGCAAGCGTTCGGCCAAGGGAATGGGGGTGAGCGGCGGGCTCATGCAAGCGACTCAGGGACGCAAAACGGCGGCACCCGCAGGTGGCTGAAAACGAAAGCGCTCGCTGCCCATGCCCGTGTTGCTGCGCCAATTTTGGAAGGTCAGGACGGAGCGCTGGCCCAAACCGTCCTCGATCTCCAAGGTGGTGAGTTGGCCTTTCGAGAAGGCCAAACGCACCTGGTTCAAGCTGCCATCTCGCTGCCGCGGCTGAGCCTGCACCCAATCCACACCGTCCGGGCTGGCCACACTGGTCAGCACAAACAGGCGCGCGAGTTCGGCCACGCTGGAGCCGCTGGCGATGAGTGCCGCTGGGGTGTTGCCCAAGACCTCTTGTTGGGCGCGTGAGGTGACTTGGTTCAGGTCCACGTCGTAGATCCACAAGGTTTTGCCATCGGCCACGATGCTTTGCTCAAACGGGCGCAGGTACTCAAAGCGGAATTGGTTGGGACGGCGAAATTCGAAACGCCCGCTCGACGTTTTTTGCCGCCCCACGCTTTGTCCTTCGCGCTTGGGCGCGCTCACCACTTGGGTGAAGTCGGCCTGCGCGCTTTTGACTTCGCGCAAAAACACATCGAGCGCGGCCAAGCCGTCGGCCTGTGCCGCACCACACCAGAGCGCCAAGACCCACACCACAGACACACGTCGCCACATCTCATTCACCCCTTGAAGGCACCAAAATATCGCGTTGCCCGCTGGACGTGAGGGCGCTGACCATGCCCGCGTTCTCCATCTCTTCGAGCAAGCGCGCGGCGCGGTTGTAGCCAATTTTCAGCTTGCGCTGCACGTACGAAATGCTGGCCTTGCGGTCTTTGAGCACGATGGCCACCGCTTGGTCGTAGAGCTCGTCTTTTTCGCTGTCGCCGCCACCGAACATGTCGCCGGTTTCGCCACCACCGTCCAACGTGCCGCCTTCAAGCAAGCCTTCCACGTAATTGGGCTCGCCCCCTTGCTCTTTCAAATACGCCACCACGCGGTGGACCTCGTCGTCGCTGACAAAGGCACCGTGCACGCGAATCGGAAAGCCTGAGCCACTGGGCATGTAGAGCATGTCGCCCATGCCGAGCAAGCTCTCGGCACCCATTTGGTCGAGGATGGTGCGGCTGTCGATCTTGCTGCTGACCTGGAAGGAAATGCGAGTGGGAATGTTGGCCTTGATCAGGCCGGTGATCACGTCCACGCTGGGTCGCTGGGTCGCCAAAATCAAGTGAATGCCAGCGGCACGGGCCTTTTGCGCCAACCGTGCGATCAGCTCTTCGATCTTTTTACCCACCACCATCATCAGGTCGGCCAACTCATCGATGACAACCACGATGTAGGGCAAGGTCTCCAAGGGCTCGGGCTGGTCTGGGTTGAGGCTGAAGGGGTTACCGATGAGCTCTCCGCGTTCACCGGCCTCTTCGATCTTGGTGTTGTAGCCCGCGAGGTTGCGCACGCCCAGTTTGCTCATGAGTTTGTAGCGGCGCTCCATCTCACCCACACACCAATTCAAGCCGTGTGCGGCTTGTTTCATGTCGGTGACCACGGGCGCGAGCAAATGCGGAATGCCTTCGTAGACGCTCATCTCCAGCATTTTGGGGTCGATCAGCAACAAGCGCACGTCTTTGGCGTCGGCCTTGTAGAGCAAGGACAAAATCATCGCGTTGATGCCCACCGACTTGCCCGAACCGGTCGTGCCCGCCACCAAGCAATGCGGCATCTTGGCCAAATCGGCCACCACGGGTAAGCCGCTGATGTCTTTGCCCAAGCCCATGGTGAGCAAGGAACGGGCGTCGTTGTAAATCGACGAGCCCAAGATCTCACTGAGCTTGATGGTCTGGCGCTTGGCGTTGGGCAACTCCAAAGCCATGAGGTTTTTGCCGGGGATGGTTTCGATCACGCGGATGGACACCAAGGACAAGGAGCGCGCCAAGTCACGGCCCAGGTTGACGATTTGCGAGCCCTTGACGCCGGTGGCGGGCTCGATCTCGTAGCGGGTGATGACCGGGCCGGGGGCGGCGGCAATCACGCGCACATCCACGCCAAAGTCTTTGAGCTTTTTCTCGATCAAGCGGCTGGTCATCTCCAGGGTCTCGGGCGAGACGGTGGAGGCTTGCGCAGGCGCGCTGTCGAGCAAGTCGACCTGCGGCAGCTTGCTGTCGAGCATGTCTTGAAACAGGGGTTTTTGGCGCTCTTTGGCCACGCGCTCGCTGCGCGGGACGTCCACCAACACCGGCTCAATCACGACCGGCGGCTGGTGCTGCTCTTCCATTTCAAAACGCTCTTCGGCCAACACCACTTCGCGCTCGCGGGCGGCACGCTCACCAATCAGTTGATCCTCTTGGGCTTCGCGCCGCTCACGGCGCGAATCGAACCAAGCATCGAGCTGCTCACCGATGTGCTGCGCCACGCTCAGCCAAGAAAACCGCAACACCACCGTGGTGCTGGCCACGATCAAGATCAGCGAGACCAAGGCCGATCCCGTAAAACCCAAACCGCTCATGAGCAAAGGCCCCAACATCTGCCCCAGCACACCGCCGGCATCGCCTGGCAAGCGATCGGCCAAGGTGTACAGACGCGTCCACTCCAAGGTGGTGCTGGCGGCCAAGAGCACGGCCAGCGAGAACCAAAACCCCACCGCGGCGTCACGCCAGCGTTGCCAAGGTTTCAACGGCGCTTCGCGCTCACCGGCATTTTGCGCAGGCTCATGGCCACGCAACCAACGCGCCAAAGCCGCCAACCATTGCCGCAATCCAATGAGCCAAAGCCACCAGACCGAAAAACCGAGCAAGAAATAAGCCGCATCGGCGAACAAGGCGCCCCATTGGCCCATCCAATTGGCCACATCACCTGGCAAACCGCTGGTGCTCCAAGCCCAGTCGTTCAAGGAATGACTGACCAAAGCGAAGAACACCAACAACAAGAGCAGCGCCCCCAAAAGCAAGGCGATTTCCTGCGCAAACCGCTGAAAAACAGGCGGTGTACGGGGCCGGCGGTCGGCGTTAAGGGTGTTGATGGGTCGGTTCATGGGCACGAAAACAAACAGAGACTTCAAGCTTAACCGAAGGCACCCCCATCCATGGGGCGGTCGTCAGGCCATGGCGGGCATGCGGTCTTTGCGGATCCAGGTGCAGCCCTGTTCGCCCACCTCGATGAAACCGGATTTTTCAAAATCCTTCATGACCCGACTGACCATTTCGCGCGAAGCCCCAATCATCTTGGCCAAATCTTGTCGTGAAATCCGATCGCGAATCACCATGGGCCCCGTGGCCGGGGTGTCGGCCATGTCCATGAGCGCTGTGGCCACGCGCCCATAGACGTCCGACAAAGCCAAAGACTCGATTTTTCGATCGGCTTGCCGCAGGCGTTGCACCAATCCGCGCATCACACCATAAGACAGAGACGAGTTTTCGGCCAAACAGCGGGCAAAGGCTTGAGACTCCAGCACCAGCACATCGCAGACCGTGTCGGCCCTGACGGTGGCGCTGTGAGGCTCGTTGTCGATCAGGCTCATTTCGCCCACGCACTCACCGGGCTGCAAGTCGCTCAAGATCACCTCGCGTTGGCGCAGGTCTTTGACCACGACACGGGCCTTACCGGTCAACACGATGAACAGCGCATCGGAGCGCTGACCTTGGGTCAACAGATTCTCGCCGCGCTTGTAGCGCACTTTATGGGCTCTTTGGCTGAGCAAGACAGCCTCGGCCTCGGTGAGCATGGAGAAGATGGGGATGCGGCGGATCAAATCCAAATGGGACAGCAAGGACATGTGGCGTTTCCTCTCGGGATGTCGGTCAACAGACTCTTACAATGAACCCAAGACCCCCAAGCCTTGGGGACCTCGCACTTGGTCAGACCCTTCGGCGTTCGCCGTTTCGCCAACCATAAAAACATTCTTTGGTATTTGATTTCACCATGAAACACTCGAAAGTACTTATTTTAGGTTCAGGTCCTGCAGGTTATACAGCCGCTGTTTATGCCGCCCGTGCCAACCTAGCACCCACCCTCATCACCGGCATCGCCCAAGGCGGACAGCTGATGACCACCACCGAGGTTGACAACTGGCCGGCCGACGCCAACGGTGTTCAAGGTCCTGAGCTGATGCAGCGCTTCTTGGCCCACGCCGAGCGTTTCAACACCGAGATCGTGTTCGATCACATCAGCGAAGTGCAACTCCAACAACGTCCCTTCATCCTCAAAGGCGATTCGGGCAGCTACAGCTGCGACACCCTGATCATCTGCACGGGTGCCTCGGCCAAGTACCTGGGCTTGCCATCAGAAGAGGCCTTCATGGGCAAAGGCGTCTCGGGCTGCGCCACGTGCGACGGCTTTTTCTACCGCGGCCAAGACGTTTGCGTGGTGGGCGGGGGCAACACGGCTGTGGAGGAGGCCTTGTACTTGTCCAACATCGCCAACAAAGTCACGCTCATCCACCGCCGCGACACCTTCCGCGCCGAAGCCATCATGATCGACAAATTGCACGAAAAAGTGGCCGCCGGCAAGATCGAGCTCAAACTGCACTGCACCTTGGACGAAGTCTTGGGTGACGCCACGGGCGTGACGGGGGTGCGCCTCAAGAACGTCAACACGGGTGCCACCGAAGACGTCGCGGTCAAAGGCTGCTTCATCGCCATCGGTCACAGCCCCAACACCGACATTTTCAAAGG
>JBEDCE010000009.1:0-21093 GCA_041176905.1 Pseudomonadota bacterium
TTGCGGTCAACCTAGCCGGTTGGCACGGACAGCAACTGGCAGGCATCCTTCACCCGGGCAGTTTCAGCCTGCTGGGCGTTGGTGTCTCGCTTGCCCTTGCCGCCAAGAACACGCATCCTGAGTCCACTGTGGTACTGATTAGCGGCGATGGGGCTTTTTTGTCCGGTGGCCTGTCGATTGAGGCAGCGTTCCAGGAGGCGTTGCCCATCGTGGTGGTGATTGACAACAACGGCGGTCTTGATTGTATTTCCCAGCAGCAAGAGCGCCTGTTTGCCAACGGCAAACACTTCGCTACCGACTTCCGAGACATCCCCTTCCACAGCCTCTTTGAGGGCATGGGTGGATATGGCGAGCTGGTCGAACGTCGAGAAGATTTGGGGCCAGCGATTCGCCGCGCTATCGCCAGCGGTAAGACAGCATGTGTCAATGTCAAAGCCAAGGGCGTTATCAGCCCTATTGTTTTGGCGACCACCAGTAAGCGCGACAAAGCGTCGATCGAATAGGAGCAAGCAATGGCTACGCTAAGCACCCACACCCTGAATTCGGTCGATGGACGCCATGCGGCTGCGGTCGGCATTGCGCTGCTAAAAATAGCCCCCGGTGGCGAACGCATCGCCGTGTTTGACAGCCGCACCGACTCCGGCGGCCGCCTGTCGCAACTCATCGAGCCAGCAATGGTCGATACAGCGGCAGACTACGAACTGGTGTTCCAGACGGGGGACTACTTCAGCAAACTTGGGCTGAAGCTGCCGGGCCTGCGTATCCAAAAAGAGGTAGTCATCAGGTTTTGTATGCCAGACCCGCTAGGGGCTTATCACATGCCTCTGGTGATGGCGCCAAACGGGTACAGCGTGTGGTTGTCAAGCTGAATGCGCTTCATCGGAATCTGGACCCAATCCTTGCTGCCATTGTTAGCGTTGGATTGAACCAGCGTGTATTCCATTGATGCATCAACACCAAGTATTTGTAATCGAAAACCTCAAAGGATCACTTCCATGTCCACCTCAGGTCTGAACATGTCTCGCCGCATAAGACGCACACCGTACACCGATCGCGTCGAGCAGCACGGCGTACGGGGCTTTTCCGTCGTCAACCACATGCTGTTGCCAAAGGCGTTTCAGAAGACCGTTGAAGAGGACTACTGGCACTTGCGCGAGCATGTTCAGATCTGGGACGTTTCTTGTCAGCGGCAGGTGCAGATCACCGGGCCAGAAGCGGCTCGCCTTGTGCAATGGATGACGCCGCGAAATATCAGCAAGGCTCGGGTAGGCCAATGCATGTATGTGCCACTGGTAGATGAACGCGGCGGTATGGTCAATGATCCGGTGCTGCTCAAGCTGGCTGAAGATCGTTTCTGGCTATCGATTGCCGACTCCGATGTATTGCTCTGGGCCAAAGGTTTGGCGTTGGGTGCACGGCTCGATGTCAAGGTGATCGAACCAGATGTCTCTGTGCTTGCAATACAAGGCCCAAAAGCCGAGGACTTATTGGCCAGTATATTTGGTCAAGCTGTGCGCAATATCCGCTTTTACAATTTTGATTTTGTTGACTTCAAGGGTACGCGCCAACTGATCCAGCGCGGTGGCTACTCCAAGCAAGGCGGATTTGAGATTTACTTGAACGACAGCAGCCTTGGCAGCGCGCTGTGGGACCTGATCTGGGAGGCCGGACAGGCATACGACATAAGCCCCGGCTGCCCGAACCTGATCGAGCGCGTTGAAGGCGGTCTGCTGTCCTACGGCAATGAGTTCACCCTGGATAACAATCCCCTCGAATGCGGCATGGGCAAATTCTGCACGCTAGACGGTACTGTAGATTTCCTGGGTCTCAAAGCCTTGCAGGGTATCGCAGCCCAGGGGCACCAAAGGGAGATTCGTGGCGTTCTTTTTGATGGTGGCCCGGGTCCCGTCTGTGGCAAACCCTGGCCAGTGATCGCGGACAATGTGCATGTTGGGCAGATCACCTCGGCCATGTGGTCACCGCGCATTAAACGCAACGTTGGCTTGTCCATGATCGAGCGCAGCCACTGGGCTTCAGGACAAGCGGTTATTGTGCAATGCCCAGACGGGGTGGCTCGTCCCGGCGAGGTCGTCGCACTGCCATTTCCCTGAACCCAGCCCGAAAAGTCAACGCTGATTTTTGATGTAGGTTGTATGTCCATGCTACAAACATCGCGCAAGATGAGAGACGACCACATGTTCCAAAGCGGGCGCAAATTGACTTCAGCACCCAAGTTTTTTCTAGGTGCATTGAAGACCTTGGCTTGATCAATAGCGTATTTATTCTGATTGGTGTGGGGCCATTAAAGTCAGTCCGTGCAGCCGAGCGGATGCGCTCGAAACTCCCCGGTGTACATATTCAAGACACTATCAACCCGCGAATGAATGGTGCTGCAGACCCATTGACTGAAGGCCGAAGAATTTGCGTTGACCTTATCCAAAAAAATAAGGGAGATCAAGGGTGTTGCTGGAGTAAATGTGGTGGCCTATCGCCAAGAAGAAGCCGTCGCGGAAATTATTCAAAAATCCGGCGACCTGGCTGGCCGCCAACCTTGGTACCCAAGCCTCAAGCCGGCAGACTAAAGATCGATCAGCCTACGGATCTGCCGCTCAGGCAGGGTTCCCGACAATGGGTTTTTAGGCGCTTTCCCGTTAAGATTCATCCATGAACAACGACAACAGCACGCTCAGAGATTTGCTGCGGCAATGTAAAACCATCGCCGTGGTGGGTTTGTCGGCCGATTGGCACCGGCCCAGTTTTTTTGCTGCCAAGTACATGCAGTCGCACGGCTACAAGATCATTCCCGTCAACCCGCGCTACGCAGCCACCGGCCAGAAAATCTTGGGCGAAACGGTGTATGCCAGCTTGCTTGACATACCTCAACCGGTGGACATGGTCGATGTTTTTCGCCGTACAGAAGACTTGCTACCGCTGGCCGAAGAAGCCATCCGCATAAGCGCCAAGTGCCTGTGGCAACAACTGGGTGTGCAAAACCTGGAAGCCGACCAACTGGTGCGCCAGGCCAGCCTGGCCTCGGTTCACAACCGTTGTGTCAAGATCGAACACGCGCGGCTGTTTGGCGGCCTGAATTGGGTCGGTGTCAACACCGGCATCATTTCAGCCCGGCGCCCTCACTAGCTTTTAAAGTTCAACGCAAAGCTCGCCGACATGTCTGATCGTCAATTCAAACCTGAAACCCTAGCCATCCATGCCGGACAAATTCCCGATGCTGCCACCGGTGCTCGGGCCCTGCCCATTTATCAGACCACCAGTTTTGTCTTTGACAGCGCCGAGCACGCCGCTTCGCTCTTTAACCTGCAGACCTTCGGCAATGTTTACTCCAGGCTGAGTAACCCCACGGTGGCGGCCTTTGAAGAGCGGGTAGCCGCGCTTGAGGGCGGGCGGGCCGCGGTTGCTTCTGCATCCGGCATGGCGTCTGAGACCATGGCACTGATGACGATTCTGCAGTCCGGTGACCACGTGGTGGCGGCCGGTACGCTGTATGGCGGCTCGGTCACCATGCTGGCGGTCAGCCTAGCCAAGTTCGGCATTCAGACCACCTTTGTCGATGCCGCCCGGCCCGAGGCCTTCGCCGCCGCCATGCAGCCCAACACACGAGCCGTATTTGCCGAAAGCCTAGGCAACCCCAGTTTACAGGTGCTCGACATTCCCGCCGTGGCCGAAGTGGCTCACGCGCACGGTGTGCCGCTGGTCATCGATAACACCGTACCCAGCCCGTTCTTGTGCAACCCGCTGGCGCTCGGCGCCGATTTGGTGGTGCATTCGGCCACCAAGTACCTAGCCGGCCACGGCACCACGCTTGGCGGCGTGCTGGTTGAAAGCGGCCGCTTCCCATGGGACAACGGCAAATTTCCGGGCATGACACAGCCTTCGCCGGGCTACCACGGCGTCAAGTTTTACGAGACCTTTGGCGACTTTGCTTTCACCATGCGCTGCCGTATGGAAAGCCTGCGCGTCTTCGGCGCAACGCTCAGCCCCATGAGCGCCTGGCAAATTCTGCAAGGCGTCGAGACCCTGCCCTTGCGCATGGAGCGGCACTGCAGCAACGCTCAGGGCGTGGCGCGTTTTCTGCAAGCGGACCCGCGCGTGGCCTGGGTCAATTACCCCGGACTGCCCGACCACCCACAGCATGCGTTGCTGATGCGGCAGATGCGCGGCGCATCGGGTCTGCTGGCCTTCGGCCTGAAAGGAGGGCTGGAAGCGGGAATCCGCTTCATCGAATCGGCTCAGTTCATGAGCCATCTGGTCAACATCGGCGACATCCGCACACTGATCAGTCATCCGGCCAGCACCACGCACCGCCAGCTCAACGCGCAGCAGCAAGTGGCCGCCGGCGTCGGTCCAGACATGATCCGTATCTCAGTGGGTCTGGAGCATCTCGATGATATTCTGTGGGACATCGACCAGGCTCTGTGCACCGCCAACCGTTCCTAAGGCATAGGCAGCCCCCTAGACTCTGCATGACCATTTACGATCGGCAACTGGATAAAACCGCAGCCAATTTTGTGGCCTTGTCGCCAGTCAGTTTTGTCGAGCGCTCCGCCGAAGTGTTTGGCGACCTTCCCGCCGTGATCCACGGCCAGCGCTGCTACAACTGGGCACAGACCCGCGAACGTTCCGCGCGTCTGGCCGCAGCGCTAAAAACGCACGGTATTGGCCGCGGCCAGACAGTCAGCACCATGCTGGCCTGTGCCGTGGTGGCCAAGCCAGATGCCAAATGGGGCGAAACGCCTCTGGCCTGTGTCGAGACACAGGTCGGCAGCAGCGTTACGGCCGCCGATCTGGTGGCCCACTGCCGACATTGGCTGGCCAACTACAAAGTGCCCAAAGGCATCCGTTTTGTGGACATACCTAAAACGTCAACTGACAAGATTCAAAAGTTCCAACTGCGTCAACGCGCCTGTGCTGACGCCGCTTTCAAACACTCAACTCCAACAAAGCTCTAAGGTCATCCCCATGTCCAACACCTCAATCGACACCGTGCTGCTGCGCAGCGACGACGCCCGCGGCGTGACCACCCTCACGCTGAACCGGCCGCTGGCCTTCAATGCCCTCAATGAAGCGCTGTTGACAGCCCTGCAAAGCCAGCTCGACCAACTGGCCAAAGAGCCCTCGCTGCGAGTTTTGGTGATAGCAGCGAACGGGCAGGCGTTTTGCGCCGGCCATGACCTCAAGGAAATGCGCGCCGAACCCGCGCTCGGCTACTACCAGCAGTTGTTTGCCCAATGCGGCCGCATGATGATGAGCCTGCAACGCCTAGCGGTGCCGGTGATCGCCAAAGTGCAAGGCATGGCGACGGCCGCTGGCTGCCAACTGGTGGCACAGTGTGACCTGGCCGTGGCCGCGTCAGACGCGCGCTTTGCCACCAGTGGCGTCAACCTTGGCCTGTTTTGCGCCACCCCCAGCGTGGCCCTGTCGCGCAACCTATCCCGCAAGGCCGCCTTTGAGATGTTGGTTACCGGCGACTTTCTCAGCGCGCAAGAAGCCCTCAGCAAAGGCCTGCTCAACCGCGTTGCTGACCCAGCGCAACTGGACGAGGCCGTAGAGTCGCTGGTCGCGCGCATCCTGAACAAACCGCGGCTGCCCATCGAGGTGGGTAAACAGCTTTTTTACCGCCAGATAGAAACCGGCATGCAAGCTGCCTATGACGACGCAGCCCAGACCATGGCCTGCAACATGATGGATGCTTCAGCGCTAGAGGGCGTGCAGGCCTTCATCGAAAAACGCCCACCGCGCTGGTGAGCACAGACCGGCTCATCTGCACATTGCGAAACACCCGCTCGGGGTGCGGCATCATGGCCTTGAAGCGGCTGTTGGCCTTGGTAATGGCCGGCTGACCGCCGGGGATGATACTGGCAAGCTCGGCAAACATCTGGCAGCCATTGCTCACGCAGGATAGCCAAGCGCGGTGACGAGGATTTTGGCAAGCTGCTCTGGCAAAAGCCCTTGCAAGCCCGCGCTGTCTGGATCGCCCTCACCCACTTGTTGGGCGTCAGCGCCTTACAAGTTGTCGCGGTGCTGGCAAATTTTCCAACTCACAGCGTCCCTCACCTGATGCAGGTCTGGTGTGCACCCGTATTTTCTGTTCGGGCAATGACTTGCGCATGGTGAATTCCTTCGGTTTTATCGGTGGGCACGGATCGAGGCCAAGATACCCAACACAAACAACACAGCGGCCAAACCCTGCTGCAGTGCGGGCCACTGACCCGACCACACAAAAGCATAGAGCAAACCAAAGACCGTCTCGCTCACGATGAGTTGCCCGGCCAAGCTCTCAGGCAGGCGCCGGCTGGCCATGTTCCACAAGACCGCGGCGATCCAGGCCGAGCCAATGCCCGTGAAGGCGCACACCAACACAAACAAGCCCCAGCCTTCGCGTGCCCACATGGGCGTGCTGCTGAACCCTGTGTCATTGCCCCCTGTGGCTTGTCCCACAACCCACCACAAGATCAGCGCACCCAAGCCCGCCGCCACGCCCAGCCAATTGGCCCAGACCGTCGAGTTGACCTCGGGGTGTTGCTTGAGCCAACGGCCGTTGAGCAAGGTGAAGGCGGTCCAACAGACCATGGCGGCCACAGCAAAGACCACGCCTCGACGCCAATCGCCCTGCCCGCTCAACCATTCACCTTGGCTGGCCGTGACGTGCACCATCAACGCCATGCCCAGCGCCGTCAAGACCATACCCGGCAGCAAGTGCCGCCAACGCAGGGCCTGCGGCTTGCCCAGCAACATGACCCACAGCGGAATGGTGCCGATGATCAGCACCGGCAAAGCCGCGCCCGCGTCTTCAATGGCCAGCACCAGCAACCAGTAATAACCGGTGTATCCCAAAACACTCAAACCCAGCGCAGCCAACATTTGTGACCCATTGGGCCAAGCCTCGGGCGCACCGCGCCAAGCGCTACGCCCATGCACCAAAGCCAACCAAGCCAGAGAAAACAAACCGCAAGCCACAAAACGGCCGACCGTGAAGTCCAGCGCAGAAAAACCACCGACCACCAAGGGCGCCACAAAGGTCATGCCCCAAAACGCGCCGGCGCCCAAACCCGCCGCGATGCCCAAGGCCATGCCTGAGTTCACCGTTTTGTTTGCTCCCATGTCCATCCCAAATACCAACAAAGACCGCCATTGTGCGTCACGCACCACTAGAATCCTTCCTCAGTGCAACCTTTCATAAACCTGTTCCCATGAGCCCACTAGACATTTTGAATACCCACGGCCCCCGCGAATCCATGGAATACGACGTGGTCGTCGTTGGCGGCGGCCCCGCTGGACTGTCCACCGCCATTCGCTTGAAGCAACTCGCGGCCGAACGCGGCCAAGAGATCAACGTCTGCGTGCTCGAAAAAGGCTCAGAGCCCGGCGCGCACATTTTGTCGGGCGCGGTCATGGACCCACGCGCCATCACCGAGCTCTTCCCCGACTGGAAAGAGCGCGGCGCACCGCTGAACCAGCCCGTGACGGGGGACGACCTGTTGGTCTTGTCCGAGACCGGTCAGCAGCGCACCCCCAACTGGCTCATGCCGCGCAACTTCCACAACGATGGTTGCTACGTCATCAGTCTAGGGGCGGTGAGCCAATGGCTGGGCCAACAAGCCGAGGCCTTGGGCGTGGAAATTTTCCCTGGCTTTGCCGCTGCTGAGGTGCTCTACAACGAGGACGGTTCGGTCAAGGGCGTGGCCACCGGCAACCTCGGCGTGGGCAAAGACGGTGAGCCCAGCGATCACTTCCAGCTGGGCATGGAGCTGCACGCCAAGTACACCGTGTTTGCCGAAGGCGCTCGCGGCCACTTGGGCAAACAGCTCATCGAAAAATTCCAACTGGACGCCGACAAAGACGCACAAACCTTTGCCATTGGCATCAAAGAACTCTGGGAAATCCCTGCGGACAAAGCCAAGCCGGGTTTGGTGGTGCACACCGCTGGCTGGCCATTGAACGACGACGCCTTTGGCGGTGGTTTTCTCTACCACCTTGAGGGCAACAAAGTCACCTTGGGCTATGTGATCGGGCTGGACTACCAAAACCCGTGGATGAGCCCGTTTGAAGAAATGCAGCGCTGGAAAACCCACCCCAGCATCAAAAAACACATCGAAGGCGGCAAACGCCTGAGCTACGGCGCCCGTGCCCTGAACAACGGCACGCCCCAGGCCTTGCCCAAGACCTTCTTCCCCGGCGGCGCACTGGTGGGCTGCGAAGCCGGCTTTTTGAACGCTGCGCGCATCAAAGGCAGCCACGCCGCCATCAAGAGCGGCATGCTCTGCGCCGAAGCTCTGGCCGACGCCTTGGCCGCGGGCCGCGCCAACGACGAGCTGGGTGCGTTTGAAGAAAAGTTCAAAGCCAGCTGGTTGTTTGAAGAACTCTGGACCTTCCGCAACTTCAAAAACTGGTTCAAGAAGAGCCCACTCGTGGGCAAGCTCATGACCGGTGTGGAGCACTGGTTCTTGCCCAAGGTCGGCGTGAAGAGCCCACCTTGGACGCTGCACAACACCGTGCGTGATCACACCAAGCTGCGTCCTGCGGCCGAGATGCCGCAGATCAGCTACCCCAAGCCCGACGGTGTGATCAGCTTTGACCGCCTCTCCAGCGTGTTCATGAGCAACACCAACCACGAAGAAAACCAGCCCGCACACCTGACGCTGCGCAACAGCACGGTGCCGGTCAACATCAACTTGGCGCAATACGCCGGCCCCGAGAGCCGCTACTGCCCAGCCGGTGTGTACGAGTTCGTCAAAACCGATGAAGGCGAAGACCGCTTGCAGATCAACGCGCAAAACTGCGTGCACTGCAAAACCTGCGACATCAAAGACCCCACCCAAAACATCGTTTGGGTCACGCCCGAGGGCGGTGGTGGGCCTAACTACGCGGGCATGTGAGGTTTACTTCAACTCCACACCGTAGAAGTTGCGACCACCAAAGGGGCTTAACCGGAGGTTGATCACCTCTTTGCGGTGGATCACCGATTGAACCGAGTGGGCCATGGTGAGCCACGGAGCTTGCTCTTTGAAGATGCGCTGGGCTTCTTCGTATAACGGTATGCGCAAAGCCGGGTTGGCCAGTTGCCTGGCTTTGAGGATCAGGGCATCGTAGGTTGGGTTGCAAAACTTGGAGATGTTCGCGCCACCGATCGCGGCCGTGTCACAAGACAGCAGGTTGTAGAAAAAGTAATCGGGGTCACCATGGCTGCCTGTCCAGCCCAGCAAGGCCGTTTGGTGCTCACCCGCGTACACGCGCTTGAGGTAGTCGGCCCAAGGGGCGGTTTTGAACTCGACGTTGACCCCAATTTTGGCCCAGTCCGCACGGATCAATTCCGCCATCAAGGTCGCGTTGGGCATGTAAGGGCGCGCGACCGGCATCACCCACAGGTCGGTGGTAAACCCTTTAGAAAAACCGGCTTCGGCGAGCAACTTTTGAGCGGCTTTGGGGTTGTAGGGTTCGTCCTTGATTTGGCTGTTGTAGGACCACATGTTCGGCGGGATCAAACTCACCGCGGGCACCGCAAGGCCTTCATACACGCGATCAACGATGGCCCGCTTGTTGACGGCCATGTTGAGTGCTTTGCGAACACGCACATCGTTAAAGGGGGGCTTGTTGACGTTGTAGGACAGGTAAGCGACATTGACCCCAGGAATATCGATTACGCGCACATCGGGGTGTTTGCGGATGGCTGGCCAATCTTCCGTATTGGGAAATCCCATGACATGACACTGCTTTTTTTGAATGTTGACCCAGCGCGCTTGCGCATCGGGGACGATCAAAAACTCCAGCCCATCGAGTTTGGAGCGACCTTCCCAATAGTCCGCAAATGTTCGGTAGCTGATCTTGGTGTCTTTTTCGTATTTAACGAAATAGAACGGCCCTGTTCCCACGGGATGCTGGTCGATCATGTCAGGGCGGCCTTGGGCCAACATGGCCGCGGCGTATTCTTGGCTTTGAATGCCAGCAAAGCCCAAAGACAAGATGTACAAAAACGTGGGTGTGCTCTGGTTGAGCGTGACCTTGACGGTGTGCTCATCGATTTTGTCGATCTGACCGATCAATTTGTCCAAGCCTGTGGATTGGAAAAAGGAATAGCGGCCTCCACCCACCGCGTGATAGGGATGATCGGTTTTCCACTGACGCTCGAACATGAATATCACATCGTCGGCGTTGAATTCGCGCGTCGGAGTGAAGTATTCGTTGCTGTGCCAACGAACCCCTTTTTGCAAAAAGAAGGTGAACTCCTTGCTGTCGGGGGACACCTGCCAGTGCTGCGCCAACGACGGGAGCAGTCGGGTGGACCCGCGCATGTGCAAGACCAAACGCCCATAAATGGGCGACAGGGCGTCGTGGGTCACACCCGACGTAGCCTGCCCGGGCGAGAAGGTCGCCGGGCTGCCTTCCGAGCAGTAGACCAGGGTTTTTCGAGTGTTCTTTTGCTGGGCTTGTACAGGTAGGGCCAAGCTCAATGCCAAGGCGAACGGCACCAGCGTCCAGAATCGGTTGATGTTTTTCATGGGTTCACGCTCTCGATCAATTTAGAAACAGGGGCCAACACGGGCGTTTTCGACGACGTTTTCAAAGAAGCCGATGGCGGGGTGGTTTTCGACGATGCACTTCTGCATGCGATGAATGGTGGGGACCAAAACCAGTTTGGACGTTGCCAACTGGGCGACCGCTTCCACGTCTTTTGGGCTGTACCCAAGCAATTCCATGGCAGCGCCTTGAATGGGGTCGTTCGAGGGCAAGGTGCACACCGTGAGCGCCGCACGGCCCATGTTGATGGTTTGACCACCATAGGCGTTGTACAAGTCGGACAGCGTGATGACGATGCCGTCGTCGTCTTTAGCCGACAGGTCTTCTATGCGATAAGCCCGCAGTTTTTCAAACACTTCAGGCTGTGGCTCTGATCGTGAGCAAGACCAGACCACCGAGTCAGCCCAACTGGCTTGCGCAGCCAACGATGCAATCAACACAACCCCAAGGCGCAATGGTTTGAACATGACCTTCATCGCTGCGCCTTTAGGATGCTCTCTGGAACCACCAAGCCCTGAGGTGTGCAATCAGGACACTTGGCGAGCTTGGGGACGCTTCTGACAAATTGATGAACATGGCTTGCCCAATCCGTGGGCTTCAGATTGGGGCGGTGTGAGAGCCACAAGGACAAAAATCCCGAGACCAACGGCGCCGCAAAACTGGTGCCGATCGCCTTGTCGGCCACCACCAGTTGTTCGGCTCCCAACACACTCAGCTCGATGGTGGCGACCCTGAGTTTGTTATCAGCCCACGGTGTACTGACCCTCAGCGCAGGCCCTCCCCCCACGGTGTAAATGGTGGTTCGCGGGTCCAACGCAGAATAGTTTTCGATGCGGTTATCGGCCGATAACGCGCCCACAGAAATCACCCCCTCGCAGTTGGCTGGCTCGACCAAGGCGCGCTGGAAATTGTTGCCCGCTGCGGCCACCACAAAAGCGCCTTGTTTGATGGCCTCATCCACCGCCGCTTGCAAGGCTGGTCGGCACTCGGTGGCGCCACCTGAGATGCTGATGTTGATGACCTTGGCGGGGCTGCGATTCATGGGCACACCGGCCACGGGCAAGCCAGCGGCCCAACGAATCGAGTCGGCCAAATCTTCGCGGGTCATGCCACAGGGGCCGAATACCCGAATGGGCAAAATCATGGCGTTGGGGTTGACCCCCCACATTTCTTGGTGGCCATTGCCCGCCACGATGCTCGCGACCTCGGTGCCGTGTGTTCGGAAAGAGGAAGAAACCATGCGCTGTCCACAGCTGGTACCCTTGGGTGAGGGGGCATGGTTGGATGATCGGCCGCCAACGCCTGCTTGCGCATCAGAGACCATGTCAAATCCGGGCAACAACTTCCCCGTCAAGGCGGGATGGTCAGACAAAACCCCGCTGTCAATCACCGCCACGACCACCTGTGCCTGACCAGGCTCGATGGGCTCGGTTTTCATCGAGGCTGGTGCAGCGGTGGCGGTATCGGCTTCAAAGTACCACTGAACGTTTCGAGCCTGTGTGTTCAAAGGCAACGTGAGGCAAACACCCAAGCAAATAACCCACCCCAAACGGGCTTGACGTGTAGCGGTTTTTAGAGCGGTCTGAACCATTTTTCCACCCCACTGGAGATGTGTTTGGCCGCCTGTTCGGCACTGATTTCTTTGCGCATCACGCGCACCGACGTGAGCCAGAGTTCCTCCTCCAAACCTGGCCAAGCTTGGTTGAGGAACTGGCTGTTGATTCGGATCGTGCTGTCGCACTGCTGACGCCAGCTGGCCATTTCTTTGGCCAAAGGGTTGGTGATTTCTACAGGATGGGTCGAGAGCGGAAAAAAACCGGGCAAGTTGTTGGCCAATGCTTTTGAAAAGTCAGGGGTGGCCAGCCACGACAAAAAAGCCTTGGCTTGCGCTTGTTTGGGGCTTTTGGCATTGATGCCGATCCCTTTGTCCAAGTGGTTGAGCACATAGCAGTTGTGGCTGTTCGCTTTGGGCGGCGGTGCGAACACGCCAAAGTGATGGGGGTCGTGGTGATTGGCGAGGAACCGTATTTCCCATGAACCGGCTGGGTACACCGCTGCACGGCCGCTCAAGAACAAATTTCTGGCCTCGTCTTCACCCACATTGGCATGGTTGGGCGGCAAAAAATCGCCCATTTTGGCCAGACTGCGCCAGGCATTCACATACGGCTCATCGCTGAACTTCGCTCGCCCCGTGAGCAAGTCCAGGCGGCCTTTTTCGCCGCCCCAATGGTTGGGCCCCATGCCGGCCAGCAAGACCTGAGCGGCTTGCCAAGCGTGTTTGGTGCCGAACGCCAAGGGCAGGTACTTGCCCGATTGTTGGACCTTTTCGAGCAATTCAAACAGGGCTTCTTCGGTTTTTGGCGGCTCCAGCTTGAGCTCTTTGAAGATCTCGGTGTTGTAGAAAAAACCCGTCATGACCGAGGCCACGGGCATGCAAAACACTCGCTCACCGTAATAACTGGTCCATGCAAATTTCCCTTGGTTGCGAAACAACCGCAGTTCGGGCATGTGCGTGATGTCTTGTAGGAAACCTTTTTCAAACAGATCAAACGAGCGGTCAAAAGGTCGGCAAGCCACCATGTCGCCCGCCGTGCCCTTTTCAAACCCTTCCAGCAGCACTTTGTCGAAGTCCGTGGACACCCATGGACTGATTTCAATCGGGGTTGATTTGGGTGTTTGGTAGAACTCAGGCAACAAGTGGTGCTCCCACACCCACACATCCTCCGTTCGCCATGTTTCCAATTTCAGCTCATCAGCCCGCGCCTGCGAGAGTGAAGAGCCCAACAGAGAAAAAAACAACAAGCCCAGCAACGTGCGAGAAACGCGGTCGCGACACAACAGATCAATGAAGCAGAGCATGGACATTTCCTTGACCCTCAAACCAACCACCGGCAAAACATGATGCGGAAACGTGAAACACCCTTAATGTAATCATTTTTGTTACATCGTGCAGATCATAAAACCACAATAAAGTGTTTGGTATTCGTTTGAAAGTCGCTTGTCAGGACCGATTTGGGCACGCAGTAAAATGAAAAAGGTTCGGAAAAAAGGCTCACACCTGCTGCTGAAGCCTTTTTCACATTCACATCATCAGAATTCCCTCATGACCACCTACTTCAGCGAAGAACACGTTTGGCTCACCGTCGAGGGCCAGATCGCCACCGTCGGCATCACCGTTCACGCACAAGAGGCTTTGGGCGATGTCGTCTTCGTTGACCTGCCAGCGGTGGGTGCCAATATTGCTCAAGGCGCCGTGGCCGGCGTGGTTGAGTCTGTCAAAGCCGCTTCAGATGTGTTCATGCCCATCACCGGCGTTGTCGTGGAAGTCAACGAAACCCTGCGCAACGACCCTTCCCTCGCCAACAGCGACCCCATGGGCGCAGCTTGGTTTTTCAAAGCCAACATCAGCCAATCTGCCGAATTGGCCGGCTTGCTCAATGGGTCCGACTACCAAAAACTGATCGGCTAAATATTTGTGTAGCCACGGCTGGTCGATGGCTGGGTGAGCTTAAAATCAAAATTCGTATCGGGAGAGATCGCCAGAAAAGGTGACGCCGAAGGAGCAACCGCCCCGGAAACTCTCAGGCAAAAGGACCGATACGTCCAGGCGCTGACGCGCTACACACTCTGAAGAGCGGCCGAGGTTCGTCACCTAGGCCCACCGCAGGAGCAAGACGAACCGCAACGTTCGTTGAATCTCTCAGGTTTCAAACAGAGGGGGTCATGCCACACACATTCGGTGTGTCGCGTGTCCTTCACTTTTGAGACGTTTTAATGAGAGAAGCTCCATGAAAAAACACATCGTCAACAAACACGTGGTGGTGGTGGGCGGCGGCATCACCGGCGTCACCTCCGCTTATGCGCTGGCCCAACAAGGCCTGCAGGTCACCCTGATCGAAAAAAATCGATACCCCGGCATGGAAACGTCCTACGCCAATGGGGGCCAACTGTCGGCATCGAACGCCGAAGTCTGGACACACCCCTCCACCATCCTGAAGGGTCTCAAGTGGATGCTCAAAAGCGATGCCCCGCTCTTGATGAATCCCGCCCCAACTTGGCACAAACTCAGCTGGATGGCCGAGTTCGTGGCCGCCATTCCCAAGTACAAAGACAACACCATCGCCACGGCCCAATTGGCCATTGAATCCCGTGCGCACCACTTTGCCTGGGCCAAAGCCGAAGGCATCGACTTCGACCACAAGCCTGAAGGGATCTTGCACATCTACCGCGACAAAAAAGGCTTTGACCACGCGGGCGAGGTCTCCAAGCTGCTGGCACAAGGCGGTCTGCCGCGCCGTGCCGTCACACCCGACGAAATGAAAGCCATTGAGCCGACCTTGCAAGGCCAGTACCACGGTGGCTACTACACCGAAAGCGATTCGACGGGCGACATCCACAAGTTCACTTTTGGATTGGCCAAGGCCTGCGAGCGTTTGGGCGTGAAGATCCTGACGGAGCATCAGGTGCTCAAGGTCGCGTCCAACGGACAGACCGCCACCGTGCAGGTACAGCACGCCGACCAGACCGAGACCCTCAGCTTTGACGGCATCGTGATCTGCGCGGGTGTGCATGGCCGGGGCTTGGCCGCGCAGCTCGGCGACCGCTTGAATATTTACCCCGTCAAAGGCTATTCGATCACGGTGGGCCTTCACGATGCGGCCAGCCAAGCTGCCGCACCACAGGTCAGCTTGCTCGACGACGAGACCAAGTTGGTCACCAGCCGTTTGGGTGCAGACCGCTTTCGCGTCGCGGGCACGGCCGAGTTCAATGGCATCGACCTGAACATCCGCGCCGATCGCATCAAGCCACTGGTCAATTGGGTCAATGCGTGCTTCCCTGGTGTGGACACGCGCCGTGTTGAGCCATGGGCCGGCCTACGCCCGATGATGCCCAACATGCTGCCGCGCGTGGGTGCGGGCAAAAAAGCCAATGTGTTTTACAACACCGGCCACGGCCATTTGGGCTGGACGCTGAGCGCCATCACGGCACACCAACTTGCTGGGCATGTGAACGCGTGGGCCACCCCGAGCCAGGTGTCGGGCGTAGGGATGACGTTGAACACCATCCCATGCTGATGCCTCGCTGGCACAATTCACCCTTATGAAACTCACCATCGATGCCGTTGACCTCCGACAAAGCGCCCACTGCGACGCTTTGATCAAGCTGCTGGATGCCTACGCCCAAGACCCCATGGGCGGTGGAGAGCCACTGGCGGCCGAGGTGAAAGCCCGTTTGTGCGACGACATGGCCGAGCGGCCGACGGTGGCGAGTTTCATCGCTTGGTTGGACCAGGCGCCAGTGGGATTGGTCAACTGCGTGGAGGGTTTTTCGACCTTCAAATCGCAGCCGCTCATGAACATCCACGACTTGGTGGTGCTGCCCGGCCACCGAGGCATGGGCATTGGGCAAGCCCTGATGCAAGCCGCACAAACGCACGCACAAGCGCGCGGCTGTTGCAAGCTGACCTTGGAAGTGCTCACCGGCAACGAGCGGGCTTTGCGCAGCTACGAACAATTCGGCTTCGAACCCTACACGCTGGACCCTGCTGCTGGCCAAGCCAGCTTCATGCAGAAATGGCTTTAAGCCCATGACCTTGAACACCCGCCAACACTTCGCCAGCGACAACTACGCCGGCACCTGCCCCGAGGCCCTGCATTGGTTTTTGGAAGCCAACGCCAGCGGCCACGAGCCCGCCTATGGCGACGACCGTTGGACGCAAAAGTCCAGCGACATGCTGCGCCAGCTCTTCGAAATCGACTGCGACGTTTATTACGTTTTCAACGGTACGGCCGCCAACTCGCTGGCCTTGGCCAGCATCTGCCAGAGCTACCAATCGGTCATTTGTTCGTCCATCGCGCACATTGAAAACGACGAATGCGGAGCACCCGGTTTTTTCTCCAACGGTGCCAAGCTCCTCGTGGCCGAATCGCAGTCCGCTTCAGCTCAGCTGGGAAAACTCAGCCCTGAGGCGCTGCACGCAGTGGCCACCAAGCGCACCGATCTGCACTACACCAAACCCCGTGCCGTATCGATCACCCAAGCCACCGAACTGGGCACGGTGTACTCGGTCGACGAGGTGAGCGCCTTGTCCGAGGTCGCCAAACGCAACGGCTTGAAAATGCACATGGACGGCGCACGCTTTGCCAACGCAGTCGCCCATTTGGGTTGCACCGCGGCAGACATCACTTGGAAAGCCGGTGTGGACGTGCTGTGTTTTGGCGGCACCAAAAACGGCCTACCCGTGGGAGAAGCGGTGGTCTTTTTTGACCGCGAACTGTCCAAAGACTTTGCTTGGCGCGCCAAACAAGCCGGCCAACTCGCCTCCAAAATGCGCCACATTTCAGCGCCGTGGGTCGGCATGCTTGAGAACGACACGTGGCTGCGCAACGCCCGCCACGCCAACGCCATGGCACAGCGCCTCTACCAGGGCCTGCTCAAGATTCCCAGCATCAAAGTCATGCACCCACCACAAGCCAACGGCGTCTTCGCCTACCTGTCGGCCGAGGCCATCCAGGCCTTGCATGCCCAAGGCTGGAAGTTCTATGAGTTCATCGCTGGCGGCGGCTGCCGCTTCATGTGCGCCTGGGACACCACCGAAGCTTCGGTGGACGCGTTTTTGGCCGACATCGCGCAAACCTAAAACCACGCCGTCATTGCGAGGTACGAAGCAATCCATGGACTGCTTCGCTTTGCTCGCAGTGACGAGTTAGAGATGTCATTGCGAGGCACAAAGCCATCCCCCACGCTCATGGGACAATCACCCCCGTGAACACCGCCTTCAAAGTCCTGAGCCTCATCCCGCCGATGACGCAGCTCAACACGCCCTACCCGTCAACGGCTTACTTGACGGGTTTTTTGCGTGGCCGGGGCATCGATGCGGTGCAAGAAGACATCGCCTTGGCCACGGTGCTCGCCCTCTTCACGCCCGAGGGGCTGGACCGTGTGCGCGAGGCGGCGCTGGCCGTTCACGAAGACGAGCGCAGCGCCTGTCTGAATGCGTTTTTGGACGCGTTTGGCGCTTACCGCAGCAGCATCGGCCCCGTGCTGGCGTTTTTGCAGGGGCGTGACTCGACCATGGCGCACCGCATCGCCGCTCGCGGCTTGGTACCCGAAGGCCCGCGCTTCGCGTCACTGGACGTGTACGAGGACGATGGCAGCGGCGACCCGCTTGGTTGGGCCTTTGGTGCCTTGGGCGTGCAAGACCGCGCCCGTCACATCGCCACGCTGTTTTTGAACGATTTGGCCGATGTTTTGCGCGATGCGGTCGACGAACGCTTTGAGTTCGTGCGTTACGCGGAGCACTTGGCCAGCAGCCAGCCCACCTTCGAGCCGCTGGCGAAAGCCTTGGCCGCCGCGCCCACCTTGCTCGACCAAACGATCGAGCGCCTGACCTTGGATGCGGTGCAGCGCCACGCGCCGCAACTCGTGCTCTTGTCTGTGCCCTTCCCCGGCACGGTTTACGCCGCGCTGCGCATGGCCCAAGCCATCAAGGCAGCGCACCCCCACGTGCGCATCGCCATGGGCGGCGGCTACGTGAACACCGAGCTGCGCGAGCTGAAAGAGCCGCGCGTCTTTGACTTCGTGGACTTCATCACCTTGGACGCGGGCGAGCGCCCCGTGCTCTCGCTGATCGAACACCTGCAAGGGCAGCGCAGCGCGCAGCGCCTGCAGCGCACCTTCAGCCGCAAGGCCGACGGTCAAGTGCAGTACACCAACATGGCCGAACCTGAGATCGCGTTTGAAGACGTCGGCACGCCCACTTGGGACGGCTTACCGCTGCACCAATACCTCAGCCTGCTCGACATGCTCAACCCCATGCACCGCCTGTGGAGCGATGGGCGTTGGAACAAACTGACCGTGGCGCACGGCTGCTATTGGAAGAAGTGCAGTTTTTGCGACGTCAGCCTGGACTACATCAGCCGTTATGAGACGGCCAGCGCCACCGAGTTGGTCGACCGCATCGAGCGCATCGTGGCCGAAACCGGTCAAACCGGCTTTCACTTCGTGGACGAGGCCGCGCCACCCAAAGCCCTCAAGGCATTGGCCGAAGAGCTGTTGCGCCGTGGCGTGCAGATCTCGTGGTGGGGCAACATACGGTTCGAGAAAACCTTCACGCCCGAACTCGCCGAGCTGCTCGCACAAAGCGGCTGCATCGCGATGAGTGGCGGCTTGGAAGTCGCCTCCGACCGTTTGCTCAAGCTGATGAAAAAAGGCGTGAGCGTGGCGCAAGTGGCCCAAGTGACCAAGGGATTCACCGACGCGGGGGTGTTGGTGCACGCCTATTTGATGTACGGTTTCCCCACCCAAACCGCTCAAGACACGGTGGACGCGTTGGAATACGTTCGCCAACTGTTCGAGAACGGCTGCATCCAAAGCGGCTTCTTCCACCGCTTTACGTGCACCGTACACTCCCCCGTGGGCCAAGACCCCGCGGCCTACGGGATCCAACTGGTCGAACTGCCCGAGACCACCTTCGCCAAAAACGACATCGGCTTTGTCGACCCCACGGGCGTCGACCACGATCGCCTAGGGCAAGGTCTGCGCAAAGCCATCTACAACTACATGCACGGCGTGGGCGTGGACACCGACGTGCGCCAATGGTTCAACTTGCCCAAAGGCCAATGCCCCAAACCCACCGTGCCCAGACACGCCCTGGCCAAAGCCTTGGGCCTTTGAGATCACCAAGGCACGACTTGACCTTCGTGGTCGACGAAATGGGCGCGGCCGTTGGCGGGGAGTTTGTCAAGGACCTGAAGTAAACGGTTGACCGAATCTTCTGGGGCCATGGCGTGGTCGCCCACGAAGGCTTGACTCAGGCGAGATTGCACCGTGCCGGGCTGCAGCGCGGCGACGACGAGTTGGGGACGTTTGCGTGCCAGCTCGATCGCCGTGGTTTGCAGCAATTGGTTGAGCGCGGCTTTGGCGCTTCGGTAGGCGTACCAGCCGCCTTTGTGGTTGTCTTCGATGCTGCCCACCCTCGCCGAGAGCTTGGCCCAGACGGCCCTTTCTTGTCTGGCAAGCAATGGGCTCAGGTGTTTGAGCAAAAGCGCGGGCCCCAAGGCGTTGACTTGCCAGCTGCGCATCAAACGATCGGCAGCGATGTCGTCCAAACGCTTTTCAGGGCCCACGCCGTCGATGGTCAGGGCACCGGTGGCGTCAATAACAAAGTGGAACGGCCCCTGCAAACCCTGAGCCAAAGCCGCTACACTGACCTCGTTGATGATGTCCCAGCCGGGGTGGCTCTGACGTGAAACCGCCAACACCTCGGCGCAGCGGGGGTCGGCTTGCAAAGCCACCACGAACGCCGAACCAATAGCGCCGCTGGCCCCCAGCACCACTGCGCGGTAGCCCAGGGGCAGGCTGTTCATGCGGGGTCCACGCCCGCCGCGATGTCGCGCAAGGCGCGTTCAAACACCTCCACCGGCTGCCCGCCCGAGATCAAATGGCGTCGGTTGATGATGATGGCAGGCACCGAGCGGATGCCAGCTTGCGCAAAAAACCCTTGGCGCTCGCGCACTTCGTCGCTGAAGTCTTTGCCACTCAACACCACGGCCGCGGCCTCTTCGTCCAAACCCACCTCGCGCACGCAAGCCAGCAGCACCGCCGGGTCGTCCATGTTTTCAGCGCGGCCCTGGTACGCGCGCAACAAGGCTTTTTTCAGTGCCAGCGCGAAGCCGTGGGTCTGGTCACTGTCGTCGAGCGTTTCGGCCCAATGCATCAAGCGGTGGCAATTGAAGGTGTTGTACACACGGCCCCGGCCATTGGGGTTGAAGGCAAAGCCCACCTCGGCGCCGCGCTCGGTGATGGTGCGGCGGATTGCGGCCTGCTGCTCGGCATTGCTGCCGTATTTTTGCGTCAGGTGTTCGCTCAAGTCTTGGCCGCCCGGGCCCATGGCGGGGTTGAGCTCAAAAGGCTGCAGGTGCAATGAGGCGGTGATCTCGGGCGAAAGGCGGTCCAGGGCTTGCTCCAGCGCGCCCAAACCCACGGCGCACCAAGGGCAGGCCACGTCAGAAACAAAGTCGATGTGTAAAGTGCTCATGCCGGGCATCGTAAACCACCGGCCCTGCCCCTTGCCCATGGTGGACAATGTCTGCATGACCACGAACACCCCGCCCGCCGACTGCTACGCCGTGGTTGGCCACCCCATCGCGCACTCCAAGTCGCCCACGATTCACCGCCTGTTCGCGCAGGCCACGGGCCAGCACATCGAATACACCGCCATCGAGGCCGCGCCCGACGCCTTCGCCGACACCGTGGCGCGCTTTGTGGCGCAAGGCGGCAAAGGCCTGAACGTCACGCTGCCCTTCAAACTCGAAGCCTGCGCCTTGGCCACCGACCCCATGCCCAGCGCGGTCTTGGCCGGTGCGGCCAACTGCTTGGCCTTCAAGGGCGAGCGCATCGAGGCGCACAACTTCGACGGCGTGGGCTTGGTCACCGACTTGGCCACCCACCACGGCGCGCAGCTCAAAGGGCGGCGCGTCTTGGTCTTGGGCGCAGGCGGCGCCCCGCGTGGCGCCCTGCCCGCCGTGGCCGATGCGGCACCCGCCGTCTTGGCCGTGG
>JBEDCE010000010.1:0-20780 GCA_041176905.1 Pseudomonadota bacterium
GCACAAGGCACACTGCGCGACCTCAGTACGGTGATACCTGACCTCGGGCCTGCTCAGCTCGGCGACGCCATGCTCGCCAAGCTGCGCAAGCTCGACCCCGCCAAACTGCCCGCCGTGCGCGGCAAACCCCGCATGGGTTGCCCGGTGGCTGGCATTGGAAAGTTTGTGGCGATTGGGCTCAACTACTCCGACCACGCGGCCGAGGCCGGTGCGCCCATCCCGAAAGAGCCCATCGTCTTCATGAAGGCCACATCCTGCATCCAGGGGCCTCATGATGATGTGATGCTGCCCAAAGGTTCGATAAAAACCGACTGGGAAGTGGAGCTGGGCATCGTGATCGGCACCCGCGCCCGCTATGTGTCACAAAAAGCGGCGCTGGACCACGTGGCGGGCTACTGCACCGTGAACGACGTGAGCGAGCGCGAATACCAGCTGGAGCGCGGCCCTCAGTGGGACAAGGGCAAGGGCTGCGACACCTTCGGCCCCATCGGCCCGTGGTTGGTGACGCGGGATGAAATCACCAACCCCCAGAAACTGGACATGTGGCTTGACCTCAATGGCCGACGCATGCAGAGCGGCAACACGCGCACCATGATCTTTGGCTGCGCCAAACTGGTGAGCTACGTCAGCCAGTTCATGACGCTGATGCCGGGCGACGTCATCACCACCGGCACACCCCCTGGCGTGGGCCTGGGCATGAAGCCACCCCTGTACCTGAAAAAGGGTGACGTGATGACCCTGGGTATCGAAGGCCTGGGCGCGCAGCGCCAGTTGGTTGTGCCCTTTAGCTTGTAAAGCTCGCTTACTGCTTTCCATGTTCCAGTACCTCACCGTCCCCGTCACCGCCTTTTCTCAAAACTGCTCCATCGTGTGGTGCGACGAAACCATGGACGCAGCGGTCATTGACCCCGGTGGTGACTTGGATGTGTTGTTGGCCGAGGTGGCGCGCCTAGGCTTGACGCTCAAGGCCATCTGGCTCACGCACGCGCACATCGACCACGCCGGTGGCGTGGGTGAGTTGGCCAATCGTTTGGGCTTGCCCATCGTGGGGCCGCACCCCGGTGATCAGTTTTGGATCGACGGCTTGCCGCAACAAAGTCAGATGTTCGGTTTCCCGCTCGCGCAAGACTTCACGCCCACGCGTTGGTTGGCGGATGGCGACACGGTCACGATTGGGCACTGCAACTTGGCCGTGCGCCACTGCCCGGGCCACACGCCGGGCCATGTGGTGTTTCACAGCGCACCCGCGCAACGGGTCTTTGTGGGCGATGTGCTGTTCGCCGGCAGCATTGGCCGCACCGACTTTCCGCAGGGCAACCACGAGCATTTGCTCAGCAGCATCCGCGAGCGTTTGTGGCCCATGGGCGATGAGACGGTGTTCATTCCCGGCCACGGCCCCGAGAGCACCTTGGGGCGCGAGCGCCGCACCAACCCCTACGTGGGCGAAGGCGCTTAACCCGCCGCGCGGGCCTGTTCGAACAAGCCTTGCACCTTGGGCACGTTGCGCTGCAAGGTCTTGATGCGGTCGGGGCTGCTGGGGTGGGTCGACAAAAACGACATCGACGCCGCGCCGCCCGAAGCCGCCGCCATTTTTTGCCAGAGCGTGACGCTGGCGTTGGGCTGAAACGCCCCGCGCGCGGCCAGCTCCAAACCCACCAAGTCGGCTTCGGTTTCGTCCGAGCGGCTGAACTGCAGCGACAACAGTTGTGTGCCCAAGTCGGCGGCGATGTCACCCACTTGACCCAAGCCCAACAGCGCCGCACCGATGCGCAGCCCCAAGCTGGTGGCCGAGCCTTTGCCCATTTGGGCGCGGGCGTGTTCGCGCAGGGCGTGGGCCATTTCATGGCCCATGATCATGGCCGCTTCGTCGTTGCTGAGCTTGAGCTTGTCGAGGATGCCGCTGTAAAAAGCGATCTTGCCGCCGGGCATGCAAAACGCATTGATCTGGTCGCTGTGGATGAGGTTGATTTCCCAATTCCAATCCTTGGCGGCCGGGTTCCAGGCTTGGCTGTGTGGTACCAATCGGCGGGCAATCTCGCGCAAGCGTCGCACTTGGGGGTGGCTGGCGGGGTAGAGGGCGCGCTGCTGATCGGCGTCGCTCATCATCGCGCGGTATTGTTTGGCTGCAGCACCTTCGACCTGTTCGGCCGACACCAATTTGCGCAGGGAAGACGGCGGACCCACGTCGACTTGGGCGTGCGCCGCCAAGCCCACAGTGGCCAGGGAGGCGATGCCGCCGCGCAGAACCTGGCGGCGAGAGGCTTTGAAGTCACAGAGTAGGCACATGGGTCAATAATAGCGAGAGTCACATCACACCAAACACCCTTATGAACCACACACCCGAAAAAACCCCCACATGGGCGCAAAGTTTCACAGCCCTGTGGGACCGGCGCATGTTGACCTTGGCTTTGCTCGGCTTCTCGGCGGGCTTGCCGATTTTGTTGATCTTTTCCTCGCTGTCGCTGTGGCTGCTGGAAGCCGGTGTGGAGCGCAAGGCGGTGACGTTTTTCAGTTGGGCCGCCTTGGGGTATTCGTTCAAGTTCGTGTGGGCGCCTTTGGTGGACCGCATGCCCTTGCCCGTGTTGACTGCCTTGTTGGGCCAGCGCCGCTCGTGGCTGTTGTTGGCGCAAGTGGGTGTGGTGGTGGCCTTGTTGGGCATGGCCAGCGTGGACCCAGCCCAGGGCGGTACCTCATTGGCGTTTATGGCGGCTTTGGCGGTGTTGCTCGGTTTTTCATCGGCCACGCAAGACGTGGTGATCGACGCCTACCGCATCGAGTCGGCCCCGCCGAGCCTGCAGCCTTTGTTGTCGTCGGCGTACATCGGCGGCTACCGCGTGGGCATGATCGTGGCTGGTGCAGGCGCTTTGTATTTGGCGTCCTACTGGGGTTCGGCCAAAGACGCGTACCTCTACAGCGCTTGGCAACAAACCTACGCCGTCATGGCTGCGGCCATGGCCATCGGCATCTTGACCAACCTCTTCATGCCCGAGCCCGAGCGGCCCGAGGCCGAGCGTTGGTCGGCCGAGGGCAATGTGCGCTTGTTCGCGGTGTTCGCGGGCGGGGTGGGGGCTTTTGTGGCGGTGTTTTTTTGGCTGGGCGAATGGGCGCAGTCGATGTGGGGCGTAACCTTGGGGCCGCTGAGCACCTTGCTCTTTGAGACGGTGCGCATGCTCACCGCCTTGTCAGCCGCGGGGGCTTTGGGGTGGTTGCTGGTGTATTGGGGCGTGGCCCAGGCTTCGGTGGCGCGCCAAACCTGGGTGGTGCCGATCCAAGATTTTTTTGCGCGCTACGGCGCAAGCACAGCGTGGTTGCTGCTGGCGCTCATCGGGCTCTACCGCATCTCGGACATCGTGCTGGGCGTGATCTCCAACGTGTTTTACGCCGACCTCGGTTATTCCAAAATTGAAATCGCCAACGCCGTGAAAACCTATGGCGTGGTGATCGGCATCGTGGGCGGTTTGTTGGGCGGTATCTTGGCCACGCGCTGGGGCGTGATGCGCTGTTTGTTCTGGGGTGCGGTGCTGGCCGCTTTGACCAATTTGTTGTTTGTGATCTTGGCCGAGGTGGGTTACAACCTGCCGCTCTTGTACGCGGTGGTCTCGGCCGACAACTTGGCCGCCGGCTTCGCCAGCGCGGCCTTCGTGGGCTTTTTGTCGAGCTTGGTGAATGTGTCTTTCACGGCCACGCAGTACGCGCTCTTCAGCTCGCTGATGACGCTCTTGCCCAAGACCTTGGGCGGTTATTCGGGCGGCATGGTCGACACCTTGGGCTACCCGGGCTTTTTTGTGCTGACCGCGCTGATGGGTTTGCCCGTGATCGCCTTGGTGGTGTGGGCGGGCCGTGACTTGCCGTTGCGCAACGGTCAGTGAGGCTTGCTCACTGAGTGGGGCGATGAAGCGACCACGATTGCAGTCGCCCTTGAAGAAAGACAGCATCAACTCGTGAGCCTGTGTTGTCTGTCCACCGAAAGTGCTCGGGCTGTTCGTTATCCGGACTGTGGCGCTCACCGAGTGAGCGGGTGAGTGCCACAACGCGGAACAAGGTGTCACCTGTGTTGAGTTTTGCATTGAGCATGACCGCGCTGTCAACATAACCGAGCGGGCGTCGCGCCGCGCGTTGCATGACCGTTAGCAAGCGTGTGACGTGAAGCAACAACCACATCACCAAACCGCCCGCAATGGCGGTCACACCCAGCCAACCGTATTGGCGATGGGCGAGTACCAACAGGCCAGTCGCTAGAAAAAAAATCCCAATGCGTTGTGCAAACATGGATGAATTGTGCCTTGTTGCAACAGCTGACGCACCGACTTTGGCTGCTATGGGTGCGGTGGTCTTGTCATTCGCGCTTCGCTGAATGGGCTTGTTCGCGTGTCCATCGTCCTGGTTGATGGATTTCTTGGAAAAATGATTGGTAGGGTTTAGGAAGCGCATGCCATAAGTATTGGCCACAGTGCGGAGGCGCTTGCTTTTGCGCAAAATACGGGTAAGTCATCAAAGAGGAGACAAACCATGCTCGTTAAAAGCAAAAGAGATTTTTACTCAGGGTTGCTGTTTGTGGTGGTGGGGGCTGCTTTTGCTTTGGGGGCTCAAGAATACGAGCTCGGAAAGGCTGCGCGCATGGGCCCCGGCTACTTCCCAACCATGCAAGGCATTTTGCTGGTTTTGCTGGGTTTGGGCGTGTTGGTGAACTCTCTGCGGCACGGTGGCGTTGACGGCGACCCCATTGGAGCCATCGCTTGGCGTCCTCTGTGTTTCATCATCGGTGCCAATGTGGTTTTTGGTGCATTGCTTGTCGGTGTGCCGGCGTTGGGCATCCCGGCATTTGGGCTCATTTTTTCGATTTATGCGCTGGTGTTGATTGCGAGCATGGCCCGCCCCAAATCCAGTCCCGTTGAATCATTCGTGCTGGCCACCTTGCTGGCTTTGTTGTCCTACGGTGCTTTCGTGAAATTGCTCAACCTGCAATTTCCCGTGTGGCCTCAGTTTTTAAGTATGTAAAGCGAGGTCGCCATGGACATGATTGACAACTTGAGTTTGGGCTTTTCGGTAGCCTTCACATTCCAAAATTTGCTGTACGCCTTCGTTGGCTGCTTGTTGGGTACCCTCATCGGTGTTTTGCCAGGCATAGGACCACTCGCCACCATCGCCATGCTCCTACCAGCCACTTATGGTCTGGAGCCAGTGTCAGCCCTGATCATGCTGGCAGGTATTTACTATGGGGCTCAGTATGGTGGTTCAACCACCGCCATTTTGGTGAATTTGCCAGGCGAATCATCCTCGGTCGTGACGGTCATTGATGGTTATCAAATGGCTCGAAAAGGCCGTGCAGGGCAAGCGTTGGCCGCTGCGGGTCTGGGTTCATTTTTTGCGGGTTGTGTGGGTACGTTGATTTTGGCCGCCTTTGCGCCTTCGCTGACCGAAGTGGCCTTGCAATTTGGTGCGGCCGAATATTTCTCATTGATGGTGCTGGGCCTTATTGGTGCAGTGGTGTTGGCTTCTGGTTCATTGCTCAAGGCTCTGGCGATGATTGTCATGGGCTTGCTCTTGGGTATGGTGGGCACCGACATCAACTCCGGTGCTGCGCGCTACACCTTCGATATTCCCAACCTGATGGATGGTTTGAGTTTTGTTGCCGTAGCCATGGGTATTTTTGGATACGGCGAAATCATCAGCAATTTGGCCAAGTCAGATGAAGAGCGTGAGGTATTCACCAAAAGCGTCAACGGCATCATGCCTTCAATGAATGACATCAAATTGATGACGCCAGCGGTGCTGCGCGGTACGGCTTTGGGTTCGGCCTTGGGTATTTTGCCCGGTGGCGGCGCCGTCTTATCGGCTTTTGCGGCTTATACGATTGAGAAGAAGATCAAGCTCAAACCTGGTGAGGTACCTTTTGGGGAGGGCAACATCCGCGGGGTTGCGGCACCCGAATCGGCCAACAACGCGGGTTCACAAACCTCATTCATTCCCTTACTGACCTTGGGAATACCTCCGAACGCAGTCATGGCCTTGATGGTGGGCGCAATGTCCATTCACAACATTCAACCGGGTCCCATGGTCATGACCAACAACCCCGATTTGTTTTGGGGTTTGATTGCTTCCATGTGGATTGGTAACCTGATGTTGGTGATCTTGAACCTGCCCTTAATTGGTATTTGGATTAAGTTGTTGTCGGTGCCCTATCGCTGGTTGTTTCCGGCCATCGTGATGTTTTGTGCGATTGGGGTGTTCTCAACAAACAACAGTAACTTTGATATTTGGATGGTGGCGGGTTTTGGCGTGCTGGGGTATTTCCTCATCAAGTTGGGTTGTGAGCCTGCACCACTCATGCTGGGTTTCATCCTCGGCCCCATGATGGAGGAGAATTTGCGTCGGGCAATGTTGCTGTCGCGAGGGGATTGGTCTACGTTTGTGACGCGCCCCATTTCCGCGGGGTTGCTGGCCTTGGCGGTATTGATGTTAATTGTGGTGCTCTCTCCGGCCATCAGCAAGAAAAGGCAGGAGGCGTTTGTCGAAGACTGAGGCTTTGGGGGGTACTTGGGGTTGCGGCTGTGGACGCCGCCCTTGATCACAAAGATAGTCTCGCCCGTGTCCTTCGGGCACCAAGCCGTGGCGGTCGAGCAGGAGGGCTTCGCTGCAACCATCGTTGTCAGCCCCGGGTAAAAATCACAAAAATTTATACTGATTTTTTGATTAAAGTAATGTTTTAGTTTGAAAATTTTCCTGAAAAGTCCATAATGTGGCTGTTGCTGTCACAACATCACAGTTTTCCTCGGGAGGGGAAAATTTTCAAAGGTTCTTCAACGACGTCCACGCATGGACTTCAGGCCACCCCTCACGGGGTGGCCTTTTTTTGGCGTTTTGGGGCGTTGCGGCGGGGTTCAGTGGCCGTGGGCCACCGACTCGCCGGCTTTGAGGCGGTAAACCGTGCCGCAGTAAGGGCAACGGGCTTCACCGGTTTTGGCCACGTCCAGGGACACCTTGGGGTGTGTGTTCCAAGTGGCCATGCCCGCTTGCGGGCTGGGGCACACCACGCCACCGTGAGCGTTGAGGTCTTGGGCGCGAAGTTCGATGACAGCAGGAGCGCTCATGGGGTTCAAACTTGGGTGAGCCAGTGGGCGTACTTGGGGTTGCGGCCGTTGACGATATCAAAGAACGCGGTCTGGATTTTTTCGGTGATCGGCCCGCGGCTGCCCACGTAACCGGGCTTGCCCAGTTCGATGCGGTCGAGTTCGCGAATCGGCGTCACTTCAGCGGCGGTACCGGTGAAGAAGGCTTCGTCCGAAATGTAGACCTCATCGCGGGTGATGCGCTTTTGCACGATCTCCAGGCCCAAGTCCTTGGCGATGTGGAACACGGTGTTGCGGGTGATACCGTTCAAAGCGCCAGCCGACAAGTCGGGGGTGTAGATGACGCCGTTCTTGATCACAAAAATGTTCTCGCCCGCGCCTTCGGACACAAAGCCCGAGCTGTCGAGCAGCAGGGCTTCGTCGTAACCGTCGTCGGTGGCTTCCATATTGGCCAAGATGGAGTTGGTGTAGTTGCTCACCGCCTTGGCCTGCGTCATGGTGATGTTGACGTGGTGGCGGGTGTAGCTGCTGGTCTTCACGCGGATGCCGCGTTTGAGGCCTTCTTCGCCCAAGTAAGCGCCCCAAGTCCAAGCGGCAACCATCAGGTGGATGGTGTTGCCCTTGGGCGAGACGCCGAGTTTGCGGTCGCCGATCCAGGTCAGGGGGCGGATGTAGCCACTCTCAAGTTTGTTCTCGCGCACCACGGCGCGTTGGGCTTCGTTCACCTGATCTTGGGTGAAGGGGATGTTCATGCGCAAGATCTTGGCGCTGTTGAACAGGCGCTCGGTGTGCTCTTGCAAACGGAAGATGGCCGTGCCTTGTTCGGTCTTGTAGGCGCGCACGCCTTCAAAAGCGCCGCAGCCGTAATGCAGGGTGTGGCTGAGCACGTGGATCTTGGCGTCGCGCCATTCGACCATTTGGCCGTCCATCCAAATTTTGCCGTCGCGGTCGGACATCGAAGGAATGGGGGACATGTGCAAAGCCTCTGTGGTGAAGTGGCCGGGGATGCCCCGCGGCCGGGTTGATCAAAAAAACAGATTTTACGACTGCGCCGGGGGGTGCTCGGGCGGGCCCTGTTTAAAGGCGTTCAGCCAGGGCATCACAAACCCCGCACCAAATTCATGGCGTCTTCGATGCGCTCGACCGCGTGGATGGTCAAGCCCTCAAAGGCTTTGTCGTTTTTCTTGGGCGCGTTGGCCTTGGGCACCACGGCGGTGGTGAAGCCCAGCTTGGCGGCTTCTTTGAGGCGATCTTGTCCGCGCGGCGCACCTCGCCGGCCAAGCCCACTTCGCCAAACGCAATGAAACCTTTGGGCAAGGGCTTGCCTCGCAAGCTGCTGGTGATGGCCAGCATGACCGCCAAGTCGGCGGCGGGTTCGCGGATGTGCACACCGCCCACGGCATTCACGAACACGTCTTGGTCCATGCACGCCACGCCGGCGTGGCGGTGCAAAACCGCCAGCAGCATGGCCAAACGGTCGCGCTCCAAGCCCACACTCAAGCGGCGTGGGCTGGGCCCGCCGCTGTCGACCAGCGCTTGAATCTCGACCAGCAAGGGCCGCGAGCCTTCGAGCGTGACCATCACGCAGCTGCCGGGCACCGGCTCGCTGTGTTGGCTCAGAAAAATGGCGCTCGGGTTGCTCACCCCTTTGAGGCCTTTTTCGGTCATGGCGAACACGCCCATTTCGTTGACCGCACCGAAGCGGTTTTTGATGGCGCGGATCAGCCGGAAATTGGAGTGGGTGTCGCCTTCAAAGTACAGCACCGTGTCGACCATGTGCTCGAGCACGCGGGGGCCGGCCAGCGCCCCTTCTTTGGTCACGTGCCCAACCAACACAATCGCCGTGCCGCTGGCTTTGGCCGCGCGCGTGAGGTGGGCCGCGCATTCGCGCACCTGCGCCACCGAGCCGGGGGCCGAGGTCAGTTGCTCGGAATACACGGTTTGAATGGAGTCGATGACCGCGATGGCGGGCTGGTGCGATTGCAGCGTGGAGAGGATTTTTTCCAGCTGAATTTCCGCCAAGACATTGACTCGCGAGCCGTCCAGCCCCAAACGGCGCGAGCGCAGCGCCACTTGAGCGCCGCTTTCTTCGCCGGTGACGTAAAGGGTTTTGTGGCCAGCGCGTTGCAGCGAATCGAGCGCTTGCAAGAGCAGCGTGGATTTGCCGATGCCCGGGTCGCCGCCGATGAGCACCACACCGCCTTCGACGATGCCGCCGCCGAGCACGCGGTCGAGCTCTTCATGTCCCGTGGGTGTGCGCTCCACGTCGGACGCTTCGATGTCGGCCAGCGCCGTCACCTCGGCGGTTTTGGCCAGCGAGGCGAAGCGGTTTTTCGTCGGTGAGGCCGATTCGGCCACCGATTCAATCAGGGTGTTCCAGGCGTTGCAATGCGGGCACTTGCCCAGCCACTTGGGACTGGTGCCGCCGCAATCGCTGCAGGTGTAGAGGGTTTTTTCTTTGGCCACGGGTGGAGTTTATGGCCTAAAGTGCGACAGCTTGAAACCACGACCATGCCGAGAAACCCCCACCCCCCTGCCCAGCGTCCTTCAGCGCCGGTTGAATCGACGACTTTGGTGCCCACACCCGGCGCTTCGGCCGCATCGGCCGCGGCCAAGGCTCACGACTGGCAGCTGCGGCGTTTGAACCAGATACTTGGCCAGCGGCAGACCTTGGAGGCCGTGGGTCAAGCGCACCGGCAGGTGCGCCACGACATTCTGAACCCCTTGCAGGAGCGCCACCGCCAAGCCATGCGCGCTTTGGCCTTGTCGCTCGACGCCAGCTTGGTCGCCAAGCAGCTGTCGGGCGCGCAGCGCGACACCGCGCAGCAGCGTTTGTGTGCCATGGCCCAACTACTGGCGCGCGCGGGCGATGCCGAGATGGTGGTGTTGCACGACCGCTACCACCCGCTGAGCTGGGCCGAGTTGGAGCGCGAACGCCGCGAGGCTTGGCAGGCCGATCACCAAGCCGCTGCCGCGCAGGCCGAGGCGCAGGCACAGCGCAAGGCGGCGTCTCAAGCACGGCAACAGCGCAAAGCCCCGGCACAGGCACAAGCCGCCGACCTGGCGCAGCAGCGTTTGCGCAGCCTGTTTCGCCAACTGGCCAGCGCCTTGCACCCCGACCGCGAACCCGATCCTGAGCGGCGCTTGGTGAAGACCGCGCTCATGAGCGAAGCCAACGCCGCCCACGAACGCCGAGATTGGTTGGCTTTGTTGGACATCCAACAGCGCGCTGCGATCAGCACACCGGCCAGCCCCGCGAGCGATGCGCAGCTGGCCGAGGTCACCGTCTTGCTCAAACAACAAGTGGCCGATCAGGAGCGCCAACGCGCCGCGCTCAACGACCGATTCGCCGACGAGTTCGGCCTGTCACCGGGCACCGGCGTGACGGCCGAGCGCTTGGCCGCCGCGCTGTCGCAGCAGGTGCAGTTATTGCAAGCGAAGGTGGATCAACTGGAGGCCGCAGCGCTGCAGGTGCAAGGCACGGCAGCGCTCAAGCGCTGGCTCAAGGACTAGCCGGTGCTGTCCACATCGCGGCGAATGAGCGCGAGCAAGGGCGCGACCTTCTTGGCGACGGCGTGGTCGGCGTCGGCTTCAATGTTTCGGTACAGGGTCAACACGCGTTGACCCACTTCGGTCAAGGTCGCGCCACCGCCCGCCGCGCCGCCGCGCTGGGTCACCACGAGGGGCTCGACAAAATCGACGTTCATGCCGCGCACCAGCGACCAGACGCGCTGGTAGCTCATGTTCAGATGGCGGCCTGTCTCGGCCAAGGAGCCGGTGTCATGGATGCCTTGCAGCACATCGGCCTTGCCCGGGCCCATGGCTACCGTGTCCTGAGACTTGATGCGAAAGCGCACCTTGGCTTGCAGCTCGGGGAAAGGGGGCTTATCGATATACTTGGCCATAGATATCGAAAATACCACAAGCACCATGCGTTCCATTCTTCGCCCATGGGTCAGCACACTGGCCGCCGTTGCCGCGCTGGTCATGGGATCGGCCGCGCAGGCGCAGACCGTGCCCACCGTGGCCGCGGCGTCCGACCTGAAGTTCGCCCTTGAAGCCGTGGCCGTGCAATTCAAACAAGCAACCGGCCAATCGTTGCGATTGGTGTTTGGTTCTTCCGGTCATTTCAAAACGCAGATCTTGCAGGGCGCGCCCTTTCACCTGTTCATGTCGGCCGATGAGCAGTTCGTGTTTGAGTTGGCCGACGCGGGCAAAACCGAAGACCGAGGTCGGGCCTATGCCGTGGGCCGCATCGGCATCTTGGTGCCCCCGGGCTCGCTCTTGAAGCCCGATGGTGAGCTCCAGGATTTGGCTGCCGCGCTCAAAGACGGGCGCTTGCGCAAGTTCGCCATCGCCAACCCCCAGCACGCGCCCTACGGCACCCGCGCCCAAGAAGCGCTGCGGCACGCGGGTTTGTGGAGCGCCATCCAGCCGCGCTTGGTGTACGGCGAAAACGTGTCGCAGACCGCGCAGTTTGCGGTGTCGGGTTCGACCCAAGGCGGCATCGTTGCGCAGTCGCTGGCCTTGGCGCCTGCGGTGGCCAAGACGGGGCGCTTTGCCTTGATTCCTGAGGCTTGGCACCAGCCGCTGCGCCAGCGCATGGTGCTCGTCAAGGGCGCCCCAACAGTGGCCCGAGCGTTTTATGACCACCTGTCCACCCCGGCGGCGCAAGCCATCATGGTGCGCTATGGGTTTGCGATGCCCAAGGACTGAGCCCGATGGATTGGCAAGCTTTGGTTCTTTCCTTGGAGTTGGCCACGGTCACGTTGATCGTGCTCTTGCCCACGGGGCTGTGGTTGGGCCGTTGGCTGGCGCGCACGCGCTGGGCGGGCAAGTCTTGGATCGAAGCCCTGGTGGTGTTGCCGCTGGTTTTGCCGCCCACGGTCTTGGGCTACTACTTGCTGGTGTCGCTGGGCGGGGGCTCATCGCTCGGGGCGTGGGTTCAATCGGTTTTTGGGGTGTCGCTGACCTTCAATTTTTTGGGCCTGTTGATCGCTTCCGTGGTGTTCAACATCCCCTTCATGGTCCAGCCGGTACAGCGCGCGTTTGAGTCCATTCCGGGCAACCTGTCGGAGGCGGCCGCGGTGAGCGGCTTGTCGGCTTGGCAGACGTTTTGGCGCGTGGAGTTGCCCTTGGCTTGGCCGGGTGTGCTTTCGGCTTGCGTGTTGACCTTTGTGCACACCTTGGGTGAGTTTGGCGTGGTGCTGATGGTGGGCGGCAGCATCCCGGGCGAAACCCGCACCATCGCCATCGCCATTTACGACAGCGTGCAGTCTTTTGATTTGGCGGGCGCCAACCAAATGGCGCTGCTGCTCTTGTTGCTGTCTTTGGGGGCGGTGGCCGCATCGTTTTTTGCTTCGGCGCGATTGGCGGTGCGTCGGTGAGCGCGCTGGTCCTTGAGATCGAACAGCGACAGCCGATGCCCTTGTCGGGCAGCTTGCGTTGCGAGCCCGGCGAATTGTTGGCTTTGGTGGGCCCATCGGGTGCGGGTAAAACCTCGCTCATGCGCACCTTGGCGGGCTTGATGCGCCCAGAGCACGGGCGCGTTGTGGTGGGCGACGAGATCTGGTGCGACACCGCTCAGGGCATTTGGCTGCCGCCGCAGCGCCGACACGTCGGCTTGGTGTTTCAGAACTACGCACTGATGCCGCATTTGGACGCATTGGGCAACGTGGCCTTGTCTTTGTTGCACTTGCCGCGCACTGAGCGTTGGCTTCGGGCCCGGCATTGGTTGGACCATGTGGGTCTGAGTGCCGAGCAGCAATCCCGGCGGCCCGCGGCGCTCTCCGGTGGTCAGCAACAGCGCGTGGCGATGGCGCGTGCCTTGGCCCGCGAGCCCCGTTTGTTGTTGCTCGACGAGCCGTTTTCCGCGGTGGACCAGATGAGCCGCCAAAGCCTCTACCGCTTGTTGGCGGATTTGCGCCGCGAGCTGTCGATCCCGATCGTATTGGTCACGCACGACCTCAACGAAGCCCGCTTGTTGGCCGACCGCATGGCGGTGATGGATGGCGGACAGATTTTGCAGGTGGGCACGCCCGCGATCATCCACCAATCGCCGCGCAGTGCGCGCGTGGCCGATTTGGTGGGCATTCAAAACCGATTTCAAGGGCTGTGGTTGGGGCCGGGCAACGTCCCCGGCCGTGGGCTATTGCGTTGGCTCGCGCAGGCGAATGCGTTAGAGGAGTCGATCGTGCTGACGGTGCGCGACAAAAGCCAATGGCCCGTTGGCCATGCTGTGAATTGGATCATTCCCAACGACGGCATCACCTTGATCGACACCAACGAGGTTGGGTCCCATGACTTCGCGGCGCGGGTGGTGCAGGCGCGGTATTTGGGAGACACCACCTTGTTGAACTTGGCGTTGGAGTCGCTGGCGGGGCCGCAACTGGTGTTGACCTTGACCGGCTCACGCCGCCAAGACTTGCCCGTGGGCGCGGCGGTTCACGTGCGTTTGGACCCCGAGCGTGTGCATGTCATGCCCTTGTCGCACCCCTGAGCACAGGCGCTTTATGCAAACCCCAAGGCCAAGGCCTGGGTGATTTCCGCCGCGCTCACGGCGCGGCAACCGCGGGTGTTTTGACCGGCCCACAAGGGGGAGCAGTCGCCTGAGCCTTGGGCCTCGAAGTGCGCGCGCAGCGGGGCCACGGCCGCCGTGGCCATGGGGAAGGCGGGCGCGGCGGGGTGGCGTGGGCCCAAGGTGCGCATGAGCCGGTTGACGATGCCGCGCGCGGGGCGGCCCGAAAACAAAGTGGTCAAGTCGGTGTGGGCCGACTCGAGGCTGAGCAATGCGGCGCGGTGCACGGCGCTGGTGCTGGCCTCATGGCAACACAAATAGGCCGTTCCGACCTGCACCGCACGGGCGCCCAAGGCCATGGCCGCACGCACACCAGCCGCATCGGCGATGCCGCCCGCCGCGATCACCGGCACATCCACGGCCGCCACCACCTGCGGTAACAACGCGAAGGTGCCGAGTTGTGTGGCGAGGTCATCGCTCAAGAACAGGCCCCGGTGGCCGCCAGCTTCTAAGCCCTGCGCGATGACCGCGTCGGCCCCGTGGTCTTGCAACCAGCGGGCTTCATTCACGGTGGTGGCGCTGGCGATCACCGAACTGCCCCAGCCCTTGACCCGCGCGAGCAAGTCTGGCGCGGGCAAACCAAAATGGAAGCTCACCACAGGGGGCGCGAAGGGTTTAACCACATCGGCCACCGCATGAGAAAACGGCACGCGCCCAGGCCCGGCGGGGATGCGCTTGGGGTCGATGCCCGCCTCTTGGTAAAACCCCGCCAAGGTGTCGCGCCAACGCGCTTGCGCAGCCTCATCGGCTGGCGGCGGTGTGTGGCAAAAAAAGTTGACGTTCCACGGCCCGACGGCCTGGTCACGCAGGACCGTCAGCTCTGCACACAAAGCCTCTGGGCTGAGCATGGCGCCGGGCAAAGAACCCATGGCGCCGGCTTGGCACACAGCCAAGGCCAAGGCGCTGCCTTGTGAGCCGGCCATGGGGGCTTGGATCAGCGGGTAGGGACAGTTCAGCGAGAACCCAGTGGCCATGACCGCGCCTGCTTCAACCCGCCAGTACGGGAAAGAGTTTGACCAAACCCGCGGCCATCACCTCGACCGACAGGGCCGCCAAGATCAAGCCCATCAGGCGCGTCATGACGTTGATGCCGGTTTGGCCCAAGACGCGCGCAATTGGTTTGGCCAAAGTGAAACACAGCCACGTGGACAAAGCGATGACCACGCCGTAGCCAATCAAGGCGCTGTGTTGTGCCACGGTCTTGGCTTGGTCGGCGTAAATCACCACGGTGGACATGGTGGCCGGGCCTGTGAGCAGCGGGATGGTCAGCGGCACCACGGCGATCGAAGTTTTGGTGTGGGCGTCGTTGACCTCGCCTGGGGTGGCTTTGGCTTCGGCCGGTTGGGCGTTGAGCATGGCCAGCGCCGAGGTCATGAGCAACAAGCCGCCGCCGACCTGAAAGCTCGCCAGCGAGATGTTGAAAAAGTCCAGCACCTCCAAGCCCACCAAGGCACAGACGGCGATCACGATGAACACGCTGATGCTGGCGATGCCGATCGTGCGTTTGCGTTGTGCGCCGGTGAACCCTTGGGTGTAGTGAATGAAAAATGGGACGATGGCCAGAGGGTTGACGATGGCCAGCAGGGTGATGAGGGGTTTGAAATCCATGGGTGCTATTGTGTGGCACCTCAGATCATTGGAGCTGCACATGTCGGACACCATCGATTATTTTTTCGCCCCCATCAGCCCTTGGACGTTTTTGGGCCACCAACGCTTGAGCGATTTGGCCCAAGCGCATGGCGCCACGGTGCGTGTGATGCCGGTGGATTTGGGGCAGGTGTTCTCGGTCTCGGGTGGCTTGCCTTTGCCCAAGCGTGCGCCGCAGCGACAAGCCTACCGATTGGCCGAGTTGCGCCGTTTTGCGCAGTACTTGAAGGTGCCGCTCAAGCCCGAGCCAGCTCACTTTCCGGTGCCGGGTGACCCCGCGGCCAAACTGATCGTGGCCACCGACGCCCAAGAGGGCTGGGTCGACGCCATGCGCCTGACCGGCGCGATCGGCGCGGCCGTCTGGGTGCAAGAGCGCAACATCGCTGATGAGGCCACCTTGGCGCAGTTGCTCGATGAATGTGGTTTGCCCGCCAGCTTGTTGGCTTTGTCCAAAAGCGATGATGTTCAAGCGCGTTACGCGGCCAACACCCAAGCCGCCATGGACGCCGGTGTGTTCGGCGCGCCCACCTACGTGGCACGCGGCGAACTGTTTTGGGGCCAAGACCGTTTGGACTTCTTGGCCCGCCATTTGGCGAGCTGAACTCAGCCTTTGAGCAAGCGCGCGGCGTCGCGGGCGAAGTAGGTCAGGATGCCGTCGGCCCCGGCGCGCTTGAAGGCCAGCAGGCTTTCCATCATCACCGCGTCGTGGTCGAGCCAGCCGTTTTGGGCGGCGGCTTTGAGCATGGCGTATTCGCCACTGACTTGGTAAGCAAACGTCGGCACACCGAATTCGTCCTTGACCCGGCGCACGATGTCCAAATAAGGCATGCCGGGTTTGACCATCACCATGTCCGCGCCTTCGGCGATGTCCAGCGCCACTTCGCGCAGCGCCTCGTTGCTGTTGCCGGGGTCCATTTGGTAGACCTTTTTGTCCGCCTTGCCCAAGTTGGCTGCCGAGCCCACGGCATCGCGGAAGGGGCCGTAAAACGCGCTGGCGTATTTGGCGCTGTAGGCCATGATGCGGGTGTGCACATGACCTGCGGTTTCCAAGGCTTGTCGTATCGCGCCGATGCGCCCGTCCATCATGTCGCTGGGTGCGACCATGTCCACGCCCGCCGCCGCTTGGGTCAGCGCTTGCTTCACCAGAATGGCCACGGTGGCGTCGTTGATGATGTAGTTGGTCTCATCGAGCAAGCCGTCTTGGCCGTGGCTGGTGTAGGGGTCCAGCGCCACATCGGTCATCACGCCGAGTTGCGGAAACGCTTGTTTGAGGGCGCGCACCACCCGCGGCACCAGACCGTCGGGGTTGGTGGCCTCACGGCCATCGGGCGTTTTGAGCGACTGGTCGATCACCGGGAACAGCGCCATGACTGGGATGCCCAGCTTCACGCAGTCTTCCGCCACCGGCAGCAAGAGGTCGAGCGACAGGCGCTCCACGCCAGGCATGGAGCCCACGGCTTCTCGGCGGTTCTGGCCGTCGAGCACAAAGACCGGGTAGATCAGGTCGTGGCTGCTCAAGCTGTGCTCGCGCACGAGGTTGCGGCTGAAGGCATCGCGGCGCAAGCGGCGCGGGCGGCTGTTGGGGTAGGGTGCTGGGGTGTGCATGGGTGGATTGTGACAAAAGTCAGACACATGGGGGTGATCACTTGCCGCTCGGTGTGGGGCTCGGTTAGCATTTGTCTCGGACCTGGCCTTTTGGCTGGGTTCCCCGCTTTTCCTCCCTGAGCGGGTGCCTGATTTGTGTGACAGCAAAAAGGCTTCCCACCCGACCCCTGTGGTCGGGTTTTTTTTGACTGGACCGGGCTACACTGAGCCCATGCTCTGGATCAAAGCCCTACACATCGTCTTCGTGGCCAGTTGGTTCGCTGGCCTGTTTTACCTGCCGCGCATCTTCGTCAACTTGGCCATGGTGCCGGCCGACAGCTCGGCCGAGCGCGATCGCTTGTTGTTGATGGCGCGCAAGCTCATGCGCTTCACGAACCTGTTGGCGGTCCCCGCGGTGGGCTTGGGCCTGTGGTTATGGGCGGGTTACAAAATTGGCTTTGGCCCGGGCAATGGGTGGATGCACGCCAAGTGGTTGTTCATCATCCTGACCTTGGGCTACCACCACTTGTGCGGCCGTCACTTGCGCCAATGGGAGCGTGGTGAAAACACACGCAGCCACGTCTGGTACCGGTGGTTCAACGAAGTCCCCGTGATCTTCTTGCTGATCGTGGTGATTTTGGTGGTCGTCAAACCGTTCTGATGGCCATGCACGGGCGCTCATCGGCTTGGCCGCTGTCGGCCCTGTTTGCGGGTGTGGTGGTCTATGCCAGCCTGTACCCCTTTGAAGGTTGGCGCACACAAGGTTTGGCCCCGTGGTCGTTTTTGACCTCGCCATGGCCGCAGTACTGGACCGGTTTTGACGTGGGCGCCAACCTCTTGGGTTACGCCCCGTTGGGTTTTTTGTTGGCTTTGGCGATGGAGCGAACCGGTTGGCGACACAGCTTTGTATGGGCGTGCTTGAGCGCTTGTGCCTTGTCCTTGGGTTTGGAGGCGCTGCAAAACTACCTCCCCCGTCGCGTGCCCTCGAACGTTGATTGGGCCTTGAATAGCTTGGGCGCGGTGTTGGGTGCGACGGTGGCGGTGGCCTTGGAGCGCATGGGCTTGATGCGCCGCTGGAACCAATTTCGCGACGATTGGTTTGAGCCCACCACGCACGGCGCCTTGGTGTTGTTGGCCTTGTGGCCCTTGGCGTTGATGTACCCGCCTTCGGTGCCGTTTGGCTTGGGTCAGGTGGCCGAAAGAAGTTTGACGGCCGCTGCCGCTTGGATGGCTGCCACGCCATGGGCCGATGTGGTGCCCAGCACCGCGGTCTTGAACCTGCTGCCCTTGAGCCCCGGTTGGGAATCGGTGTGCATTGGTTTGGGGGCGCTGACGCCCTTGTTGCTGGGCTACGCCGAAATTCGCGACGTGCGCAAACGCTGGCTGTTTTGGTGTCTGTGGTTGGCCATGGTGGCTTTGGTGCCCGCCTTGTCGACCGCCTTGACTTGGAGTCCTGCGCAGGCCTGGGCATGGCTGAGCGTGCCGGTCTGGCGGGGCCTGACTTGGGCGACATTGGCGGGCTTGGTGTTTTTGGGTCTGCCCAGGCGCTGGTGCAGCGCGGTCTTGGTCGCATCGGTGTTGGCCAGCGTGTACCTCCTCAATGCCGCGGCGGTGAGCCCGTACTTTGACCAATCCTTGGGTGCTTGGGAGCAGGGGCAGTTCATCCACTTTCATGGGGTGACGCAGTGGCTGGGTTGGGTGTGGCCGTTCGTGGCTCTGTGGGTGGGGCTGCGGGGTGTTTGGCGTCGCCCAGCGGTGCGGTGGTGAGGCGGCACCCGGCGTGGCTGCGACCTAGAATGGCGGCATGAACACACCTGTCCACAGCCCCGCTGCCTATTACAAACGGCACATCTTTTTTTGTTTGAACCAACGCCCCAACAACGAGGCTTGCTGCGCTCAAGCCTCGGCCCAGGCCGGCTTTGACCATTGCAAGAACCAAATCAAACAACTCGGCTTGTCCGGGCCCGGGCAGGTGCGGGTCAACAAGGCGGGCTGCTTGGACCGTTGCGCCGGAGGCCCGGTGGCGGTGGTCTACCCCGAAGGGGTTTGGTACAACTTTGTCGACAACAGCGACATCGACGAGATCGTGCAATCGCACCTGCGCGATGGTCAAGTGGTTCAGCGCCTGGTGCTGCCCGCCGACGTGGGGCGCTGAGCATGAACGCACGGACCGAGGTGCTGCTGCAGGCGGGGCCGACCGGTGAGTTGGAGGTGGCACTGGATCGACCCACGGGCGAGCCGCGCGGTTGTGCCTTGATCGCACACCCACACCCTTTGCATGGCGGCACCATGACCAACAAGGTGGTGCAAACCGTGGCGCGCGCTTGTGTGCAGCAGGGGTGGTTGGCGGTGCGGTGGAATTTTCGTGGCGTGGGCCGCAGCAGCGGCGTTTACGACGAGGGTCGCGGTGAACTCGACGACCTGTTGGCCGTGGTGCAAACGCAAGCCCCGTCAGGTCCGCTGTGTTTGGCCGGGTTTTCATTCGGGGCTTTCGTCACCACCCACGCCGTGGCCCGATTGACCCCGCAGCGCGACGTGCAGCGCATTGTCTTGGTCGGCACGGCAACCAGCCGTTTTGCGGCCGAGCCGATCGCGCCGGATCTTCACGTCCGCACCTTGGTGATTCACGGCGAGCACGACGACACGGTGCCGCTGGCCTCGGTCATGGACTGGGCGCGCCCGCAGGTCTTGCCGGTCACGGTGGTGCCTGCTGGCAGTCATTTCTTTCACGGCCAACTGCCTTTGCTCAAGGATCTGGTGTGCCGTTTCGTTTGATGCGCCGCTGGGCCTTGGTTTGGGCGGCGGCGTGCGTGTGTGCCACCGCGGCGGCCCAGTCGCCCACCCCACCTGAATTGACGGCGACCGCCCATGGTTTGTGGGACCTCAGCAGCGGCCAGCGCTTGTCGGCGAGCGCCTTGGACACGCCGGTGGAGCCGGGTGGCTGGGCCAAGCTCATGACGGCTTATCTGGTGCTGGATGCCCTTAAAAGTGGGCAACTGCGCTGGGAACAAACCGTGCCCGTGAGCGAGCGCGCCGCCAGCGCGCCGGGCCCGCTGATGTTCGTGCCCGCCGGCGCTCAGGTGCCCGTGTCGGAACTGGTGCAGGGCTTGCTTGTGCAATCGGGCAACGACGCGGCCGTGGTGTTGGCCGAGGCGGTGTCGGGAACTTCGGAGCGGTTTGTGGCCCAGATGAACCGTCAAGCCCAGGCCCTGGGCATGGGCAATACGCGCTACCTCAACCCCACGGGTGAGTCGCAATCTGGGCAAGTCACGACCTTGCGCGACACGGCTCAGTTGGCGATGCGCGTCTGGCGAGATTTCCCCACGCGACAAGCCCTTTGGGGACAAGCCCGTTACCGCTGGTCTCAAGCACCACAGGTCAACGACGCCAACCCCAACCCCTTGCTCACGCGCGACCCGTCGGTGGACGGTTTGATGGCCGCGCAGGGTGAGACTTTGGGTTGGGCTTTGGCCAGCACAGCCAAGCGCCCCTTGATGTCGGTCGGTGGTGCACCAGGTGAGCGCCGGCTGTTGGCGTTGGTGTGGGGTGCCACGAGTGACGATGACCGGGCGCGCGACAGTCAAAAATTGTTGAACTGGGGTTTTGGCGCTTTCGAGGCGGTGCGCTTGTTGCAACCCGGCCAAGCAGCGGTCTCATTGCCGGTCTGGATGGGGCAGTCGCCCACGGTGGATTTGGGCCACCCGGATGGCGTGGTCGTTACTGTGCCGATGGGGTCGGCGGCGGGCTTGCGCACCGAATTGGTTCGACCCCAACGTTTGCTCGCGCCCTTGATGCGTGGGCAGGTCTTGGGCACTTTGCGGGTGCGCTCGGCCCAAGGCGTGTTGATCCAAGAATACCCCTTGAGCGTCCTGCAAACCGTGCCTCAGGCGGGGGCTTGGGGG
>JBEDCE010000011.1:0-20490 GCA_041176905.1 Pseudomonadota bacterium
GCTTGGACCCCACCGACATCCACGAATCGATATCGGCGCTGACTTTTTTCAACGTCTCCAACCGCCACACCTTTGGCCTGATCTTCCAGTTAGACAAACAGTCGCCGGCCTACGTGGCTGCGCGGCGCGAAAACATCGTTCAAATGGTGCTGCGTTATGTCCGAAAAAATCCTTGAATCCCCCTTGCGTGTGGCCGTGGTGGGCGCGGGCTACATGGGCCGTGCCCACATCCAAGCGGTGCTGGACTGTGCCAACGCCCGTTTGAGCGCGGTGGTCGACCCATCGCCTGCCGCGGCCGAACTGGCCGCCACGTTGAAAGTGGCGCACCACCCCAGCTTGGCATCGCTGCTTCAATCGGCCGATATCGACGCGGTCGTGTTGGCCACCCCGAACGCTTTGCACGTGGAGCAAACCGTGCAGTGCGTTGAGGCGGGCTTGGCCGTCTTGTTGGAAAAACCCGTGGCCACCAGCTTGGCACAAGGCGAACAACTCTTACAAGCCACATCCGCTGTTGCGGGCCAGGAGCCTCGGATTTTGGTGGGTCACCACCGGGCCCACAGCGCCATCATGCAGCAAGCCTGTGGGGTGATTGCCAGCGGGCAGCTGGGTCGCATCGTGGCCATACAGGGCTCGGCGCTGTTTTACAAACCCGAACGTTATTTCGAATCGGGCCCTTGGCGGCGCGAGATCGGCGGCGGGCCCGTTTTGCTCAACCTGATTCACGAGGTGCACAACCTGCGCATGATGGCGGGAACGGTGTTGCAGGTTCAGGCCCTGTCGTCCCATGCCGTGCGTGGCCACGCGGTGGAGGACACGGTCAGCATCGGCCTGCGCTTTGACAGCGGTGTCTTGGCCAGCTTCCTGCTCAGCGACACCGCTGCTTCCTCGCGCAGCTGGGAACAAACCAGCCAAGAAAACCCCACCTACGACAGCCACCCCAAAGAAGACTGCTACCTCATCACCGGCACACAAGGCAGCTTGGCGGTGCCCAGCATGCAGCTGCAGCGCTACCCCGACGGCCAAGAGCGCTCATGGTGGCTGCCGTTGGAAACGCAAACCCTGCCACTGCAGAGGTGGGACCCGATCGCACGGCAAATGGCGCACTTTGTGGACGTGGCGCGCGGCCGCACCCCGCCTTTGGTGAGCTTGCGCGACGGCCTGGACAACCTGCGCGTGACCGAAGCGGTGATGGAAGCGGCGCACAGCGGCCGCACCGTGCCCCTCAACTGATCCCCCATTTTTTTTAGGAGAAACCATGAAAGTACTGACCCTGCACGGCATCAACCTCAACATGTTTGGCAAACGCGATCCCGCACAGTACGGCACCGCCACGCTGGACGACATCAACCAAGGCCTGCAAACACTGGGCAAAGAATTGGGAGCGGAGGTCGAGTGCTTTCAAACCAACTTCGAAGGCGCGATGGTCGAGAAGATTCACCAAGCCTTTGTGGACAACGTGGCCGCCGTGGTCATCAACGCCGGGGCCTGGACGCATTACAGCTACGGCATCCGCGACGCGCTGGCCATCCTCAAGTGCCCCATCGTTGAAGTACACATGTCCAACATCCATGCCCGCGAAGCGTTCCGCCACCACTCGGTCTTGGCCGAGATCGTTCAAGGCCAGGTGGCGGGCTTTGGGGTGGACAGCTATTTGTTGGGGCTGCGCACCGCCATCGCACACGCCAAGGCCCGCCCCAAAGGCTGACCCTGTTTCAGTCACGTTTTTTACGCCACCCCACAGCACCACAACATGACCATCAACGGCCACACCGAATTGATCGCGCACATCGGCTACCCAACGCACAGCTTCAAGTCGCCCATGATTTACAACCCGTATTTCGAGCGGGCTGGCATCAACGCGGTGGTCGTCCCCATGGGCTGCCAAGCCGAGCACTTCCCCGCGTTCTTGCGTGCCGTGTTTCAGCTCAACAACATCCGCGGTGCGCTCATCACCATGCCGCACAAGGTCGTCACAGTGGGCCTGATCGACGAGGTCACGCCCACGGTCAGGATCGCGGGCGCTTGCAACGCCGTGAGGCGAGCGGCCGACGGGCGCTTGCAAGGCGATATGTTTGACGGCTCGGGCTTTGTGCGCGGCGTTCAACGAAAAGGTTTGCATTTAGAAGGCCAGCGCGCCCTGGTGGTGGGCAGCGGCGGCGTGGGCAGCGCCATCGCCGCCTCGCTCGCCAGCGCAGGCGTTGCCGCCATTGGCGTGTTTGACATACGCGCTGCGGTGGCCGACGCCTTGGCCCAGCGCTTGAAGCAGGAATACCCCCACTTGGATGTGCGCACCGGCAGCAACGACCCCGCGGGGTATCACTTGGTCGTCAATGCCACGCCCATGGGCATGAACGAGGGCGACCCGCTGCCCTTGGACGTGTCGCGGCTGAGCCCCGACACCTTCGTGGGCGAGGTGGTGATGGCCACTGAGATGACCGCATTTTTAACGGCCGCTCAGGCCAAGGGCTGCCGGGTGCAAATCGGGGCCGACATGCTCTTCGAACAAATCCCCGCCTACTTGGAGTTTTTTGGTTTGCCCACCACCACCGCAGAGGACCTGCGCTCGGTGGCGCAACTGGCCTACTGAGCACCCACGGCCCATGCTCGACATCCTGCTGGTCACCGCACCCATTTACCTCATCATTGCGCTGGGGTTTGGCGCGGTGCGCTTGGGCCTGTTCGAAAAAGCCGACATGCGCCTCATCGGCCGTTTGTTGGTCTTGATCATCTTGCCCATCATGGTGTTTCGCACCATCAGCCAATACGACATCGCCGACATTCTGCAATGGGACTACCTGACGGTCTATTTACTGGCCTCTGTGTTGGCTTGGGTACTGGCCCACCAGTGGGCGCGGCGTTGGCGCGGGCACGAAGAGCCGATGTCCTCCTTCATGGCCATGGGCATGTCGGGCTCCAACAGCGTGTTCGTGGGTTACCCCATCCTGTCGCAACTCATTGGTCCAGCGGCCGATGTGGCCTTGGCGCTGTGTTTGCTGGTGGAAAACGTGATCATGTATCCCATGAGCTTGGTGATGGCCGATCGGCGCGCCGGCCAATCTTGGTCTCAAGCGCTGCGCCATGCGGGCATGAGCGTGTTGCGCAACCCCATCTTGGTGGCCATCGTCTTGGGTGTGTTGTGCGCCACCGCAGGTTGGCACTTGCCTGCCTTGCTCGATCGCACGGCGGCGCTGGTGGCGTCCGCCGCCGCGCCCTTGGCCTTGTTCATGATCGGCGGAATTTTGGTCGGGCAACGGGTCCGGGGCATGCGCCTGGACCTGACGGCCGTCACGTTTGGCAAACTGGTGTTGCATCCCGCCCTGACCTTGGCCGTGCTGTGGATGCTGCCGATCGCATCAGCCCCGATGGCGCTGGCGGCCGTGGCCATGGCCGCCATGCCCCTGCCTTCGCTCTACCCGGCTTTGGGGCAACGCCACGGCATCGAAGGCTTTTGTGCCGCTGCGTTGGTCACGGTCACCGTGGTGTCCTTTTTCACCATCAATGCTTGGCTGTGGCTATTGCCGGCATGGCTGCCCCATCTGGTGCCCTGAGGGGCCATCCACAGAAGCGATGGAAAAGCCCTGCTGAACCGCTGCAAAAAAGTGTGTGCGCCCCCTTGAAATCTCCTGGCCGTACCCCAAATGATCGAGCATTCATCCTTCAGAACCCCGCCATGAGCCAAGAACACACCACCCCCGAGCATGACCCCGCCGCCGCCGCGCCCATAGAGGCCCCTGCCGCTGAAGCGAAACCCGTGGACGATATCGCCACCCTCAAGGCCCAGAACCTGGATTTGGCCGATCAATTCCTGCGCGCCAAGGCCGAGGTTGAGAACGCCCGCCGCCGCGCCGACGAAGAGATCGGCAAGGCCAGAAAATTCGCCGTTGAGGCTTTTGCTGAGAGCCTGCTGCCCGTGACCGACAGCTTGGAAGCCGGTCTGGCGGTGCAAAACGCCACCCCCGAGCAGCTGCGCGAAGGCGCTGAAGCCACGCTCAAGCAGCTCAAAAGTGCCTTGGAGCGCCACAAAGTCATCGAAATCAACCCCGCCGCGGGCACCAAATTCGACCCGCACCAGCACCAAGCCATCAGCATGGTGCCCAGCGAACAAGATTCCAACACCGTGGTGGGTGTGCTGCAAAAGGGCTACCTGATTGCCGAGCGCGTGCTGCGCCCGGCCTTGGTGACCGTGGCCGCGCCCAAGTAAGCGCGCCCTCTTGAAATCGCGGGCATCCGCACCATTTACCAAACATCACAACATTCCAGCAGGAGAAACATCATGGGAAGAATCATCGGCATTGACTTGGGCACCACCAACTCTTGTGTGTCCATCATGGAAGGCAACACCACCAAGGTGATTGAAAACGCCGAAGGCGCGCGCACCACGCCGTCCATCGTCGCCTACCAAGAAGACGGCGAAGTGCTGGTCGGCGCATCGGCCAAGCGCCAAGCCGTCACCAACCCCAAGAACACCCTGTACGCGATCAAGCGTTTGATCGGCCGCAAGTTCACCGAAAAAGAAGTCCAAAAAGACATCGCCTTGATGCCGTACTCCATCGTGGCCGCCGACAACGGCGACGCTTGGGTGGAAGTGCACGGCAAGAAAATGTCGGCACAGCAGGTCAGCGCCGACATCCTGCGCAAAATGAAGAAAACCGCCGAAGACTACCTTGGCGAAGCGGTCACCGAAGCTGTCATCACCGTGCCCGCCTACTTCAACGACGCGCAGCGCCAAGCCACCAAAGACGCCGGCCGCATCGCTGGCTTGGATGTGAAACGCATCATCAACGAGCCCACCGCCGCGGCGCTGGCCTTTGGTTTGGACAAGCAAGAAAAGGGCGACCGCAAGATCGCCGTGTACGACTTGGGTGGCGGCACGTTTGACGTGTCCATCATCGAAATCGCCGACGTTGATGGCGAAAAACAATTCGAAGTGTTGTCAACCAACGGCGACACCTTCTTGGGCGGTGAAGACTTCGATCAGCGCATCATCGACTTCATCATCACCGAGTTCAAGAAAGAATCCGGCGTTGACCTGAGCAAAGACGTGTTGGCCTTGCAACGCCTCAAAGAAGCCGCCGAAAAAGCCAAGATCGAGCTCTCCAGCTCGGCCGCCACCGACATCAACCTGCCCTACATCACGGCCGACGCGTCGGGCCCCAAGCACCTGAACATCAAGCTCACCCGCGCCAAGCTCGAAGCCTTGGTCGAAGAGTTGATTGAGCGCACCATCGCGCCTTGCCGCATGGCCATCAAAGACGCTGGCGTGAGCGTGGGCGACATCCACGACGTGATCATGGTCGGCGGCATGACCCGCATGCCCAAGGTCCAAGACAAGGTCAAAGCGTTCTTCGGCAAAGAACCACGCAAAGACGTCAACCCCGACGAAGCCGTGGCCGTGGGCGCTGCCATCCAAGGCCAGGTGCTCTCCGGTGACCGCAAAGACGTGCTGTTGCTCGACGTGACCCCACTGTCCTTGGGCATCGAGACCATGGGCGGCGTCATGACCAAGATGATCCAGAAGAACACCACCATCCCGACCAAGTTCAGCCAGGTGTTCTCGACCGCCGAAGACAACCAACCCGCGGTGACCATCAAGGTGTTCCAAGGCGAGCGCGAAATCGCCGCCGGCAACAAGGGTTTGGGTGAGTTCAACCTCGAGGGCATTCCCAACGCTTCGCGCGGCACGCCACAAATTGAAGTGACCTTTGACATTGACGCCAACGGCATCTTGCATGTGGGCGCCAAAGACAAGGGCACCGGCAAAGAAAACAAGATCACCATCAAAGCCAACTCGGGCTTGTCCGAAGCCGAGATCCAGCAAATGGTCAAAGACGCCGAACTCAACGCGGCCGACGACAAGAAAAAAGTCGAACTCGCGCAAGCGCGCAACCAAGGCGAGGCCATGGTGCACAGCGTGAAGAAGTCTTTGACCGAGCACGGTGACAAGCTCGATGCGGCCGAGAAGGACGCCATCGAAGCCGCGGTCAAAGACCTCGAAGCGGTGCTGCCCAGCGACGACAAAGACGCCATCGATACCAAGACCACGCACCTGATGACGGTGAGCCAGCAACTAGGCGAGAAGGTTTACGCCGCCAGCCAAGCCGCACAAGCCGGCGCGGACGGTGCGCCCAACGGTGGCAACAAAACCAACGACGACGACGTGGTCGACGCCGAAGTCAAGGAAGTCAAAAAAGACTGATTGCCCTCGCCTTTCGACACGCCGCGTTGAGCCCTTGGGGCCCAACGCGGCGTTTGTGTTCAAACACCTGACCGAACTTCACCATGGCCAAACGAGACTTTTACGACGTGCTGGGCGTGCCCAAAAACGCCTCCGATGACGAGATCAAAAAGGCGTACCGCAAGCTCGCCATGAAGCACCACCCCGACCGCAACCAGGGTGATGCGGCCAAGGCCGCCGAGGAAAAATTCAAAGAGGCCAAAGAGGCCTACGAGATGCTCTCGGACCCCGAGAAAAAAGCCACTTACGACCAGTACGGCCACGCGGGCGTGGACCCCAATATGCGCGGCCCCGGTGGCGGTGCCGAGGGCTTTGGTGGCAGCTTTGGCGATATTTTTGGCGACATCTTCGGCGGTGGCCGCGGCGGTCAACAGCGCGGCGGTCGTCAAGTGTTCCGTGGCAGCGATTTGTCTTACGCCATGGACATCACGCTCGAAGAAGCCGCCGCGGGCAAAGACGCCCAAATCCGCATCCCCTCGTGGGATTCGTGCGAGACCTGCAATGGCACGGGCGCCAAGCCCGGCACCAGCGTCAAGACCTGCCAAACCTGCCAAGGCCAGGGCGTGGTGCAAATGCGCCAAGGCTTTTTCAGCGTGCAGCAAACCTGCCCCCACTGCCAAGGCGCGGGCAAGGTCATCCCCGACCCCTGCGGCACCTGCCACGGCGAAGGCAAGATCAAGCGCCAAAAAACGCTGGAGATCAAAATCCCCTCCGGTATTGATGACGGCCAGCGCATCCGCAGCACCGGCAACGGCGAACCCGGCACCAACGGCGGCCCACCGGGCGACCTCTACATCGAGATCCGCCTGCACAAGCACGACATCTTTGAGCGCGACGGCGATGACCTGCACTGCCAAGTGCCGGTTTCCGTGGCGGTTGCAGCCCTGGGCGGCGAAATCGACGTGCCCACGCTCGCGGGCAAAGCCACGATCGACATCCCCGAAGGCACCCAGCACGGCAAAACCTTCCGATTGCGCGGCAAGGGTATGAAGGGCGTGCGCGCCAGTTACCCCGGCGACTTGTATTGCCACATCGCGGTGGAGACCCCAGTCAAGCTCACCGAGCACCAGCGCAAGCTGCTCAAAGAGCTGGGCGAATCGTTCAAAAAAGGCGGCCACAAGCACAGCCCGAACGACCAAGGTTGGTTTGAAAAGGCGAAGTCCTTCTTCAACTGAGCGCGGACGCTATCGAAACCATAAAAACTATTGAGTATCAATAATCGATAGTTTTTATCAAAATACGACCATGGGGCACGTGCCCCGACAGGAGCACCCCATGGCCGCCATCATCCGACAAGTCAGACCCGTCTGGCATCAACTCCAACGTTTCGACTGGCCCGTCCCGCCCAACGCGGGCTGGATCAGCGCCTTGGCTTTGGGCGCGGCCGTGCTGCTCATGGCGGGTGTGGTCTCGCTGAGCACCTTTTGGGCGCCCACCCGCCTGTGGTGGGAAGGTGCCGTGGGCACGGGCGCTTGGGTGCCCGGCGTGCAAGCGTCCTTGCTCGCGGCCATGGCCACCGCGGTGGGCGCTTTGCCGGTGTTTTTGGTGCAGCGCGTGAGCAAGCGCCAAGAGCTCGGTTTGATGGCGTTTTCCGCCGGCGTCATGCTGGCCGCCTCGATTTTTGCCTTGCTCTTGCCTTCCTTGGCCGCGGGTCAAACCCTCTTGGCCGCCACGGCCAACCCGAGCACCGGTGCGGCGGCTTTGAGCGCCATCGGTTTGCTCATGGGCATGGGTTTGATGATCGCCATCGACCGGCGCTTGCCGCACGAACACGCCGTCTTGCCACCCGCCGCCGCAGGGCACACGCAAGCCTGGCTCGCCAGTGGTGAGTCGGCCGAAGCCACCCGGGCCTGGCTCATGGTGTTGGCGATCTTGATCCACAACGTGCCCGAAGGTTTGGCGGTCGGTGCGGCCTATGCCGATGGCTCGGACATGAGCAACAGCGCCTCGGTGGCCTTGGCCATCGGTTTGCAAAACATGCCCGAGGGACTGATCGTGGCCATGGCCTTGCGCAGCTTGGGCCACTCGGCATTCATGGCTTGGGGCGTGGCCGCCCTCACGGGCTTGGCCGAACCCTTGGGCGCCATCTTGGGGTTGTGGGCCTTGGGCAGCGTGCCCTCGCTCTACCCCATCGGTTTGGCGTTGGCCGCGGGCGCGATGTTGTTTGTGATCAGCCACGAAATCATCCCCGAAACCCACCGCGACGGTTTTGAGGGCATGGCCTCGATCACGCTCATGGGCGGCTTCATCTTCATGCTCATGCTCGACGCAGCGTTGGCCTGAATCCGCACCGTTAAGATTCCCCCAACCAAAGGGGAACACACATGCGATGGATGGGGTTGGCCGCAGGCCTGTTGAGCGCCGCAACGGCGGGGGCACAAACGCCCAACGATTTGAGCGCTTGTTTGGCCGAGCTTCAAGCCCCAGCCAGGCAAGCGGGCGTGAATGCGGCCACTTGGCGCACCCACACCACGGGCTTGGTGTCCGAGCCGCGCGCGGTCGCCGCGCTCAACACGCAGCCCGAATTCAGCACGCCAATTTGGGATTACTTGGCGGTGTTGGTGGACGAAGAGCGCGTGGCACAAGGCCAAGCCATGCTGGCCACCCACGCCGATGTGCTGAAGCGGGTGAACGCCCGCTACGGCGTGGACCCGGCCACGGTGGTGGCGGTGTGGGGCGTGGAGAGCAACTACGGCCAAGGCTTTGGCCGCTTCCCCATCGTTCAGGCCTTGGCCACCCTGTCGTGCGAGGGCCGTCGCCAAACGTTTTTTCGCGGTGAGCTGTTCGCCGCCCTGCGCATCGTGCAAGCGGGCCACTTCCCCGCCGAGCAGTTCCTGGGCTCATGGGCCGGGGCCTTTGGCCACACCCAATTCATGCCCACCACTTTTGAGCGCTTGGCCGTGGACTTTGACGGCGATGGCCGAGCCGACCTGATGGGCAACACCGCCGACGCCTTGGCCTCCACCGCGAACTTCTTGCAGCGCGCGGGTTGGCAAGACGGTCAGGTTTGGGGCTTTGAAGTGCAAGTGCCCAAGGGTGCGGTGCCTGCCAGCGGCGAAGGACGGCGCGTCAAGCGCGACGTCGACCACTGGCGTTCTTTGGGCTTGCGCCGTGTCGACGGCAGCGCCCTGCCCATCAACTTACCCAAAGCCGGTTTGATGCGCCCCGCAGGCCCGCAAGGCCCAGCGTTTTTGGTGATGCGCAACTTCGACGCGGTGTTCAGCTACAACGCCGCCGAAAGTTACGGTTTGGCGATCGCGCACTTGGCCGACCGCTTGCGCGGCGGCCAGCCTTTTGCCACCGCGTGGCCGACCGACGATCCGGGTTTGTCACGCGCCGAGCGTCGCAGCCTGCAGACGCTGCTGCTCATGCGCGGGCACGACATCGGTGAAGTCGACGGCGCCTTGGGTGAAAAAAGCCGTGCGGCCATCCGAGCCGAGCAAGCCCGATTGGGCTGGACGGTGGATGGCCGGGCTGGGCAGCGCTTGCTGCAAACACTGCGCCAGCCCTGAAGAGCCCAGCGACCCTCAGCCGCCCAAACCGGCGAAGACGTTTTGCACGTCTTCGTTGTCGTCGATGGCGGCCAAGAACGCTTCGACTTCGGCCAAAGCCTCGGCGCTCAAGCTGGCCGGGTCCACGGGGTTTTTGGGTTGGTAACCGAGCTTGTTCGACAACACGGTGAAACCGTGTGCGGGCAAAGCGCGGCTGACCAAGTCCAGGTCGGTGGGTTCGGTGATGAACACCGTCACGCCGTCTTCGTCTGCGGGCTCGAAGTCTTGCGCGCCCGCTTCGATGGCGGCGAGTTCGGGGTCGGCACCCGCCGTGGCGGGTTCGGCTTCGATGATGCCGACATGATCAAAGTCCCAGGACACCGAGCCGCTGGTGCCTTGTTGGCCTTTGCGGAACAACACGCGCATGTCGGAAGCGCTGCGGTTGACGTTGTCGGTCAACACCTCGATCATCACCGGCACTTGGTGCGGCGCAAAGCCTTCGTAAATCACGCGGTCAAAGCTCACCGCGTCGCCCAACAGGCCCGCGCCTTTTTTGATGGCGCGCTCCAGCGTTTCCTTGGGCATGGACACCTTGCGGGCCTGTTCCACCACCAGTCGCAGGCGCGAATTGGCGGTGGGGTCTGGGCCGTTGCGGGCTGCGATCATGATGTCCTTGGCCAAGCGGCCAAACAATTTGCCTCTGGCGTCGGCGGCTTGTGCCTTGCCTTTGGCTTTCCACTGTGCGCCCATGGGCTGCTCCTTGTGTGTTGGGACTCGCCGCCATGGCGATCCGGGTCTCCAAGTGTAGTGGACGGCGCGGCTCGTGCCTGCCTGCGGCCCTCACCAACAGGCGTGCAACACCCCGTCTTGCAAGCGCCAAGCCGTGCTGGCCATGGCACGGGCCTCGGCTTCGTCGTGGGTGACCAGCACGGCGCGCATGCCGTGCTCGGCGATGCGCTGCGCAAATTCGGCGCGCAGGTCGGCACGCAAGTCAGCGTCCAGCGCAGAAAACGGCTCGTCGAGCAACAACGCCCGCGGCTGGGTGATGAGGGCGCGGGCCAAGGCCACGCGCTGTTGCTCACCACCGGACAAGGTGTCCACCCGCTCCCGGCCGCGCCCGCCCAAACCAAAGCGTTGCAACAAGCCATCGGCGCGAGCACGCGCCTGCGCGCGCGGCACACCTTGTTCGACCAAACCAAAAGCCACGTTGTCTTGCAGGTTCAGGTGGGGGAACAGCGCGAAGTCTTGGAACATCAAGGCCAAGCGGCGGCGCTCGGGCGGCCAGTCGCTGATGTCTTGACCGTCTAAGCAGATACTTCCAGCTTCGGGCGTTTCCAGCCCCGCGATGATCTTGAGCAGCGTGCTCTTGCCGCTGCCCGAAGCGCCGAGCAGGGCCACGGTTTGCCCCGGCGCGACCGCCAAGCTCACGCCGCGAAGCAGCGCTTGTGGCTGGCCGTTCGGGCCAATCCAGTGGTGAGAGATGTCGCGCAGTTCAAGCATGGTTCGATTCTCGCCTGGGGCGCCCTTCAATCAACACAAACACACACAGCGCCAAGACCATGAGCCCGGCCGAGAGCACCCACGCCGTGTCCAGGTTGGCCGCACCGGGGCGGCCAAAGCGCTGGTAAATCAAGGTGGTCAAGGTCAACCACTCGGGCCGCGACAAGAGCAGCGAGACCGCAAACTCACCCAACATGGTGGCCGCAGCAAAGGCCACGCCCCGGCGCAGCGCGCCTGAGACCAGCGGCAGCGTCACGCGCCACCACACACGCCCGGGCGACGCGCCCAAGCTGGCCGCGGCCTGGGCGTATTGGGCGGGCAAAGCGTCCAATGCGGCGGCCAAGGCCTTGGCCACAAAGGGGTAGGCCAACAGCGCATAGGCCAAGACCAAAAGCGGCAAGCTCGCCAACCACTGCGGGTACAACAACAGCAAACCAAAGGCCAGCGCCACCGGCGAGACCACCAGCGGCGCGTACGCACTGGCGCGCCAGGCCAATGCTGGTGCGGCCCAGCGGCGCATGGCTTGACCAGCCAAGGCGTGCAACACGCCCAAAACTGTGGCCACACCCAAGGCCATGGCGGTGAAGCGCAAGGTGTTACCCAGGGCCAAGCGCACGTCCTCATCGGCCCACACCGAAGCACCCTGCCCCCACATCGCGGCGTGTGCGCCTTGCACCAGAAGCGCAATCAACGGTGCGCCACACAGCAGCAGCCAGGTCAAAAAAGAAAGCGCCCACCAAGCCCACGCCGCTCGGCCCGCCAAGGCTTGGCGCGGCACGGGCACCACCCGGTTCGAACTGGACAAGCGCCGCTCCACCCAAGCGTAGGCCCAGGCCACACCCGCGGTCAGCGCCAGCATGGCCACAGCCAAACGGGCCGCTGGGCCCAAGGCCAGTTCGTGCGCCACCAGGGTGTAGATCTCCACCTCCACCGTCGCCCAGCGCTGCCCGCCGAGCACCAGCGCCAAACCAAAACCGGTGAAGCAGTACAAAAACACCAAGCACAGCGCCGACGCCAACCACGGCGCCACCACCGGAAATTCCACCCGCCAAAAAGCCCGCCATGGCGTGGCACCGAGCGTGCGCGCCGCGGCGAGTTGTGGCGCACTCACCCGCGCCAAGCCGTCCACCCCCGCACGCACCACCAAGCACAGGTTAAAGAACACATTGCCCAAGAGCAGCAGCCAAGGCGTGTCGGCCAAGGACCAACCCATGCGCGCCAGCGGTTCGCCCAACCAGCCGCGTGGGCCCCACAGCGACAAGATGCCCAGCGCGGCCACCAAGGTGGGCACCACAAAGGGCAGCATCAAGGCGCGCTGCCACCACAGCCGCCCCCGAAACTCCAGTCGCGCCAAGACCCACGCCATGGGCAGGCCCAGCACCAAACACAGCACACAGGTGGCCAGCGCTTGTGCCAGCGTCCAACCGACGCGAAAGCGCAGGTGCGCGTCTTGCCACCAGGGCCCGCTGTCGTCCCATGCCATGCCCGCCACCGGATCGCCCCACAGGCCTTGGCTCAACAAACGCGCCACCGGCGCAGCCAAGGCCAGCACCACCACCAGCAAGGGCAAGGCGGCCAGCCACCAGGCGTGGCGGCGTTGACGAATCACTTCAGCACCACCCGCGTCCAGCGCTGTTGCCAAGCGCCAGCCTGCTCGGTCAATGTTTTCAAGGGCAGGGATTCAAAACGCGTGGGCGCTTGCGCGTGCTGCATCACCGGGTCGAGGGCCACGCCGGGCTCGGCTGGGTACATCCACATGGTGGTTTGCAGGGCCTGCTGCACCGGGGTCGAACGCAAGAACGCGATGAACTTCACACCGGCCTCGCGGGCTTTGCCGCCCTTGACCAGCGCTGCGCCTTCAACCTGACGGAACACACCACCGGCCAAGAACAGGTTGGCCGTGGGTGAGGTGCTGATTTTTTCTTTGCTGTAAAACACCTCCGCTGCGGGACTGGTGGCGTAGCTGACCACGATGGGTCGGGTGCCGCCGTTGCGCGTGAACTCGGTGTAGTAGGCCTCGCTCCAGCCCTTGACCACCTTGACGCCGTTGGCGCGCATTTGGCCCCACCAATCGAAGGCGGCCTTTTCGCCCAAGCCAGCGATGGTGGCCAGCATGAAGGCTTGACCCGGGCTGGACGTGGCGGGGTTGGGCACCACCAGCAAATTGCGGTACGCAGGGGTGGCCAAATCTTGCAGGGCCTTGGGCAAGGCCAAGCCTTTTTTCTCGAACCAGGTCTTGTCGATGTTGAGGGTCACAAAGCCAACATCGATGGGCACGACGCCGCCGTGCACGCCGCTGGGATCGGCCTGATCGGACATGGCCGCATCGGCCGCGCGTTGAGCCACCGCACCGGGGTCGCTGTCCAAGATGCCCGCGGCCAATGCGCGCGGCAGCAAGGTGTTGTCGATGCCATAGACCACATCGGCCACGGGCGAGGCTTTGGACAAGATGAGCTTGTTGAGCATCTCACCGGCGTCGCCGCCCTTGATGATTTGCAGCTTCACGCCCGCGTCTTTTTCAAACTGCGCCAGCAAGGGCTTGGGCAAATCAAAGGAGCTGTGCGTCATCACGCGCAGCGTGGTTTGCGCGTGGGCCGCGCCGGCCACGCACAGCGCGGCCAAAGATGTGGAGACCAAAACAAAAAACCGCCGTTGCATACCGAACCGCCTTTCTTTAAAACACGCCCGCTCGGGGCATGAAAGAGAAAGCCGTTGGGCCGCACAGCGGTTTTTGGGCATTCGCATCACGCTCCCTACGCTGGCACAACCCAGATCAGGTGAGAGGGGTATTTCTCAGCCACGGGCTTTTGCAAGCCCAGGCACCCCCGGTGAAGCTTGCATTCTAAGCGCGCAAGGGGTTGGGCGGCGCAACCACCCCAGCGCCGAGGGGCTTTGCTCTTTCATGCATTAAATGCATAACCCAATCCCCACAAGGCCTTGGACAGGCTGGTCGGCCCTGCTTAAGCTTCGCGTCACCTTGGCATCTCCCAACAGGAACGACATGAACGAAGCTTTGCTCTCCTACCTTGACCCCCACAAACTCGGCCCTTGGGGCGTTTACCTGCAACAGGTCGACCGCGTCACGCCCTACCTCGGTTCCTTGGCGCGCTGGGTGGACACACTCAAGCGGCCCAAACGTGCACTGATCGTGGACGTGCCGATTCACCTGGACAACGGCACCATCGCCCACTTCGAGGGCTACCGCGTGCAACACAACACCAGCCGAGGCCCAGGCAAAGGCGGCGTGCGCTTTCACCAAGACGTGACGCTGTCCGAGGTCATGGCCTTGTCGGCTTGGATGTCGATCAAGAACGCCGCGGTCAACGTGCCTTACGGTGGCGCCAAGGGCGGCATTCGGGTGGACCCGCGCCAACTCTCGATGGGTGAGCTCGAGCGCATGACGCGCCGCTACACCAGTGAGATCGGCATCATCATTGGCCCGACCAAAGACATTCCCGCGCCCGATGTGAACACCAACGAGCAAATCATGGCGTGGATGATGGATACCTACTCCATGAACGAAGGTGCCACCGCCACGGGTGTGGTCACCGGCAAACCGATCGACCTCGGCGGCTCGCTGGGTCGGCGCGAGGCCACGGGCCGCGGCGTGTTCACCGTGGGCGTCGAAGCCGCCAAGCGCATCGGCATGGACATCGGCCGCACGCGGGTGGCTGTTCAGGGCTTTGGCAACGTGGGCGGCATCGCGGGCAAGTTGTTTGCAGAAGCCGGCGCACGCGTGGTGGCGGTGCAAGACCACGGCGGCACCATCTACCGCGAAGCTGGTCTGGACGTTCCAGCCTTGCTCGCGCACGTGGCGCGCACCGGTAGCGTGGGCGGGTTTGAGGGCGCTGAGGTGCTGGCCAAGGATGCGTTTTGGGACGTGCCGTGCGACATCCTGATTCCGGCCGCGCTGGAGCAACAAATCACCCACGTCAACGCGGGACGCATCCAAGCCAAGATGGTGATCGAAGGCGCCAACGGTCCGACCACGCCCGAGGCCGACGACATCTTGCAAGAGCGCGGCGTCTTGGTGGTCCCCGATGTGATCGCCAACGCCGGTGGCGTGACGGTGAGTTACTTCGAATGGGTGCAGGACTTCTCGAGCTTCTTTTGGAGCGAAGACGAGATCAACGCGCGCTTGGTCAAGATCATGCAGGACGCTTTCCAAGTGGTGGCGCAAGTGGCCGATGAACACCGCGTGAGCCTGCGCACCGCCACTTTCATCGTGGCCTGCAAACGCATCTTGCACGCGCGCGATTTGCGCGGCCTCTACCCCTGAAGCCTCAGACGGTTTGCCAGTCCAAGGGCCACTGGCCCGAGGCGACCTGCTGCCACCACCAAGCGCCGACCAGCGTTTTGCCGTCGATGACTTGACCGTCGCGGCACCATCCGTTGAGCTCGGCTTGGGTGGCGGTGAAGACGTCCAAGAACTCACCGTCGTCGAGCGCTCGCTCGCCCAAGCGCAAGCCACGGGCGAACCAAATTTCGATGCGTTCATCGGCGTAACCGATGGTGGGTGCCATGACACCGGCACGCGCCCAAAGCGCGGCTTGGTAGCCGGTTTCTTCGCGCAGCTCGCGTTGAGCGCAGTGCAAAGCGGTTTCGGCTGGGTCGAGTTTGCCCGCAGGAAATTCGATCATCACCTGTCCCATGGGGTGGCGGTATTGGCGCTCCATCACGGCGCGGCCATCGTCGAGCAAGGCGATCACCATGACCGCGCCGGGGTGCAAAACGTATTCGCGCGTGGCGGTGCGGCCATTGGGCAGCTGCACGGTGTCGCGCACCACGTGCAGAAAGTCCCCGCGCAACACGGTGGTCTGCGACAGGCGAGTTTCGCTCAGGCCGTCGCTGCTCATGGCCTACTGACCCAAGGTCGAGACAGCTTGGGCGCACAAGGCCATCAGGCCACCGGGGAAGATCCCCAGAATCAACACCAAAGCACCGTTGATCGACAAGACGGTGCGCACCTCGGTGCTGCCGCCGACCGCTTGGGTGTCGGTGGGTGCATCGAAGTACATGACCTTGACCACGCGCAAGTAGTAGAAGGCGCCGACCAAAGACATCATCACGGCGAAGACGGCGAGCCACAGCGCCCAGCCTTGCGACGAAGCCATCAGCGCTTGCAAGACCGAGAGCTTGGCGTAGAAACCCACCATCGGCGGCACGCCCGCGAGCGAGAACATGCAAATGGCCATGACTGCGGCGAACAAGGGGCTGCGGCGGTTCAGGCCGGCCAAGTCCGACAGGTTCTCGGCCTCAAAGCCGCGGCGCGACAAGAGCAAGATCACACCAAAGGTGCCCAAGGTGGTGAGCACGTAGGTGATGACGTAGAACATCGACGCGCCGTAGGCATTGGCCGTGTTGTCGGCCGCGCCCGGCACCACACCGGCCACCAAGGCCAAGAGCATGAAGCCCATTTGCGCGATGGTGGAAAACGCCAACATGCGCTTGAGGTTGGTTTGGGCGATGGCCGCCAAGTTGCCGATCAGCAAAGACGACACCGCCAAGACACCCAGCATCTGTTGCCAGTCAAAGGCCAGCGGCTGCAGGCCTTCAACCAGGATACGCAAGACAATGGCCAAGGCCGCCAATTTCGGCGCGCCACCGATCATCAGCGTCACGGCCGTGGGTGCACCGTGGTAGACGTCGGGCACCCACATGTGGAAGGGCACCACGCCGAGTTTGAATGCCAAGCCAGCAACCACAAACACCAAGCCCAAAACCAAAACCTGTGAAGAGCCTTTGAGGGTAGCTTCACCACCAGCGATGGCCTTCATAACCTCACCCAGCTGCAATGAGCCGGTGGCGCCGTACACCAGGGACAAGCCGTAGAGCAAGAAGCCGCTGGCCAAAGCGCCCAGCACAAAGTACTTCATGGCCGCTTCGCTGGAGTCGGCGTTGTCGCGGCGCAAGGCCACCAAGGCATAACCCGAGAGGGTCAAGAGTTCCAGGCCCAAGTAGATCACCAAGAAATGGTTGCCCGAGATCATGACGAACATGCCCAGCAACGAGAACAGGCCCAAGGTGAAGATCTCACCGCCGCGCAACATGTCGCGCTCGGCTGAATAGGCGCGGCCGTAGGAGAAAGTCACCATCATGGCCAAGGCCGCACAGGCCTTGAGCCAGTTGCCCATGGGGTCGCTCACCACTTGGCCACCGAAGCCCAGCAGGGTCTCACCGGTCATGGCGTAGGTGACGGTCAAGAGCACCACTGCGGCCAACGTGAGTTGGGTCAAACCGTAGGTCAGGCCACGCAGGGGCGTTTTGACGCCCAGGTCCAGCAGCGCGATCACGCACGCCATGCCCAGCAAAAGGATTTCAGGGTAAGCCGTGATCCAGCTGATGTTGTCAATCATGTCGGCACTCTCTTTGTGTCTTGTGCATTCGGTTCTTCAATCGGTCAGGGTCGACCACTCAGGGCAATTTGGAGATGGCCACGTGGCGCAGCAACTCGATGACGGAGGCATCCATCACATCGGTGAAAGGCTTGGGGTAGACGCCCATGAAGAGCACCGCCACCGCCAAAACCGACATGACCAAGAATTCACGGCCGTTGATGTCGGTCAAGACCTTGACGTTGTCATTGGCAGGCTCACCGAGGTACACGCGCTTGAACATCCACAGGGAATACGCCGCACCAAAAATCAGGGCCGAGGCGGCCAGCGCGCCCACCCAGAAGTTGGCCTTGACGGCCGCCAAGATCACCATCCACTCACCCACAAAACCCGCGGTGCCGGGCAAGCCGCAGTTGGCCATGGTGAAGAGCAAGGCAAAGGCGGCGAACTTGGGCATGGTGTTGACCACACCGCCGTAATCGGCGATTTCACGGGAGTGCACGCGGTCGTACAACACGCCAATGGACAAGAACATCGCCGCCGACACAAAGCCGTGGGCAATCATCTGCACGATCGCACCGGAGACGCCCAAGTCGCTGAAAACAAAAAAGCCCAAGGTCACAAAACCCATGTGCGCCACCGAAGAGTAGGCCACGAGTTTTTTCATGTCTTGCTGGACCATGGCCACCAAGCCCACATACACCACCGCCACCAAGGACAGGGTGATCATGAGCCAAGCCCACTCTTGCGAAGCGTCCGGCAGGATGGGCAGGGAAAAACGCAAGAAGCCGTAAGCACCCAGCTTGAGCATGATGGCCGCCAGCACGGCCGAGCCACCGGTGGGCGCTTCAACGTGCACGTCGGGCAACCAAGTGTGCACCGGCCACATCGGCACCTTCACCGCGAAGGCCGCGAAGAAGGCGAAGAACAACAGGGTTTGGGCGGTCTCGCCCAAGGGCAGCTTGTACCAAGTGGCCAAATCGAAGCTGCCGCCCGATTGGTTGTAGAGGTAAATCAAGGCCACCAGCATCAGCAAAGAGCCGAGCAGGGTGTAGAGGAAAAACTTGAAGGCCGCGTAGATTTTGTTCGGACCGCCCCAGATGCCGATGATCAGGTACATCGGGATGAGCGTGGCTTCGAAGAAGACGTAGAACAGCATGGCGTCTTGCGCGCTGAACACACCAATCATCAAACCCGAGAGGATCAAGAACGCGCCCATGTACTGGTTCACGCGCTCGGTGATGGTCCAGCTCGCCACCACCACGATGACCGTGATGAAGGCGGTGAGCAAGACCAACCACAAGGAAATACCGTCCACACCCAAGTGGTAATGGATGTTGAAAGCCGGCACCCACAGGACTTTTTCAACGTACTGGATGGCAGCACTGCCAATCTCAAAACCGCCGTACAAAGGCAAAGTCACGAGGAAAGCAGCCAAAGCGCCGATGAGGGCCAACCAGCGCACCGGCTGCACATGCTGGTCACGGCCCAAGGCCAACAAGACCACACCGACGGCAATCGGTGTCCAAATCGCAAGGCTCAGCAAACCCATTTTTTATTCTCCTTATTTGGCGAGCCAGACGAAGTAAGTCATGAAGAGGAAGACGCCGACGATCATCATCAACGCGTAGTGGTAGAGGTAGCCGCTCTGGGCGCGACGCACCAAGGCCGAGACCGCGCCCACCAATTTCCAGCTCGCATTGACCACGCCGCCTTCGATCACGCCACGGTCACCCCCCTTCCAGAACGCCACACCCAAGGCACGCGCACCGCGGGCCAAGACGTTTTCGTTGAACCAGTCGAGGTAGTACTTGTTTTCCATGACCACGATCAGCGGACGCAAAGCGCGTGCAATAGCCGCAGGCACCGCCGGGTTGATCAGGTACATGTACCAAGCCATCACCGCACCGGCCAAGGCCAGGTACAGGGGCGGTGTGAACAGCGCGTGCGAGACCATGGCCACGGGGCCGTGGAAGATCTTGGCAAACTCGGCGAGCGCGGGGTGAGCGGCGCTGTTGACCGTGATGGCGTCTTGCAAGAAGGTGCCAAAGAGCATGGGCTCGATGGTGAAGAAACCGATCAGCACCGAGGGGATGGCCAAGAGCACCAAAGGCACGGTCACGACCCAAGGGGTTTCGTGCGGTTTGCCATCACCGTGATGGTCGTCATGACCATGATCACCGTGGTGCGCGTCGGGGTTCTGGTCGTAACGCTCCTGGCCATGGAAGACCAAGAAATACAAGCGGAACGAATAGAAGGAGGTGACAAACACACCGGCCAAGACCGCGAAGTAGGCAAAGCTCGCACCCGGCAGGTTGCTGAAATGCACGACTTCGATGATGCTGTCCTTGGAGTAAAAACCCGAGAAGAACGGCGTGCCGATCAGCGCCAAGGTGCCGATGAGCGAGGTGATCCAGGTGATGGGCATGTACTTGCGCACGCCACCCATCCAGCGGATGTCTTGGTTGTGGTGCAAGCCCATGATGACCGAGCCCGCGGCCAAGAACAACAAGGCCTTGAAGAAGGCGTGTGTCATCAGGTGGAACACGGCCACCGAGTAGGCCGAAGCGCCGAGCGCCACTGTCATGTAACCGAGCTGCGACAAGGTGGAATAGGCCACCACGCGCTTGATGTCGTTTTGGATGATGCCCAAAAAGCCCATGAACAAAGCGGTGATCGCACCGATGACCATGATGAAGTTCAGCGCCACGTCGGACATCTCAAAGATGGGCGACATGCGGCTGACCATGAAAATGCCGGCCGTGACCATGGTGGCGGCGTGGATCAGGGCCGAGATGGGGGTGGGGCCTTCCATCGAATCGGGCAGCCAAACGTGCAGTGGGAACTGAGCCGACTTGCCCATGGCGCCGATGAACAAACAAATCGCGATGACGGTGACCAGCATCCAGTCGGTGCCCGGCAGGGTCAA